>NZ_JAIWPR010000026.1 GCF_021191635.1 Alterluteimonas quercicellularis
ACCAGCGCGGCTTCAAGACTCCAGTAGCCAACGTATCCGGTGTCTTCGCCCTTGTGGCTGTCGTACCAAGCGGCGACGTTCCTGTTGCCCTTGTACCAGCCGTCGAGGAATTTCCTGATCAGTCCCGGTTGCTCTGGCGAGGGCGCATCCAGTGCTTGCAGCAGCAGCGCGTATTGCTTGGGAAACACCAGGTCGCTGGACACGGCGCGCTGACGATCGCCCAGTTTCACGGCGATGCGGTCCAGCAGGGCGTCGTGGCCGACGTTGCCGATCAGGGCGATTACTCGCCCGAGGTGCACCTCGCCCATGCCAAGGCAGGCTGCCAGGGACAGCCACCAGAAGAAATCCAGGTAGTTATCGAAACTCAGTTGCTCATACTGGAAACGGTTCTTTTGCTCGCTCGATGGCAATGCATCGCACAGCACCTTCAGTTGCTCACGGACAGCCAACAGGCTCTCGAGATCATCGCGAACATCGGCAAGTCGATCCCCTCTTGAGTAGCGCATTATGCCGCGACCGAGAATTTTCTTGGCAAGGTCATATGCCGCTTGAACCTTGCCATATGGCGACAAGGAGCCGGACTCAAGTTCGTCGCGTATTTGCTGGATTACATCTTGATCGTAGTGAATCCATTCGTCGAAATATGTCGCCGTTTTTACCTTGTCACGAATCATCAATTATTCCCTTTGTCCATGCCGCCGGCGTGGTGGGCGAGCGCATCCCTCAGCGGGCCGCGAACGCCGACGAGGCCGGCGCGGGGGACCGTTGGCGAAACGGATCGCGTCAGGCGTCGTGAACCAGGTCGGCCGGGTAGTTCGCATGCCTTCGGAAGGACGAATCGTCGATGCCGAACGCTTTCACGACCAGCGCGGCTTCAAGACTCCAGTAGCCAACGTATCCGGTGTCTTCGCCCTTGTGGCTGTCGTACCAAGCGGCGACGTTCCTGTTGCCCTTGTACCAGCCGTCGAGGAATTTCCTGATCAGTCCCGGTTGCTCTGGCGAGGGCGCATCCAGTGCTTGCAGCAGCAGCGCGTATTGCTTGGGAAACACCAGGCCGCTGGACACGGCGCGCTGACGATCGCCCAGTTTCACGGCGATGCGATCCAGCAGGGCGTCGTGGCCGGCGTTGCCGATCAGGGCGAGCACGCGCCCGAGATGCGCGCCATCCATCCCGAGACAGACCGCCAGGGACAGCCACCAGAGGAAATCCAGGTAGTTGTCGAAAGACAGCCGCTCGTACTGGATCCGCTTCTCCTGCTCGTCCGGCGGCAGCGCGTCGCACATCGATCTGAGCTGCTCATGCTTCTCCAGCAACGTGACCGCATGGTCGCGAAGCTCGCCAACGCCATCGCCGCGCGAGTAGCTCATGATCGCTGCCTCCAGCGCCTTGTTGCGCAGATCGGCGGAGGCGGTGACCTTCCCGTATGGCAACGGGATGCCCCCGGATTCGAGGCGATCCTGTTTCCGTCGCATGGTTTCCAGGTTGTACGAAATCCATCGGTCGAAGAACTCCTTCGTCTTGAGGCTGTCGCGCAACATGGACTCGTTCCTTCCCTCTCAAAACCCTGAACCCTGCCGGCATCCACACCCGGGTCGATCGCCGGGCTGCCGACGATCCCAGGAATCGGCCAGGCCGGGACGCTCGAAGCGCGAGGCCGACCCGCTGCGCGTGGTGGCGCCGGCGCAGGCGGCCTGACCGCGTTGCCCGCAGGAGCACGCTCGCGCGCCTACGGGCGCGCGGGCGCGGCGCGGGCGGCGTCGGTGCCGGCGCGGCGGGCGCGGAACTCGCTGTCGGCGTCCCACTCGGGCCAGGCGTCGGCATCGGCCACCGCGCGGGCGAGGCGGTAGACCACGCGGGTGTCCTCGGTCGGGCCGCGCATGTCCCAGCCCTCGTCGAACGCGTCGCCCGGCTGGTGGTAGCGCTGGGCGAAGTAGTCGGCGCGCGCGGCGCGGCCGCCCTCGACGCCGCCGTCGAGCTGGTCCATGCCGGGGCCGATGGTGATCGCCGGCACGCCGGCCTGGGCGAAGGCGAAGTGGTCGGCGCGGTAGAAGAAGCCGGCCTCGAGGTCGGGGTCGGGCGACCAGCGGCGTCCTTCCGCCTGCGCGGCGGCGGCGAGGTCGCGTTCCAGCGAGACCCGGCCGATGCCCCAGGACGAGATGTCGCGGGTCGGCCCGTCCGGGCTCCACATCTCCATGTTGAGCACCGCGGCGGTGGTCTCCAGCGGGCGCAGCGGGTTGGCGGCGTAGTAGTGCGCGCCCAGCAGGCCGTTCTCCTCCGCGGTCAGGGCCAGGAACAGCAGGCTGCGCGCCGGCCGCGGGCCCTGCGCGAACGCGCGCGCCAGCTCGATCAGCGACGCCACCGCGGTGGCGTTGTCGACCGCGCCGTTGATGATCGCGTCGCCCTGCGCATCGGGTTCGCCGATGCCGAAGCTGTCCCAGTGCCCGGAGAGGATCACGGTCTCGTCCGCCCGCCGCGCGCCCGGCAGCACGCCGGCCACGTTGTGGCTGCGGATGCGGTCGTGCTCGACGTCGAAGGCGATCGACAGGCTCGCATCCTGCAGCGCGAAGCCGCGGAAGCCGGGCTGCTGCGCGCGCCGCTTCAGCGCATCGAAGTCGTGGCCGGCGTCGGCCAGCAGGCGCGCCGCCGCATCGCGCTGGATCCAGCCGCGCATGCGCAGGTGGCGCTCGCGCGCGTCCTCGCGGACGATGTCGAACTGCGGCCCGGCGCGGCCGTTGCGCACGGTGGCCCAGGGGTACGCGGCCGGGGCGTCCTCGTGCACGATCAGCACGCCGGCGGCGCCGCGGCGCGCGGCCTCCTCGTACTTGTAGGGCCAGCGGCCGTACCAGGTCATCGCGCGGCCGCCGAAGGCGCCCTCCCCGGCCTCGAAGTCGGGATCGTTGACCAGCACGACGACGACCTTGTCGCGCACGTCCAGCCCGGCGTAGTCGTCCCAGCCCAGCTCGGGCGCGGTGATGCCGTAGCCGGCGAAGACCAGCGGCGCGGCGCGCAGGTCCACGCGGCCGGCCGGGTGCAGGCTCTCCACCGCGATGTCCTCGCCGTTGGCGAGCGCGCGCTCGGCGCCGCCCACGCGCAGCGTCGCCGACACCGGCCCGGCGATCGCGCTGCGCTCCAGGGTCACCGCCTGCAGCCAGCCGCCGTCGTCGCCCGCCGGCGCCAGCCCGGCCGCGGCGAACTGCTCGGCGATGTAGGCGATCGTCCTGGCCTCGCCCGGCGTGTTCGGCGCGCGGCCCTCGAAGGCGTCGGACGCCAGCTCGCGCAGGTGCGCGGCGAGGCGCTCGCCGTCGATGGCGTCGGGCCCGGCGGCCCGCGATGCGGCGTGCGCCGACGGCAGGCCCAGGGCCAGCAGCAGCGCGAAGGCGGGGAAACGGCGGGTCATGCGGCGATCGCTCCTGGCAGGGGGACCGGGCGAGGATGCGCCACCCGCGCCGCGGAATCCACGCCGGGCGCAGGGCTCAGCGCCGCTTGCGCCCCGCGCGCGCGGTCTCGCGCTCGCAGCGCGCCAGGAACCGCAGCGCCGCCTGCTCCCACTGCCTGGGGCCGCGCGCGCCCGCCGCGGCGCGCTCCAGGCGGCCGTCGTCCCAGCCGTCGAACACGCGCGGGTCGATGTAGGCCTTGCGGCACACCGCCGGCGTGTTGCCCAGCACCTCTGCCACCTCGCGGATCACCTCGTTGCGCGCCTGGTTCAGGGCCCGCTCGCTCGGCTTGCCGGTGCGCGGCGACGGCGCCGGCCGCGCGGTGCAGCCGAGGATGCGGAACGCGTGCACGGTGCCGCCCCAGGTGCGGAAGTCCTTGGCGGTGAACTGCTCGCCCATCGCCTCGCGCAGGTAGTCGTTGACGTCGCCCGAGGTCACCGGCTGCAGCGTGCCGTCGTCGTCGCGGTACTGGAACAGCGCCTGGCCGGGCAGCTCCTGGCAGGCGCGCACCAGCTTCGCCAGGCGCGCGTCGTCGATCTCCAGGTCGTGCTCCTGCCCGCCCTTGCCGCGGAACTTCAGCCGCGCGCGGCCGCCGCGCAGGAAGTCGACGTGGCGGTTGCGCAGCGTGGTCAGGCCGTAGGAGCGGTTGCTGCTGGCGTAGGCCTCGTTGCCCACGCGCACCAGCGTGTCGGCCATCAGCGACACCACGATCGCCAGCACCTTGTCGCGCGGGAAGCCGGGCAGGCGCAGGTCGGCGCGCAGACGGCGGCGCAGCCGCGGCAGCGCGCGGCCGAAGGCGATCACGCGCTCGAACTTGCCCAGCCCCCGCGTCTGCGCCCACTGCGGGTGGTAGCGGTACTGCTTGCGGCGGCGCGCATCGCGGCCGGTGGCCTGCAGGTGGCCGCGCGGGTGCGGGCAGATCCACACCTCGGTATAGGCGGGCGGGATCGCCAGCGCGCGGATGCGCGCGAGTTCCCCGGCGTCGCGCAGCGTGCCGCCGTCCGGCAGGCGGTAGCTGAAGCCCTTGCCGGCGCGCCTGCGGTGGATGCCCGGGTCCGCGTCGCTGACGTAGACCAGGCCGGCGAGGCGGGCGTCCGCGCGCGCGTCGGCGGACGGGGCGCGGTCGGCGGGACCGGCTTCGGGCGGGCGTGGCGTCGGCATGCGCGCCAGCTTGTGGAGGGGGGCGTCAATGCCGCGAAAACGCGCCGCGGCACGGGCGGGCGGCGGCGGCGGATTTACCTGGCCGACACGTTGGCGCAGGCAGGCTGGGGGCTCCAATCGACCTCGCACCGACAGGAGTCCTGCATGCGCATCGCGACCGTCCGCACCGCCCCCGTCCTGGGCCTGGCCGTCTTCGTCGTAGCCGCCTGCGCGCCGAACGCGCGCGATGGCGAGCCCGTCGCCGGCGAGCCCGCCACGCCGCCGCCCGCCACCGAGACCTGCGACGCCACCCGCGTGCAGTCGTTCGTGGGGCAGACCGCGAGCGACGATGTGATCGAGCGCGCCCGCGCCGGCGCCGGCGCTTCCACCGCGCGCACGCTGAAGCCCGGCCAGGTGGTGACGATGGAGTACCTCGAAGGCCGCCTCAACATCCACGTCGACGAGGCCGAGGTGATCACGGAACTGCATTGCGGCTGACGCACGCCTTTGCGTTTCGTTAGCGCCGCCGTAACGCCCGGCATACGGCCCGGCCGTCAGTCTGGCCACCCGTTCATGCCCGCAGGAGGCTCCATGCATCGTCTGCTTCGCCTGTCGCTCGCGCCCGCGTTCGCGCTGGGCCTGGCGGCATGCCAGCCGCAATCGCCGGAACCGACCGATGCGCCGCCGCCGCCGGCCAGCGACAGCGCGGCGGTCCCCACCCAGACCCCGGCCCCGGCCGGCACCCAGGCGCCGGAGCCGGTCGAGGCCGATCCGATCGACGGCACCACGCCGCCGGACCACCACGCCCCGCAGCCGCCGTCGCTGGCGCAACCTCCCTCGATGGATCCCACCGACGAACAGACGCCACCCGAGGATCCCGAGTCTCCGCCGACCCGCTAGGCGCCCTGCGCCCATCTCTCTCTCCAAGGTCGACGACTTGCCGCCCCTTCGCGGGGGCGGCATTCCTTTTTTCAGGTTCTTCTCATCGCGCCGACCTGTAGGAGCGCGCTCGCGCGCGACCGTGCCAAGCGCCGCCGGACTCGCTGAAGGAGACGAACGTGTGCCCACGCGCGAACGCGGGCGGGCGACGCCGGCACCGCTTCTCGAGGGCGGAGAAAAGCGTCGCGCGCGAGCGCGCGCCCGCACGGGCGGAATCGAGCGCGGCGGCGAGCGAGGAATGCGTCGGCGCGTGTCGAAACCGGCGCTCCTCGTCCGTCGCCAGGACATCCCACGCCCGCGAGGAGCCTCGCGATGTCCCGCAAGCTGTTCGTCAACCTGCCCGTCCGCGACCTCGACGCCACGGTCGCGTTCTTCACCCGCCTCGGCTTCTCGTTCGATCCCGAATACACCGACGCCAACGCCACCTGCATGCGGGTGGGCGAGACGGCCTTCGTGATGCTGCTGGTCGAGCCCTTCTTCGCCGGCTTCCTGGACCGGCCGATCGCCGAGGCGCGCGAGCGCGCGCAGGTGCTGCTGGCCGTCGACGCCGCGGACCGCGAAGCGGTGGACGCGATGGTCGCCGAGGCGGTCGCCGCGGGCGGGCGCACCTTCCGGCCGCCGCAGGACCACGGCTTCATGTACCAGCACGGGTTCGAGGACCTCGACGGGCACCTGTGGGAGGTCTTCCACATGAGCGCGCCGCCGCCGGGCTGAAGGCGGGGATGGAGCGCATCGCGGCCAGCGCCGCGATGCGCATGACCGCCGGATCAGCGGTTCAGGAGCACCCGCGCGGTGTCGATGGCGAGCTGCTCGACCCGCCCCTCGAAGCCGGTGCGGTCCGACGGATGCACGCCGTGCCCGTTGGCGACGGCGCCGGCCACCGACGCGGTGACGTTGCGGGCCGCGTCCAGCTGCGACTGCAGGCTGCCTTCCAGCGACGCGACCGCATCGGCGGCGCTGGCGAAGTCGCCGCGGGTGGCGCTTTCGATCGCGCTGCGCGCAGCGGTGGTCACCTCGCTCAGCGAGCGCGCGACCGCGCCCAGCTCGCCGATGCCGGGGGCGCGGCCGTTGGTCAGCGCGCCCGAGGCGAGCGTGTCGATCGCCGATTGCAGCGACATGCCGGCACCCGGCATCCGGCCGGAGAAGGCGTCGAGGGCGAGGTTGGCCGCCTGCTGGAAGCCCGCCGGCAGGTTGGCCGAGATGGCGTCGCGCGCCGCTTCGGTCAGGCTGCCGCCGACCAGGCCGTTGGCCACGCCCATGATCGCGCCCGGCAGGCCGCCGGTGGCGAAGCCGACCACGGCCGCGCCCAGGATGCCCTGCAGGTCCTTGGCATCGATGCCGAGGGCGTTGGCCAGGCCCCCGAGGGCATCCGACAGGCCGACCGAATCCGCCAGCCCGCTCAGCGCATCGCTGATGGCGCTGCTCAGGGATTCGCTCAGGGATTCCGCCGCCGCACCGAGGGAATCGGCCGCGCTCTCGGCGCCGCTGGTCCCGCTGTTGCCGCCGCTGCCGCCTCCGACGCCGCCGGCGCCGTCGCTTCCGTCGCTCATGTCTTCCACTCCCGCTGGGTGTCCCGCTCGAAGCTAGCCCCGCCCGCACGGCCGCGGAAAGCTGGGACAGACCCTAGGTGCACGGCGGCGGGCGTGTCGCCGGGGCCCGGCGCCCCCTGGAAGCGCGCGCCGCTACCGGGCGGTGCCGGGCTCACGCGACAGCGCGTCGAGGATGCGGCGGCCGGCGCGGCCGTCGGCCGGGGCCAGGCCCAGGCGCCGCTGCTCGGCCTGGATCGCGCGCCGGGTGTTGGTGCCGATCATGCCGTCGACCTCGCCGATGCCGTGGCCGCGGGCCAGCAGCAGGGTCTGCAGTTCGCGCCGCTGGGCGCGCGACAGGCCGGGGTCGTCGGTCGGCCACGCCGCGCGCGGCACCTGCCCGCCGCGCAGGCGCTCGGCGAGGAAGGCGATCGCCAGCGCGTAGCTCTCGGCGGCGTTGTAGGAGTAGATCGCGTCGTAGTTG
Source organism: Alterluteimonas quercicellularis (assembly GCF_021191635.1). GTDB lineage: Bacteria > Pseudomonadota > Gammaproteobacteria > Xanthomonadales > Xanthomonadaceae > Luteimonas > Luteimonas quercicellularis. The sequence goes on from NZ_JAIWPR010000026.1 coordinate 7,525, forward strand.
CGCAACACCACGAAGGCCGGTCCCTCGCGCCCGGCCGGCAGCAGCAGCGCCGAGCGCGTATCGGCAGCCAGCCCGCCCGCGACCAGCGGCGAGCCGTCGTGGCGCCGCACGCCGCGCGCGGCCCAGTCCGACAGCGGGCGCCGATTCGTGCGCCCGACCTGCGCGGCGTCGAAGCCGGCCGGCACCTGGACCTCGAAGCCCCAGGGCTGGCCCGTGCGCCAGCCCGACTGCTTGAGGTAGTTCGCGGTCGAGCCCAGCGCATCGGGGATGTTGCCGACCAGGTCGCGGCGGCCGTCGCCGTCGAAGTCGACCGCGATGCGCGCGTAGGTGCTCGGCATGAACTGGGTGTGCCCGAAGGCGCCCGCCCAGGAGCCGGTCAGGCCCTCGGCCTGGATGTCGCCGGCCTGCAGCAGCTTCAGCGTGGCGATGAACTCGCCGCGGAAGAACGATTGCCGGCGGCCCTCGCACGACAGCGTGGCCAGCGAGACCAGCAGCGGCCGCTTGCCGAAGACGCGGCCGTAGTCGCTCTCCACGCCCCACACCGCGACCACGGTCGCCGGATCGACCCCGTAGCGCGCCTCGATGCGCGCGAGCAGGTCGGCGTGGCGGGCGAGCATGGCGCGGCCGTCGGCGACGCGCTCGTCGTCGACCAGCGCGGCGAGGTAGTCCCAGATCGGCGTGGTGAACTCCGGCTGCGCGTCGAGCAGTTCGAGCACGCTGCGGTCGGGCGCGAGGCCGGCGGTGAAGCGGTCGAAGGACGCCGCCTGCACGCCCTGGGCGCCGGCCGCGGTCCTGAGCCCGGCCAGGCAGCGCGCGAACGCGGGGTCTGGGGCGGCGGGTGCGGCGGGCGGCGCGGCGGGCGGCGGAGCCTGCGCATGGACGGCGGCGGGCGGCACGGCCAGCAGCAGGGCGAGGGCGAGGCGGCGCAGCGGGGCGTGGCGGTTCGGCGTCATGGCCGGCAGCATACCCAGCCGCCGGGCGCGGCGCCCCCGCCCCGATGCCCGGCGTTCACACCGGCGCCAGCAGCGCCAGCGCGAAGTCGCCCCGCGGATCGGTCCACCACGCGCGCAGCGCCAGCCCGGCCTCGGCGGCCAGCCCCGCGGCGCTGTCGCGGGTGTACTTCTGGCTGATCTCCACCGCCATCGCCTCGCCCGGCGCGAACGCGAAGGCGCGCCCGCCGACCCGCACCGTCTGCGCGCGCAGGCTCACCAGCGAGGTCTCGATGCGCATGCGCTCGCGCGCGTAGACCGCGCGATGGGCGTAGCCGTCGAGGTCGAAGTCGCTGCCGATCTCGCGGTTGAGCCGCGCCAGCAGGTTGAGGGTGAACTCGGCGGTGACGCCGGCGGCGTCGTTGTACGCGGCCTCCAGCCGGCGCGGGTCCTTGTCCAGGTCCAGGCCGATCAGCGCGCGCCCGTCGGCGCCGAGCGCGGCGCGCATGCCGCGCAGCAGGGCCACCGACTGCGGCGCGGTGAAGTTGCCCAGCGTGGAGCCGGGAAAGAACAGCAGCGTGCGCGAGGGCGGGCGCGACGGCGCGGGCAGCGCGACGGCGCCGGTGAAGTCCGCGCACACCGGCAGCATCTCGATCGCGGGGAACAGCGCGCCCAGCCGCGCGACGCTGTGCTGCAGCGCGCTCAGCGAGATCTCCACCGGCGTGTAGGCCACCGCGTCGTCCAGGCCCTCCAGCAGCCGCTCGGTCTTGCGCCCGCTGCCGCTGCCGTACTCCACCACGTGCGCGCCGGCGCCTACCGCGGCGGCGATGTCGTCCATCCGCGCGTCCAGCAGCGCCAGCTCGGTCGCCGTCAGGTAGTACTCGGGCTGCCGGGTGATGCGCTCGAACAGCGCCGAGCCGCGGGCGTCGTAGAAGTACTTCGAGGGCAGCTGCCGCGGCGAGGCCGACAGCCCCTGCACGACGTCGGCGAGGATGCGCGCCGGCGTGGGCTGCAGGTCGAGCAGCCCGACCCGCTCGTCCGCCCGGCTCACGGATCGCGCGCCAGCCGCAGGCCGGCGAACTGCCAGCGCGCGTGCGGGGGGAAGAAGTTGCGGTAGCTGGCGCGCACGTGGCCGCGCGCGGTGGCGCAGCTGCCGCCGCGCAGCACCCACTGCCCGACCATGAACTTGCCGTTGTACTCGCCGATGCTGCCGGTCCACGGCCGGTAGCCGGGCCACGGGCCGTAGGCGCTCGAGGTCCATTCCCAGACGTCGCCGAACAGCTGCGCCGGGCGGCGCCCGGGCGCCGCCTGCGCGGCCACCGGCTGCAGCACGCCGTCGTCGGCGAAGTTGCCCTGCGGCGGCCCCGCGGCGGCCGCGGCGCGCTCCCACTCGAACTCGGTGGGCAGGCGCGCGCCGGCCCAGCGCGCGTAGGCGTCGGCCTCGTAGTAGCTGAGGTGGCAGACCGGCGCCGCCGCGTCGAGCGCGCGGCGCCCGCCGAGGGTGTGCGCGTGCTCCAGGTCCTCGTCCCAGTAGAGCGGCCGCGCCCAGCCCTGGGCCTGCGCCAGCGCCCAGCCGTCGGCCAGCCACAGCGCGGGCTCGCGGTAGCCGCCGTCCTCGACGAAGGCGCGGTACTCCAGGTTGCTCACCGGCCGCGAGGCCAGCGCGTGCGCCGGCACCAGCACGCGGTGCCGGGGCGACTCGTTGTCGTAGGCGAATCCGGCCTCGCCGGGCCAGGGCTCGGCGCCGATCGCGACCACGGCCTCGTCCGCCTCGCACCAGGCCATGGGCCGCGGCTCGGCGCTGGGGCGCGGCAGGTCCTCGCGGTAGGCCGGGCGCAGCGGGCTGCACCAGAACGCGTGCTGGATGTCGGTCAGCAGCAGTTCCTGGTGCTGCTGTTCGTGCTGCAGGCCGACCAGCAGGCGGCGGCGCGCCTCGTCGTCGAGGTCGTGGTCGCGCAGGCGCGCGCCGACGCGCGCATCGACGATCTCGCGGTAGTCGGTCACCGCCTCGAGCGAGGGCCGCGAGAGGTGGCCGCGGCAGGGCCGCGGGTGCGCCGGCCCCAGGCTCTGGTAGTAGCTGTTGAAGACCGTGTCCCAGGCCGGCGCGTGGGGACGGTAGCCCGGGCGCGCGGCGAGCACGAAGCGCTCGATGAACCAGGTGGTGTGCGCGAGGTGCCACTTCGCCGGACTGGCGTCGGGCATGCTCTGCACCATCGCATCCTCGGCCGAGAGCGGCGCGGCGAGCGCGCGGGTGCGCGACCTCACGTGGGCGAACAGGCGCTCGAGCTCGTCGGGGTCGGGCGCGGCGTGCGGAACGGCATGCATGCCGGAAAGCGTGCGGCCGCCGCGGTGACCGTGGCGTCACGGCAGCGTCGCGGCCGGCGGCGCGGCGTGCGCGTAGACTGGTGCGCCCAACGCCTGCCGGACGCCCCGCACGATCGCGCCCCCGGGCGATGCGATCCGGTCGCGCGGGACGCCGGGGAGTCCGCCCATGGTCGCGCTGAGACTCGTCCACCGCACCGCCTACAGCTACCGCCTGCCGGTGCTGTTCAATCCGCACCGGATGCTGCTGCGCCCGCGGGAGAGCCGCGACCTGCGGCTGCTGTCGATGCGGCTGGAGGTGTCGCCGCAGGCGCAGCTGGCCTGGGCCGAGGACGTGGCCGGCAACGTGGTGGCGACCGCGACGTTCGGGGCGGCGGGCGACCGCCTGGTCATCGAGAGCGTGGCCGAGATCGAACTCGATCCCGTGCCGTGGCCGGTATTCGACATCGCCGCCTCCGCGGCCTCCTGGCCGTTCCGCTACGACGACGACGACTGGACCGACCTCGGCGCGCTGGCGGCGCCGCAGCACCCCGACCCCGCGGGCCGCCTGCGCGACTGGGCGCGGGCCTTCGTGCTCGGCGAGCGCACCGACACGCTGTCGCTGCTGAAGGACCTCAACGCCGGCATCGCGTCCGGCATCGCCTACGAGGCGCGCGAGGACGAAGGCACGCAGGCGCCGCTGCGCACGCTCGAACTAGGGCGCGCCTCCTGCCGCGACCTCGCGGTGCTGTTCGCCGAGGCCGTGCGCGCGCTGGGCTTCGGCGCGCGGATCGTGTCCGGCTACCTGCACGACCCGGCCGGCACGCTGCGGGGCTCGGCCGACACGGGCGCCACCCACGCCTGGGCCGAGGTCTACGTCCCGGGCGCGGGCTGGATCGCCTTCGACCCGACCAACGGCGGCGTCGGCGCGGCCAACCTGGTGCCGGTCGCCGTCGGCCGCGACATCGGCCGGGTGATGCCGGTGTCGGGCAGCTTCGCCGGGCCGGCCGACGCGCTGGCCGGGATGCAGGTCGACGTCAGCCTCGAGGCGCGCGCGCATCCGCCGCCGGCGGCGGACGGGGCGGCGGCGGCGCTCCCGTAGGGCGTCAGGGCGTGGCCGGCGGGCGGCCGGCGGAGGTGAGCCAGGTCAGCGCCAGGAGCCCCGCCGCGGCGGAGACGACCGACGCCAGCAGGATGCCCAGCTTCACCGAATCCAGCAGCGCGGGCGCGAACGCCAGTTCGGCGATGAACATCGCCATGGTGAAGCCGATCCCGGTCAACAGGCTGCCCGCCGCCAGCAGCGTCCAGGGCAGTTCGTCGGGCCGGACCGCGATCCGCAGCTTCGCCGCGAGCACGGCGAAGAGCAGGACCCCGACGGGTTTCCCCGCGACGAAGGCGGCGATCACCGCCACGGCGATGCCCTGATCGAAGCGCGCGGCCACGATCGGCACGCCGGCGTTGGCGAGGGCGAAGAGCGGCAGGATGGTGAACGCCACCCAGGGATGGAGCAGGAGCTCCAGCCGCTCGATCGGCGACAGGGCCTCGCGGGCGGCGACCCCGGCCCGGCGCAGATCGCCGCGCGCTTCCGCATCGCCGCTCCAGTGGTCTCCCGGCGGATAGGCGATCACCCGGTCGAAGATGGCGTGCAGCCGGCGATCGCTCACCCAGCTTCGCGCCGGCGTCATGAGCCCGAGGATCACGCCGGCCAGCGTCGCGTGGACGCCCGACGCATCGAGCGCCAGCCAGACGCCGCCGCCGATCGCGAAGTAGATCGGAATGCTGCGGATGCCCAGGCGCGCGATCGCCGCCACCGCGGCCAGGCCGGCCCCCGCCAGCGCGAGCGCAGGCCAGTGCAGGGCTTCGCCGTAGCCGAGCGCGACCACCAGGATGGCGCCGATGTCGTCGAAGATCGCGAGCGAGAGCAGGAACAGGCGCAGGGCGTGCGGAACGCGGGCGCCGAGCAGCGCGATGCAGCCGATGACGAAGGCGGTATCGGTGGACATGACCGTGCCCCACCCGCCGGCGCCCGGCCCGCCGTCGACCAGCCACAGGAACACCCCCGCCGGCACCACCATGCCGCCTACGGCGGCCATGAGCGGGAACGCCGCCATCCGCGGCTCCCGCAGTTCGCCAAGCACCAGCTCGCGCTTCAGCTCCAGGGCGATGACGAAGAAGAAGAGCGTCATCAGTGCGTCGTTGATCCAGTGCTTCAACGAGCGGGAGAACTCGAACCCGCCGAATCCGAATCCCGCAGGCAGCTCCCAGAACGCGAGGTACTGCGCCGACCACGCCGTGTTGGCGAGCGCCACGGCCAGCACCGTGCACAGCAGCAGGACGATGCCCGCGACGGCTTCGATGCGGAGGAACCGCATCAACGGCCGGGTGAACCGGTCCGCCGGCTCCCGGGGCAGACGCCCGAGTCCAGTGTTCATGTGGAATCTCCGTTCCGCAGCCGATAGCGCTGCGCCGGTACCCGGATGCGGGGACGGCGGCCGGTGACGGGGGCGATGCGGCAGGCGCGCCGCAGGAGCGTTGCCGGCGGCCCGCTTGCGCAAGGCGACCGCGATGGGATGCGGGCGCTGCACCGGGCGCCCTGCGCCGAGTATCCGGCCCGGACGCGCCCGCGCGCAAGCGAGGAGGCCCGGCCGCGCACGCCGGCCGCGTCCCGGCGCCGACGCGCACGGGGCTCAGCCGATCGCGTCGAGGTAGTACCAGCGGCCGTCCTCGCGCACGAACCGGCTGCGCTCGCGCATGCGCACCGCGCTGCCGCCGCCGATCCGGTAGCGGGCCACGAACTCCACCTCGGCGGCGTCGGGCCCGGCCGGGTCGTGGCCCAGCACCTTCAGGCCGAGCCAGACCGGGCGCGCGCCGTCGTCGAGATCCAGGCGCGCCGGGCGCGTGGCGGGGTGCCAGCTGCGCAGCAGGTAGCCGGCGTCGCCCCGCGCGTAGGCGCTGTAGCGCGAGCGCATCAGCGCCTCGGCGTCGGCGGCGGGCGCGCCGGCGTGCAGCGGGCCGCAACAGGCGGCGTAGGCGCGGCCGCTGCCGCAGGGGCAGGCTTCGGCCATCAGCGGCGGGCGCCGCTGGCCTCGATGAAGCGCAGGAACTCGGCGCGGGTGCGCGCGTCCTCGCGGAAGCTGCCGAGCATGGTCGAGGTGATCATGCTGACGCCGCGCTTGTGCACGCCGCGGGTGGTCATGCACTCGTGCGCGCCCTCCACCACCACGCCCACGCCGTGCGGCGCCAGCGCGCGCTGGATGCAGCCGGCGATCTGCGCGGTCATCTTCTCCTGAACCTGGAAGCGCTTGGCGTAGGCGTCGACCACGCGGGCCAGCTTGCTGATGCCGACCACCTTGCCGCGCGGCAGGTAGCCCACGTGCACGCGGCCGATGATCGGGGCCATGTGGTGCTCGCAGTGGCTCTCGTACTCGATGTCGCGCAGCACGATCATCTCGTCGTAGCCCTCCACCTCCTCGAAGGTGCGGGCCAGGTACTCGTCGGGGTCGAGCGCGTAGCCGCTGAACCACTCGCGGTAGGCCTTCACCACCCGCTTGGGGGTGTCCTGCAGGCCTTCGCGGCCGGGATCGTCGCCGGCCCAGCGCAGCAGCGTGCGCACCGCGTCCTCGGCCTGCTCGCGGGTGACCTCGGGCGGGTTGTCGGGGTGTACGGCCATTGCGCGGCTCTGTCGGCGGAGGGGCCGGACATGGTAACGCGCCGCCGCCGGGCGGTGCCTCAGGCGGCCGGTGCGCGCTCGCGCTCGGACAGCTGCCGCCACGCGTGCTGGATGGCCGGATAGGCCTGCGCCCAGGTCAGGCGCGAGCGGCCGCGCAGCGAGGGCCAGTCCGCCTCCAGTTCGGCGGCGACCAGTTCGGGATCGCGGTTGCGCCGCTCGTAGGCGTTGAGGGCCAGCCCGTAGGCGGGCGCGTAGTCGTCCCAGGTCATGCCGTCGACGTAGTACTCGGCCTGGCGGTAGATCTGCTCGAAGTGGCCGAGGTCGCCGCGCGGATCGGCGGATTCGGACAGCCGGTGGCCGAGCAGCGCGCCGAGCGCCACGCCCGCCACCACGCCCGCCACCAGGCCGGGCGGGCCGAACGGCAGGTAGCCGATCCCGCCCAGCAGGACGCCGCCGATCAGGGCGAAGGCGCCTGCGCCCAGCACGTGGACCTTCTGCAGGCGGCCCATGGTCAGTCCGGGATCCGGCCGTCGCCGCGGCGGCGGTCGGCCGCGTCCTCGAAGACGTGGCGGATCGCCGCGCGCGCCTCGGTCCAGGTCAGGCGCGAACCGTCGCGCGCGGTGTCCCAGCCGTGTTCGAGCCGCGGCTCGATGGCCTCGAAGGACGCGGCGGAGACGTCGAGCGCATCGGCCTGCTCCATCGCGTAGCGGTAGGCGGGGGCGTAGTCGGACCAGGCGCGGCCGCTGGAGAAGTAGGGCGCGTCGCGATAGCTGCGGCGGTAGTACTCGTAGGGGGATTCGTCGCCCGGGCGACGGCCCGCGTCGGCCGGGTGGGCGGCCGGGGCGGCGTGGGCGTGGGGCTTGTCCATGGCGGAGGGCGATGGCGCGCGTGGGGGGCTGGGCACACCGTAGGCCAGGGGCCGGTCCGCGAGCGGTGAAATTGCCGCCCTCCGCCCTTGTCGCGACACGCACCGTTCAGCGATGCGCGCACGGCGCGATGCCGACCGCCCGCGCGCAGGCGCAACGGGCGTGCACGTCCGCCGGTTGCCAGGGCCTGCCAGCGCTCATGGCACGCCATAGCGCTGACAGGTCCTAGCCGCGATCGGCGATCGGCTGCGGCAGCGCCTGCGGCCAGCCGCCGGCGAAGCTGCGATACACCCCGGCCGCTGCGGCCACGCTGCGCGCGCGGGCGGCGGCGAAGGCGTCCTCCGCCTGCAGCCGGGTGCGCTCGGCGTCGAGCACGTCGAGCAGTCCCGCGGCGCCCGCGTCGAAGCGCAGCCGGGCCAGCTCCGCCGCCCGGGCGCTGTCGCGCGCGGCGCGCTCGAGCAGCGCGTCCTCCTCGCGGCTGCGCTCGTAGCGCACCAGCGCGTTGCCGGCGTCTTCCAGCGCCAGCAGCACGACCTGCCGGTACTCGGCCAGCGCGAGGTCGGCCCCCGACTCCGCCGCCGCGATGCGCGCGAGCACGCGGCCGACGTCGAGGAAGGACCAGTCGATGCCGAGCGCCACCAGCCGGGTCTCGCTGTCGCGCTCGAACAGCCGGCTGGTGTCCACCGCCTGGCTGCCGATCAGGCCGGACAGGGTGAAGCGCGGGAACAGGTCGGCGGTGGCGACGCCGATGCGCGCGGTGGCCGCATGCAGGCGCTGCTCGGCGGCGGCGATGTCGGGCCGGCGCCGCAGCAGGCCGCCGGGCGAGTCCGGGTCGGGGCCTGCGGGCAGCGCCGGCAGCGGCCGCGCGGCCGCCAGCCGCGGCGCCCAGGCGTCGGGCGGCTGGCCGGTGAGCACGCCCAGGCGGTGCACGGCGGCGCCGAGCGCGGCCTCCAGCGCCGGCACCGTGGCGCGGGTGGTGTCGAGCTGGGCGCGCGCGCGGGCGCTGTCGAAGTCGCTGCCGCCGCCGGCGGCGACGCGCGCCTCGACCAGGCGCAGGGTATCGGCCTGGTTGTCGACGTTGCCGCGCGCCACCCGCAGCCGCTCCTGCAGGCCGCGGACCTCGACGTAGGTGGCCACCACCTCGCCGACGATCGCCACCTGCAGCGCCTGCAGGTCGGCCGCCTGCGCGGCGGCGTCGGCGCGCCCGGCCTCCACGTTTCGGCGCACGCGGCCGAACAGGTCGAGCTCCCAGGACGCGGCGACGCCGGCGCTGTAGCCGTCGGCGTCGCGGGCCTCGCGGCCCTCGCCCGGCGCCTGCGACGCGGAGGCGCGCGTGGACGCGGCCTCGCCCTGGGCGACGACGGTGGGCAGGAAATCGAAGCGCGCGCCGCGCAGCAGCGCGTTGGCCTGGTCGTAGCGCGCCAGCGCCGCCTGCAGGTCGTGGTTGCGCGCCAGCGCCTCGCCGACCAGGGCGTCGAGCAGCGGGTCGTCGAAGGCGTTCCAGAACGCCGCGTCGGCGGCGGCCGGGGCGGCGGACGCGTCCGCCGCCGGCACGCCGTCGACCGGGTCGCGGAAGGCGTCGGCCAGCGTCGGCGGTGCCGGCCGCACGTGCTCGGGACCGACCGCGCAGGCCGACAGCGCCGCGGCCAGGGCGATCGCCAGTGCGCGGTTCACCATGGCAGCACCTCGTCGAAGTAGCGGAAGCTGCCGTTGGGCGCGTCGTCGCCGGCCAGGGCCAGGGCCACGCTGGTGCGGGCACCGTCGGCGATGTCGAGCTCGCCCTCGCCTGCGTTCATGTCGGTCTTCACGTAGCCGGGGTGGACCGTGTTGACCCGGATCGGGGTCTCGCGCAGCTCGTGGGCGAGATGCACCGTCCACGCGTTCACCGCCGTCTTGGAGACGTCGTAGGCGGGCAGCTTCATGTCGTAGATCGGCGAGGCCGGATCGAGGTGCAGCGCCAGCGAGCCGAGCATGCTGGAGACGTTGACGATGCGCCCGGCCGGGGCCAGGCGCAGCAGCGGCAGGAACGCCTGGGTGACCGCGATCAGGCCGAACAGGTTGGTCTCGAAGGTCGCGCGCCAGGTCGCGAGCGTCTGTTCCGAGACCGGCACGGCGACGTCGTCGAGCAGGATGCCGGCGTTGTTGACCAGGATGTCGAGCCGTCCATGGCGCGCGGTCACCTGCTCCGCGGCGGCGGCGATGCCGGCCTCGTCGACGACGTCGAGCGCGATCGCCTCCACCGGCAGGCCCTCGGCCTGCAGCGCCAGGGCCGCCTCGACGGCGCGCTCGCGGCTGCGCCCGGCCAGCAGGGTGTGCACGCCGGCCTCGGCGAGCTGGCGCACCGTCTGCAGGCCGATGCCGCGGGTGGCGCCGGTGACCAGCGCGATCTTGGAATTCGCATTCATGGGGATGTCCTCGGGAGTCGGGGGAAATGAGGGGGCGTAAAGGGTTCAGGCCTGGGCGGCATGCACCGTGGGCGGCCCGTGCGAGACCAGCGGCCGGTTGGCCAGCTTGCGCAGGGCGACGTAGAACACCGGGGTCAGGAACAGGCCGAAGAAGGTCACCCCGACCATGCCGGCGAACACGGTGACGCCGGTGGCCGCGCGCACCTCGGCGCCGGCGCCGCTGCCCAGCATCAGCGGCACCACGCCGGCGATGAACGCGATCGAGGTCATCACGATGGGCCGCAGGCGCAGCCGGCAGGCCTCCAGCGCGGACTCGACGATGCCCTTGCCCTGCAGCTCCAGCTCGCGGGCGAACTCGACGATCAGGATCGCGTTCTTGCACGCCAGCCCCATCAGCACCACCAGGCCGACCTGCACGAACACGTTGTTGTCGCCGCCGGTCAGCCAGACGCCGAACAGCGCCGACAGGATCGTCATCGGCACGATCAGGATCACCGCCAGCGGCAGGGTCCAGCTCTCGTACAGCGCGGCCAGCACCAGGAACGCCAGCAGCACCGCCAGCGGGAACACGATCAGCGCGGCGTTGCCCTGGGTCGCCTGCTGGTAGCTCAGGTCGGTCCACTCGATGTTCATGCCCGGCGGCAGCACGCCCCCGGCCAGCTCGGTCAGCGCGCCCATCGCCTGCGCCGAGGACAGCACGCGCGGGTCGGATTCGCCGGCGAGGTCGGCGGCCGGGTAGCCGTTGTAGCGCAGCACCGGATCGGGGCCGTAGGTCTGGCGGACGTCGACCATCGAGCCGATCGGCACCATCTCGCCGCGCTCGTTGCGGGTGCGCAGGTTGGCGATGTCCTCGACGCTGTCGCGGAACCGGCCGTCGGCCTGGGCGATCACCTGCCAGGTGCGGCCGAACTGGTTGAAGTCGTTGACGTAGGCAGAGCCGAGGTAGGTCTGCAGGGTGTCGAACAGCTCGGTCAGCGGCACGCCCTGGGCCTTGGCCTTCTCGCGGTCGACGATCGCGTCGAGCTGCGGGACGTTGGCCTGGTAGCTGCTGATCGGGAAGCCCATGCCGGCGGTCTGCGAGATCGCGCCGGTCATGCCGTTGACCGCATCCTGCAGCGCGCCGTAGCCGAGGTTGCCGCGGTCCTGGATGAACATCTGGTAGCCCGAGCCGTTGCCCAGGCCCAGGATCGGCGGCGGCATCATCGCGAACGCGAAGCCCTCCTGCAGCGCGCCGATGCGCTGGTTGATCTCGGCGTTGATGTCCGCCGCGCTGCGCGAGCGCTCGCTCATCGGGTCGAGCACGACGAAGGCGACGCCGGTGTTGGGCGTGTTGGTGAACTGCAGCGCGTTCAGGCCCGGGAACGAGATCACGTGGGCGACGCCGTCGGTGTCCATGGCGATGTCGGCGACCTGGCGCAGCAGCGCGTCCGAGCGCGCGATCGAGGCGCCTTCGGGCAGCTTCACGCCGGCGATCAGGTACAGCTTGTCCTGCACCGGGATGAAGCCCGGGGGCACCGCCTTGAACAGCCCGCCGGTGGCCAGCAGCAGGCCGGCGTAGACCAGGAACACCAGGCCGCGGCGGCCGAGGATGCGGCCGACGCCGCGCTCGTAGCGCGCGGCGCTGGCGCCGAAGAAGCGGTTGAACGGGCGGAACACCCAGCCGAACGCGCGCTCGATGCCGCGCGACAGCCGGTCCTTCGGCGCGCCGTGCGCCTGCAGCAGGCGCGCGGCCAGCGCCGGCGACAGGGTCAGCGAGTTGATCGCCGAGATCACCGTCGAGATCGCGATGGTCACCGCGAACTGCTTGTAGAACTGCCCGGTGACGCCGTCCAGGAAGGCCATCGGCACGAACACCGCGCACAGCACCAGCGAGATCGCCACGATCGGACCGGAGACCTCGCGCATCGCCTGGTGCGCCGCGGCCAGCGGGCTCAGCCCCTCCTCGATGTTGCGCTCGACGTTCTCGACCACCACGATCGCGTCGTCGACCACGATGCCGATCGCCAGCACCAGCCCGAACAGGGTCAGCGTGTTGATCGAGAAGCCGAGCAGGTAGAGCACCGCGAAGGTGCCGACGATCGACACCGGCACCGCCAGCAGCGGGATGATCGAGGCGCGCCAGGTCTGCAGGAACAGGATCACCACCAGCACCACCAGCAGCACCGCCTCGAACAGGGTGGTGATCACCGACTTGATCGAGTCGCGCACGAAGATCGTGGTGTCGTACACCGCCTCGTACTTCACGCCCTCCGGGAAGGTCGCCGACAGCTCGTCCATCGTCGCGATGACCTGGTCGCGGATCTGCAGCGCGTTGGCGCCCGGGGCCTGGAAGATGCCGATGCCGACCGCCGCCTTGCCGTCGAGCTGCGCGCGCAGGGTGTAGTCGCCGGCGCCCAGTTCCAGCCGCGCCACGTCCGAGAGGCGGACGATGGTGCCGTCGTCGCCGCGCTTGAGCACGATCGCGCCGAACTCCTCGGGCGAGGTCAGCCGGCCCTGGGCGTTGATCAGGGTCAGGAAGCGGCTGTCGGGGATCGGCTCGGCGCCGAGCTGGCCGGCCGAGACCTGCACGTTCTGCTCGCGCATCGCCCGCACCACGTCGCTGGCGGTCAGCCCGCGCGCGGAGATCTGCTCGGGGTCGAGCCAGGCGCGCATCGCGTAGTCGCCGCCCCCGAACACCTGCGCGTCGCCCACGCCCTGGATCCGGGCCAGCGCGTCCTTGACGTGCAGCCGCGCGTGGTTGCGCAGGTACAGGGTGTCGTAGCGGCCGTCGGGCGAGGTCAGGTGGACCACCATCAGGAAGGTCGGCGACTGCTTCTGCGTGGTCACGCCCTGCCGGCGCACGTCCTCGGGCAGCCGCGACAGCGCCTGCGCCACCCGGTTCTGCACGCGCACCGCGGCGTCGTCGGCGTCCACGCCGGGGCGGAAGGTCACCGTGGTCACCAGCACGCCGTCGGAGCCGGCGACGGACTTGATGTACATCATGTCCTCGACGCCGTTGATCGCTTCCTCCAGCGGCGTGGCCACGGTCTCGGCGATCACCTTGGGGTTGGCGCCCGGGTACACCGTGCGCACCACCACCGAGGGTGGCACCACGTCGGGGTACTCGCTGATCGGCAGCACCGGGATCGCGATCAGGCCGGCGGCGAAGATGATGATCGACAGCACCGCGGCGAAGATCGGGCGGTCGATGAAGAAGCGGGAGAAGTCCATCGCAACGGTCCTGTGAAGCCCCGCCGTTCGGCGGCGGGCGGAAAGGGTCCCGCCCGGCACGCCGGGGCGCCGGGGGAAGGGGGCGCCGGCGGGGAGGCCGGCGGGGTCGCGCAGGCGACCGGGCGGGAGTGAACGGAACTCAGCCGGCGGCGGCGGGCGCGGCGGCCGGCGGCGCGTCGCCCATCGCCACGGCCACCGGGCGCACCGGCATGCCCGGCATGAACACCTTCTGCACGCCGTGGACGATGATCCGGTCGCCGGGGGCCAGGCCCTCCTCGACCACGCGCAGGCCGTCGACCACGCGGCCGGGCACGATGTCGCGCCGCTGCGCGGTGTCGCCCTCGCCGATCACGTAGACGTACTTGCGGTCCTGGTCGGTGAGCACCGCGCGGTCGTCGATCAGCAGCGCCTCGCGCTGCCGCCCGGCCGCGAGCTGCACCCGCGCGAACAGCCCCGGGGTGAACACCCGGTCCGGGTTGGGCACGACCGCGCGCGCGCGGATGGTGCCGGTGCCGGAATCGACGCGGTTGTCGACGAAGTCCACGCGGCCGGCATGCGGGTGGCCGCGCTCGTTGGCCAGGCCCACGCGCACCGGGTTGCCGTCGGTCTCGCGCGTGCCGTTGCGCATCAGCGACTGGTAGTGCAGGTAGCGCTGTTCGTCGGTCTCGAAGTACACGTGCACCGGGTCGAGCGAGACCACCGTGGTCAGCGAGGTGAGGTCGGCGGTGGCGAGGTTGCCGGCGGTGGCCATCGCGCGGCCGGCGCGGCCGTCGATCGGCGAGCGCACCTCGGTGAACTGCAGGTCCAGGCGCGCGCTGGCCACCGCGGCCTCGGCCGCGCGCACCGCGGCCCGCGCCTGCGAGGCGCCGGCGTCGCGCGCCTCGAAGTCCTCGCGCGAGATCGCGCTGACCGCCACCAGCTCGCCGGCGCGCACGTTCTGCGCGTCGGCCAGCTGCGCCTGGCTGCGCGCCTGCGCCAGCTGCGCCTCGGCGCGCGCCAGCGTCGCCCGGTAGGGCCGCGGATCGATGACGAACAGCAGGTCGCCCTTGCGCACCTCGTCGCCTTCCTCGAAGGCCACGCGGTCGACGTAGCCGCTCACCCGCGGGCGCAGCTCGACGGTCTCCGGCGCGACCACGCGGCCGGTGTACTCGTCCCACTCGACCACGGGGCGCGCGACCACCTCGGCCACGCTGACCTCCGGCGGCGGCGGGGCGTCGCCGGGCTCGGCATGGCCGCTGCAGGCGGCCAGCAGCGCCGCGCACAGCAGGGCGAGCCCCGCGGCGGCGGCCAGGCGCGCGCCCGGCCGGCGCAGAGGGAATCTGGAAGGAAGCGGGAGCGTGCGGTTCATGGCGGGGAGTTCCGGAACGTGGGAGAGGACAGCAGGCGGTCGAGCCAGGCGCGCGTGTCGGGCGCGGCGGCGGCGGAGGATGCGACCTCGACCGAGGTCGAGGTCAACGGCGGGGGTTCGAACGGGATCACCGCGCGGCCGCGCGCGGCGGCGGGGCCCTCGACCAGCGCCAGCGCGCGGCGCCCGACCGCGCGCGCCTGCGGCCAGGCGTCGCAGGCGTGCGCGCAGTTCTCCGGCGTGCGCACCGGCGCGTCCACCGACAGCAGGTGCACGTCCACGCCCTCGCGGCGCGCCTCCTCGTGCAGCACGCGGGCGAGCATGCGCAGCGCGGCGGCGGCGATGGAGCGGTGGCCGTAGCCGGCCCAGGGATAGCTGGCGCCGGGCCCGCCGACGAGCACGTAGGCCGGCCGCGCATCGCGCGGCAGCAGCCCGAACAGGTGGCGCGCCGCGGCCAGGTGCGGCAGCAGGTCCTCGTCGAGGGTGCGCCGCAGCACGTCGGCGGGCTGGTCGAGCAGGCGCCCGCAGGCGCCCTCGCCGCCCATCGCCGCGATCACCCCGCGCGGCCGGTAGCCGAGCTCGCGCAGGCGCCGCGTCAGGCGCGCGGCGTCCGGCTCGCTGGCCAGGCGCGCGACCCGGGTGTGCAGCGGCCGGCCGGGATGGCTGCGGCGCAGCGCATCCAGCGCGGAGGCGTCGTCGGCCACCGCCAGCACCGGCCGCCCGGCGTCCAGCGCGGCCTCGACGATGCCGCGGCCGAGGGCGCCGGCGGCACCGAGCACGAGGACCGGCTCCATTGTCCCGATGCCGGGATTATCCCTCCCATGGGCCGATCCAATCGCCGCGGCACCTGCGCCCGAGCGCCGCCCGGCGGGGCGAGCGGCCAGCGCCCGCGCTCCTCCCGGGGCCGCCGGACGGCCGCCGCCAAGCCCTTGATCGCCGGGCGAAATCGGCGAGTTCTCGGGGCTGGAAACGGTCTCAGGGCGACCGTCCGCGAGGACGGGGGACGCGATGGAAAGGCAGGCCATGGTGGGCTCCCGCGGCGACATGGCCACCACACTAAGCCCGCGGGGGGCACTTGATTAGCCCCGATGTTGAGGACTTATTATCCCTTTCCCGGGTCAATCCATCGACCCCACCCGCCGGAGCCCCCCATGTCCCGCGATCTCAACGACACCCTCGTCTTCGTCAAGGTGGCGGAAGTGGGCAGCTTCATCGCCGCCGCCCGCGCGCTGCGCCTGCCCAAGACCACCGTCAGCCGCAAGGTGCAGGAGCTGGAGACCCGGCTCGGCGCGCAGCTGCTCCACCGCACCACCCGGCGGCTCGGCCTCACCGAGGCCGGCAACGTGTACTTCGAGCACTGCCAGCGCATCGCCCGCGACCTCGCCGAGGCGGAGAGCGCGGTGACCCAGTTGCAGGCGGGACCGCGCGGCTGGCTGCGCTTCACCGCGCCCTACTCCATCGGCATCGACAAGATCGCGCCGCTGCTGGGCGAGTTCCACGCGCGCCACCCGGAGGTGCGGGTGGAGATGCTGCTGGCCAACGAGTCGCTCGACCTGATCGGCGGCGAGATCGACGTGGCGCTGCGCTTCGGCAACCTGCCCGATTCCAACCTGATCGCGCGGCCGCTGGGCACGCTGCGCACGCAGGTGTTCGCCGGCACCGAGTACCTGGCCCGGCACGGCGAGCCGCTGCACCCCGACGACCTGCAGTACCACCGCGTGGTCGCGATGACCAAGCAGCGCCAGGGCAACGGCTTCCGCTGGACGCTGGACGACGGCAACGGCGCGCGCGACTTCCCGGTCAACCCGATCCTGGTGGCCAACGACCCGGCCGCGCTCAAGGGCGCGCTGCTGTGCGGCGAGGCGCTGGCGGTCGCCGCCGACGTGATGGTCAAGTCCGCCGTCGAGCAGGGCCTGGTCAAGCGCGTGCTGGCCGGCTGGTCCGGCGGCGAGTACCCGCTGAGCGCGGTGTTCCCGCGCGGCCACGTGCAGTCGCCCAAGGTGCGCGCGTTCGTGGACTTCCTGCTGGAACGGCTGAACCTCGAGATCGACTACATGTCCGCGCACTGCCCGATGTCGGGCCACCGCTACGTGCCCGGGCAGGAAGCGCCGATCCCCGCGCCGGCCCCCGCACCCGCGCAGGACGATGCCGACAGCGAGGCCGGCCGCCGCATCCTGGCCGAGGTGGCCGCCGACTGACCGCGGCCGGGCCGCGCGCCCGGCATGACATCTTGCAGGGGCGCCGGCGCCGATGCGCGCGCAGAATGGCGCCTCGATCCGTCCCGAGGAGAATCCCCCGTGCGACCCGCATTCGCCTGCAGCACCCTGGCCCTCGCCCTGGCCCTGGCGGCCTGCTCGCCGTCCCAGCCCGAGGCCCAGCAGGCCGCAGGCACCACGCAGCAGCAGCCCGGCGAGGACCAGTCCGAGCGCCTCAACGCCTGGTTCGAGACCCAGTACGAGGAACTGCTGCGCTTCAGCCCGATGCAGCTGACCTTCCTCGGCCGCAAGGAGCTCAACGACCAGCTGGACGACGTCTCCGAGGCGTCGGTGCGCAAGCGCCTGGCCTGGCTGGAAGCCTCCGTGCGCGAGATGGAATCCACCTTCGACTACGACCGCCTCGACGACGAGACCAAGCTGTCCTGGGACCTGTGGAAGCGCCAGTACGAGAGCGCGCGCGACGGCGTGCCCTTCCTCGCCGACGGCTATGCGTTCGACCAGATGAACGGTCTGCAGAGCTCGTTTCCGACCTTCATGATCAGCATCCACAAGGCCGACGACGAGCAGGGCTTCCAGGCCTACGTCGCGCGCCTCAACGCCGTGCCGCGGCTGTTCGACCAGCTGATCGAGCGCGGCCGCGCCTCCGCCGCGCAGGGCGTCCGCCCGCCGAAGTTCGCCCTGGAAGGCGTCGTCGAGCAGGCGGGCAAGGTGATCTCGGGCGCGCCGTTCGACGAGAGCGGCGAGGACAGCGCGCTGTGGGCCGACCTGCAGGCCAAGGCCGACGCGCTGGTCGAGAAGGGCACGATCACCGCCGAGCGCGGCGAGGAGCTGAAGCAGCAGGCGCGCACCGCGCTGCTGGAACAGGTGCGCCCCGCCTACGAGCGGGTGATCGCCTGGAGCCGGGAGGAACTGCCCAACGCGCTGGAGAACCCCGCCGGCGTCGGCACCACCCACCCGAACGGCGCCGCCTACTACGCCTACCAGCTGCGCGACAACACCACCACCGGCATGAGTGCCGACGAGGTGCACCAGCTCGGCCTGGACGAAGTGGCGCGCCTGCGCGGCGAGATGGAGGCGCTGAAGGAGCGCGTCGGCTTCGAGGGCGACCTGCCCGCCTTCTTCCGTTTCCTCGACACCGATCCGCGCTTCCGCTTCCCCGACACCGACGCCGGGCGCCAGGCCTACATCGACGAGGCCACGCGCGTCATCGACAACATCGAGCGCCACCTGCCCGAGTACTTCGGCCTGCTGCCCAAGGCCGACCTGGTGGTCAAGCGCGTGGAGGCGTTCCGCGAGCAGCCCGGCGCCGCGCAGCACTACTACCCCGGCACCCCCGACGGCTCGCGCCCCGGCATCTACTACGCGCACCTGTCCGACATGAAGGCCATGCCGAAGACCGAGCTGGAGGTCATCGCCTACCACGAGGGCCTGCCCGGCCACCACATGCAGATCTCGATCGCGCAGGAACTGACCGGCGTGCCGACCTTCCGCACGCAGCAGTTCCACACCGCCTACACCGAGGGCTGGGGCCTGTATTCGGAGTGGCTGGCCAAGGAGATGCCCGACACCTACCAGGACCCGTACTCCGAGTACGGCCGGCTGATGTCGGAGATGTGGCGCGCGATCCGCCTGGTGGTGGACACCGGCATGCACGCCAAGGGCTGGACCGAGCAGCAGGCGGTGGACTACTTCCGCGAGAACAGCTCGATCCCGCTGACCGCGATCCAGTCCGAGGTGCGCCGCTACCTGATCATGCCCGGCCAGGCCACCGCGTACAAGGTCGGCATGATCCGCATCCAGGCGCTGCGCCGGAAGGCCGAGGCCGAGCTGGGCGATCGCTTCGACATCCGCGGCTTCCACGACACCATCCTCGGCGGCGGCGCCATGCCGCTGGACCTGCTGGAACAGCGCGTGGACCGCTGGATCGCGCAGAAGAAGGCGGGCTGACGCACCCGCGTCGCCCCGGGCGCCGGCCGTTGCGGCCGCGCCCCGGGGCTACGGTTCGATCCGCAGGAACTCGATCGTCGCGCCGCCCTGGTGCAGGACGACGCGATCCGGCGGCCCCGCCTCCGGCGCGAACGCCAGCGTCGCCGGCACCGCTTTCAGGAAGAACCGCGAAGGCCCTTCGGCGAAGAGCTCGAACGCCGGCTGCCCGGCAAGCTGCACCCTGGGCGTCCGGCCGTCGAGCAGCACTGTCAGGACCAGGCCCTGGTGCGCGTAGCGGCCGACCAGGCGTTCGAGCGCCTCGCGCGGCAGCGAGACCTCGGCGCGGGCCGCCGGCAGCGGCTCGTCGCTGCGCGGCGCGACCTCGCCGTCGCCTTCGTCCTCCGGGAAGAAGCGCAGCGCGCGCACGCGGCCGTCCTCCCCGCGCTCGAACACGATGCGCGAAAACCCTTCCTCGAACAGGAACACGTCCGGCGCGACCGGGATCAGCGGATAGGCCTGGCCGCCGGTGCGCTGCGAGGTGAGCCGGCCGTCCTCGACGCGCAGCACGCGCGCATCGGCGGCGGCGAGACGGTAGACGCCTTCGTACTCGCGCAGCGTGGCCTCGCCGACCTCGATCGCGGTCTTCTCCGGGTACGGGCGGCCGATCGCCTGCGCGGCGAGCAGGTGGGCGAAGCGGCCGGTGCCGAGCATGCCGGGGCTGCCCGCATCGGCGTTGTACAGCACGGCCACGGTGGTGGCGCTGTCTGGCAGGTACAGCAGGTAGCTGGAGAAGCCGAAGATGCCGCCGCCATGCTGACGCGCCGGTTCGCCGCGCAGGGTATCGGCGAACAGGCCGTAGCCGTAGCGGTGTTCCGCGGCCTTGCCGGCGGGCATGACCATGCGCCGGTAGCTCTCGGCCGACAGCGCGCGCCCGCCGTGCAGCGCGCGGTTCCAGGCCAGCAGGTCGTCCACCGTGGACACCAGCGCACCGGCCGCGTGGGGCTGCGTCATGCTGAGGAAGCGCGCCGCCGCCCAGCGCTCGTCCTGGCGCGTGTAGCCGGCCGCGTGACCGGCGATCACGCCGTCGGCGGCGTTGCCGTAGCCGGTGCGCGCCAGGCCGAGCGGGCGGAAGAACGCCTGGTCGAGATAGGCGTGCCAGGGCATGCCGCTGGCGGCCTCGATCACCGCGCCGACCAGGACGTAGCCGGAGTTGTTGTAGCGCCAGTCCGCGCCCGGCGCGAAATCCGGCGGCTCGTCCTTGAAGCTGTCGATCAGCTGCGCGGTGGTCACGTCCATCCGCACCGGCCCCTCCATCAGGCCGGGAATGCCGGTGTAGCTGCGGACGCCCGAGGTGTGGTCGAGCAGCATCGCGACGGTGATCGCGTCGCCGTTCGGATAGCCGGGGACGAACTTCGTCAACGGATCGTCCAGCGACAGCGCCCCGTCCTCGGCCAGCTTCAGCACCGCCGCCGCCGCGAACTGCTTGGTCACCGATCCGATCCGGAACACGTGGTCCGGCGACAGCGGCACCTCCAGTTCCAGGCTGGCGCGGCCGCAGGCGTCGCGGTACAGCACCTCGTCGCCGCGCGCCACCAGCACCGCCATGCCCGGCGCCGCCCGGTCGCAGTTGGCGGCCAGCGCGCGCGCCGCGAACGCGGCGACCTCGTGTTTCGTCGGCGGCGCCGCATGCGCCTGGACGCACGACGCCAGCAGCAGGAGTGCGATCGGAAGCAGGCGCGGCATGGGCGTCTCGCAGGGAGGGCTCGGGCCGATGGTGCAGGCAGGCGCCACCGCATGGCGACCGCCGGAAGTCACAGCCGCGGCACCGCTTTCCGGTGAGCGCCGCTGCGCGCGCGGTCCGCTGGCGCCTACACTTCGCGCATGTATCCGATCCCCCCGCCGCAGGCGATGGACGCCGCCGTCTTCCTGCGCGAACGCCTCGGCGACACGCTGCTCGCGACCTGGTTGTACGGCTCCTTCGCCGACGGCGGCCTGCGCCCCGGCAGCGACCTCGACCTGCTGTGCGCACTGCGCCGCCCGCTATCGGGCGACGAGCGCGCCGCGGTCATGGCCGGCCTGCTGGCCCGCTCCGCACCGCCCGGGCATGCCGCGCTGCGCCCGCTGGAGGTCACCTGCGTGGTACTGGCGGCCGTATCGCCCTGGCGCCACCCGGCGATGCGCGAGCTGCAGTTCGGCGAATGGCTGCGCGACGCACTGGCGGCGGGCCGCGTACCGCCTGCCGAGCCCGATCCGGACCTGGCGCTGCTGCTGACCCAGGCGCGCGCGAACGGCATCGCCCTGCACGGGCCCGCAGCGGCCACGTTGCTGCCCGAGGTGCCGGCGCGGGACGCGCGCGACGCGATCGTGGCGATGCTGCCCGGCGTGGCGCAGCACCTGGACGGCGAGGAACTGCACGCGCTGCTGACGCTGGCGCGCATGTGGATCACGCTGCGCTGCGGGGACATCGTGCCGAAGGACGTCGCCGCCGCACGGGTGGACGCCTGGCTGCCCGAAGCGCACCGCCCCGCGCTCGCCCGCGCGCGGGCGATCTACCTGGGCGACCTGGCGAACGACTGGACCGGCTGGTCGCCGCACGTGGCCGCCTGCGCCCGCTTCATGGCCGACGCCGCACTGCAAGAACCGTAGGAGCGCGCTCGCGCGCGACGGGCTTTCCCTCGCGACCCGGCCACGCGCGAGCATGCGCCTGCGGATTCACTCCAGCGCCGCCAGCACCGCGGCGGCGAACGCGGCCACGTCGAAGCGCCGGCCGGCCGGGTCCTCGCCGCGGCGCACCAGCACCAGGTCGCGCGAGGGGACCACGACCACGAACTGGCCGCGGTTGCCGAACGCGGCGAAGGCGTCGGCCGGCACGCCCGGCGAGCGCTGCAGCAGCCACAGCGTGGCGCCGTAGCCGAACTCGCCGTCCGGCTGCGGGCCCGAGGGTGCGGTCGCGGCGCGCACCCAGCCGTCGGGCAGCAGCCGGCGGCCGCCGGCCACCCCGTCGCCCTGCAGCAGCAGGCCGAAGCGGGCGAGGTCGCGCGCGGTCGACCACACCTGGCTCGACAGCACGTAGCCGCCCTGCCAGTCGGTCTCGGCGTGGGTGCGGGTCATGCCCAGCGGCCAGAACAGCTCGGTGTAGGGGCGCGCCAGCGCACGGGCGTCGTCGCCGGTCGCCGCGCGCAGCGCATGTACCGCCAGCACGCTGTCGTTGTTGGCGTAGCGGAAGCGGGTGCCGGGCGGCGCGGCCAGCGGCCACCCGGCGGCGGCCTCGGCCACGGTGGCGCCGCCGAAGTACAGCGCATCGGTCCGGTTGCCGGCGGTGTCGCTGTACAGGCCGCTGGCCATGCGCAGCAGCTGGTCGACGGTGATCGCCGCGCGCGGGTCGCCCGGCCGCCGCCATTCGGGCACCGGCGCCGGTGCGGACGCCTCCAGCACGCCCTGCGCCTCGGCCACGCCCACCAGCGCGCCGGCCAGGCTCTTGGCCACCGACCAGGTCCGCTGCGCCACGTGCGGGCCGAAGCCCTCGCGATAGCGCTCGGCGACGATCTTCCCGCCCTGCACCACGACGACGGCGGTGGTCGCGTGGCCCTCGCCGAACCCGCTCGCGTCGAACGCGGCGGCGAGCGCGGCGTCCAGCGCACGGGCGTCGCCGCGCACCGGCGCGGTCGCGTCGCGTTCGCCCAGCGGCCAGGGCTGCGCGTCGAGGTCAGGCGCCGGCGCGTCGAAACGCGGCAGCGCCGCCGTCGCCGATGCGTCGGCGCCGATCGGCAGCTGCGCACAACCCAGGTTCGGCCGCCACGCCGCGATCCGCGGCGGCAGCGCGGGATCGAACGCGACCGAGACCGCGCGCGCCGAGGCGTCGATCGTCGCCTCCAGCGCCTGCACCTGCGCCTCGACCTCCGGGTAGATGCCGCGCAGTTCCACCGCCTCCACCTGCGCCGGATCACGGCCGGCGACGAAGTGCGCGCTGCACAGCGTCAGCGCCTTGTAGCCGGCGGCGATGGCGCGCGCATGCGCCTCGGGCGAGGCCGGCGGCACGGTCTGCGCCAGCGCGGGCGCGGCGGCGAGCAGGAGGACGGGCAGCAGCGGAAGGCGCATCGGCAGCATCCGGGAAGACGGATGCGCAGTCTGCCCCAGGCGCGCCGGGACTTGCCCATGGGGCATTATCGTAATAATCTGAGTTACATGAAGCGCGACAGCCGCCTGTCCTCGGTCCTCCACGTGCTGCTGCACATGGCGCAGCACGACGGCCCGCTGACCTCCGACACCCTGGCCCGGGCGCTGGGCACGAACCCCGTGGTCGTGCGCCGCACGCTCGCCAGCCTGCGCGAACGCGGCTACGTGGCCTCGGCCAAAGGCCCGGGCGGCGGCTGGACGCTGGCCCGCGACCTGCGCACGGTGACCCTGCTGGACATCTACCGCGCGGTCGGCGAACCGACGGTGTTCGCGATGGGCCATCGCGTGGAACACCCGGAATGCGCCGTCGAGCAGGCGGTCAACGCCGCCCTCGACACCGCCTTCCGCGACGCGGAGGCGCTGCTGATCGCGCGCCTGGGCGAGGTGACGCTGGCCGACCTGGCCGCCTCCTTCGCGCAGCGGATGCCGCGGCGCCCCCTGCCCGCCTGCGAGCGCGCGCGCCATGCCTGAGACCTTCGATGCCGTGGTCGTCGGCGGCAGCTACGCCGGCCTGTCGGCCGCCCTGCAGCTGGCGCGGGCGCGCCAGCGCGTTCTCGTCGTCGACGCCGGCCGGCGCCGCAACCGATTCGCGGCCGCCTCCCACGGCCTGATCGGGCAGGACGGGCGCCCGCCCGAGGCGATCGCCGCCGACGCCCGCGCCCAGGTGCTGGCCTATCCGACCGTGCAGTGGCGGCAGGCGAACGCGGTGCGCGCCGAGGGCGAGATCGAGCGCTTCGCGGTCGAGGACGACAGCGGCGCGCGCGTGGCCGCACGCCGGCTGGTGCTGGCCACCGGCGTGGTCGACACGCTGCCGGCCATCGAGGGCCTGCAGGCGCGCTGGGGCCGCAGCGTCTTCCACTGCCCGTACTGCCACGGCTACGAGCTGGACCGCGGCCGCATCGGGGTGATCGCCACCGGCGAGGTCTCGATGCACCAGGCGCTGATGCTGCCGGACTGGGGCACGGTGACGTTCTTCCTAGACGGCCGCTTCGCGCCCGACGAGGCACAGCGCGCCGCGCTCGCCGCGCGCGGGGTGGCGGTGGAACCGGCACGGATCGCCCGCGTCGCCGGCCACGCCACCGTCGAACTCGACGACGGCCGCAGCGTTGCCTGCGACGGCCTGTTCGTCGCCAGCCGCACCCACGTCGCCAGCCCGCTGGCCGGGCAGCTCGGCTGCGCCTTCGAGGACGGCCCGCTGGGCGCCTTCGTGCGCACCGACGCGATGCAGGCCACCTCGGTCCCCGGCGTGTTCGCCTGCGGCGACGCCGCCCGCGGCGCGCACAGCGTGGCCCTGGCGATCGGCGACGGCGCGATGGCCGGCGCCGCGACCCACCGCAGCCTGATGTTCGGCTGAGCGCCCGGCGCGGCGCGCAGTATCATGTCGGCCCGGATTCCGACGCCTCCCGAGAAACGCGCATGAAGCGATCGAAGACCACCGCGCTGCTGCTGATGAGCGCGGCGCCGCTGCTGCTCACCGCCTGCCAGCGCGAGCAGCCGGCCGAGGCCCAGGTGCAGGTGCGCGAGGGGCTCTACACCTCGGTGCAGCGCTGCATCGAGGTCACCGGCGAACCCGACACCTGCCGCACCGCATTCGAGCAGGCCCGCCAGCAGGCGGCCGACGCCGCGCCGCAGTACGCCAGCCGCGCCGAGTGCGCGCAGGAGTACCCTGCCGAGCAGTGCGTGGAGCAGCGCACCACCGCGGGCCATTCCTTCGTCGGCCCGATGATGGCCGGCTTCTTCCTCTCGCAGATGATGAGCGGCAACCGCGCCGGCCTGGCGCAGCCGCAGGCCGCGCCCGCCTGGCGCGACAAGAGCGACGGCTGGCTGCGTCCCTCCGGCGCGGCGGGCGCCGGCCGCGCCGCGCTGACGCCGGTCGCCGCCACCCCGGACCGCGCCACCACCGTCAATCGCGGCGGCTTCGGCGCCAGCAGCCGCGGCCGCAGCGTCGGCGGCTAGGCGGATGCAGCGGGTGCCGATCGTCGAGCGCGGCGACTGGCGCGCGCGCGCCGCCGAGAGCGGCTTCCGCTTCCACACCCTCGACGGCGCCCGCTACTGGGACGAGCGCGCCTACTACGCCTTCACCCTGCGCCAGATCGAGGACGACCTGGAGGACCCCAGCGCCGAGCTGCACGCGATGGCGCTCGGCCTGGTCGACGAGATCGCCGGCAGCGAGGCGCTGATGCAGCGCCTGGCGATCCCCGAGCCGTTCCGCGACTGGATCGCCGAGAGCTGGCGCCGGCGCGAGGGCCATCTCTACGGCCGCCTCGACTTCGCCTACGACGGCCGCGGCCCGGCCAAGCTGTACGAGCTGAACTACGACACCCCGACCTCGCTGTTCGAGGCCGCGTTCTTCCAGTGGCAGTGGCTGGAGGACCAGCGCGAGGCCGGCCGCCTGCCGCGCTCGGCCGACCAGTTCAACTCGATCCACGAGGCGCTGGTCGAACGCTTCGGCGAACTGTCCACACAGCTGCCACCGCCGCTGCTGTTCGCCGCCGTGCGCGAGTCCGAGGAGGACCGGGGCACCGTCGACTACCTGCGCGACTGCGCCGCGCAGGCCGGCCTGCACGGCGAGGCGATCGCGATCGAGGACATCGGCCTGTCCGCGGACGGGCGCTTCACCGACCTCGACGACACGGTGATCGGCGCGCTGTTCAAGCTGTACCCGCTGGAAGACCTGTTCGCCGAGGACTTCGGCCGCGCCCTGCCCGGTTCCGGCCTGCGCCTGCTCGAACCGCCGTGGAAGGCGCTGCTGAGCAACAAGGGCGTGCTGCCGCTGCTGTGGGAGCGCCATCGCGGGCACCCCAACCTGCTGGCGGCCGAGTTCGACGACGGCAGCGCCCTGCCCGCCGGCTGGGTGCGCAAGCCGCTGCACTCGCGCGAGGGCGCCAACGTCGCCATGCACCTGCCCGACGGCCGCTGGCTGGAAAGCGAAGGCCCGTATGCGGGCCCCTGCATCCGCCAGGCGCTGCATCCGCTGCCCGCGTTCGACGGCGGCTATCCGCTGGTCGGCAGCTGGGTGGTCGGCGACCGCGCCTGCGGCATCGGCATCCGCGAGGACGACGGCCCGATCACCCGCGACAGCGCGCGCTTCGTGCCGCACGCGATCGTCGACGGCCAGGCGCAGGGCGTGCTGTACGCCTGAGCCGGGTGTCGCGCGCAAGCGCGCTCCTACAAGGACGCGCGACGCGCGGCCGGTCTCCCGCAGCCGGCGACCGATAGACTCGGCGGGCGCCCCTCACCGCACGAGGCCATGTCCGCACTCAAGCCCTCCCTGTTCGCCCTGCTCGGCGGCGGCCTGCTCGGCGCGATGGTGTTCCTCAACGGCGCGCTGGCCGGGCACGTGCACCCGCTGGCTGCCAGCCTGGTCGTGCATCTGGTCGGCCTGGTCGTGGCGCTGGCGGTCCTCGCGCTGTGGCGGCCCGGGGCGACGGCGCGCACGGAGCGGCTGCCGCCCTGGTACTACGCCGCCGGCGTGTTCGGCGCGCTCGCGGTCGCGGGCACCGGGCTGACCGTCAACAGCCCGCTCGGCGTGTCGGGCACGGTGGCGCTGGTCGTGTTCGGCCAGATCGTCTACGGCGCCTGCAACGACCGCTTCGGCCTGCTCGGCTCGGCGCAGCGCCGCCTTACCCGCTGGGACGGCCTGCAGGCCGTCATGCTGCTGGCCGGCGTCGGACTGCTGCTCCATGACTGAGCTGGGCGCGCTGGCGCTGGTGGCCATGGCCTGTGGCGCGTGCTTCGGCATCAACCGCGCCCTGCTCGGCCGCGTCGGGCGCCGGCTCGGCGCACCCGGCGCCTCCGTCGTCAACCACATCGGCGGCGCCCTGTTCCTGCTGCCCCTGGTCGCCCTGCTGCCCGCCGGCGCGCCGCAGCTGTTCGCCGCCGCGCTGCGGGCGCCGTGGTACGCGTTCCTGGGCGGCGCGATCGGCGCCCTGTTCGTCATGATCACCAGCTGGGTGATCCCGCGCATCGGCGTGATGAAGACCACCGTGCTGTTCGTCAGCGGCCAGATGGTGACCAGCACCCTCATCGACCTCGTGCAGGACCGGCTGCAGTCCCCGCCCAGGGCCGCCGCCGGCGTCGCCCTGATCGTCGCCGGCGTGGTGCTCGGCGAGGTCTTCAAGCAGCGGGCACGCCGCGAGGCGGACTGAATCGCAACGGCGCCCGCCGCGTCGATCGACACCACAGGGGGTCAGCGGCGGTAGGCGGGCTCGGCCAGGGGGATCGGGTCCGGGTTCGCGGCGACCCAGCGCACGGCGAGTTCGGCCAGCCGTGCGAGTTCCTCGTCGTCGCCGGTGCCGGCGCGCATGGCGTTCGCCAGTGCGTCGGCTTCCGACAGCTCCGCGGGCGGCAGCGGCGTGCCGGCGCCGAGGTGCTTGGGCAGCGCGGCGAGCATCGCCTCGAAGTCGGCGTCCCAGTTGGCGCCGCCGTTGCCGGAGATCTCGCGCCAGAGGCGCCCGCTGATCCGGATCGCCTCGCCCTGCGCGGTCGCGGCCGGGCCCGAGGGCGGTACCAGCAGCTCCCACAGCGCCTGGTGCTGCGCCGGCCAGTCGCCCGCCGGCACGCGGATCGGCGAGACGCCGTCGTGCAGGCGGCGCGGCGCGGCCGGGGTCGCGCCGAACAGGCGGTAGAGCGCGGCGAGCCCGGCATCCGCCTCGTCCAGGTATTCCGGATTGAAGGCGGCGCGCCCGAACTCGAAGGTGTGGCCGATGCGCTCGGCGTCGCCGCGCATGGCGTCCGTCTTCGCCGCGCCCGCGGCCAGCAGGACCTCGGCGATGGCGGCGGTCTGTGCGATATCGCTGTTCTGCGCGGTGACCAGGGCCAGCCGCAGCGGGGTCTGGCCCTGCACGTTCTCCGCGTGCACGTCCGCTCCGCGCGCCACCAGCGCGCGCACGGCGTCGGGCTTGTGGCTGCGCGCCGCGGCGTGCAGCGGGGTCTGGCCCTGTGCGTCCCGGGCTTCGATGCCCGCGCCCAGGTCGAGCAGCAGCTCGACGCCGCCCATCCAGCTCGCGCTGCGATGGTGCAGCGCCGTGCGCCCGTGCCCATCGCGGGCCTCGAGGTCGGCGCCCTGCGCCACCAGCCAGCGCACCAGCGCGTCGGGGCAGTTGTAGAAGCCCAGCGCGGTCTGCCTGGCGTAGCCGCCCCGCGCCTCCAGGTCGCAGGCGTCGAACACCGCGACCAGCTCGTCGAGCGATGCGCGCTCGAGCGTCTGGCCGAAGTCCTTCGGCAACGCGGTGCGCTTGCGCTTGGCCATCGTGGTCCGCTCTCCGGTGCGGGATGGCGGGATCGTAGCCGACCGGAGGCGGCGCGCGGGGGCTCAGCCCGCCTGCGCGCGTCCGGCCTGCCGCTCGTCCTCGGTGGCCTCGCGCACCTCGGCCACTTCCACGTCGAAATGCAGCGTGCGCCCGGCCAGTGGGTGGTTGCCGTCGATCCGCACCTGGTCGCCGGCCACCTCCACCACCGTCACCAGCAGCGGCCCGCGCTCGCTCTGGGCCTGGAACTGCATGCCGGGCTGGATCGTGTCGATGCCCTTGAAGACCTCGCGCGGCAACGCCTGCACCAGCGCCTCGTTGCGCTCGCCGTAGGCCTGCTGCGGCGGCACTTCGACCTTCAGCGTATCGCCCGCCTGGCGGCCTTCGAGCGCGTTCTCCAGGCCGGGGATGATGTTGCCGGCACCGTGCAGGTAGCGCAGCGGCTGCGACGGCGGCGACTGGTCGAGGACCTGGCCCGTGCCGTCGGTGAGGGTGTAGTGGATGCTGGCGACGCGTGCAGCGGCGATCTCCATGGGGATCTCCTGGGAAGCGAGAGAGGCGAGGGAAGCGAGAGGGAAAGGGTGACGGGAACAGGCACCGGCATGCCCACGGTGCGGCGTCACGCGGTCACGATAACCAAGGCCGCGGAGGCGCGCAAACGCGGCCGTGGGCGCCGGCGGCCGGTGAGGACCCCCTGAATGCGTCTCCGGCACCTAGGGTGATCCCTAGATGGCAGGCGTGACGCCGGCTCCTACGGTAGGCGCCGGCGCGTCGCCCGGGCATCACGGGCGGCGCTCGATTCTCCCCCTTCCCCCCTTTCGGAGTGACCCCATGACGGATGGAACTTCCGGCGCTTCGGGCGCCGATTCTTCCGGCGGCGCGAACGGCGCCGGCAACGCGGCCGACAATGCGGCCAACGACGCCGCCGTCAGCGGCGTCGAGAGCATGGGGCGCGCGTCCTCGGAAGCGACGAGCGAGGCCCGGAACGCCACCCAGGCCGCCCAGGCGGGCTTGGCTTGCGACGCCGAGGCCGCGCTGTCGCGCGCCGAAGCGGCGGCCGCGCAAACGCAGCAGCAGGCGCAGGCCGTGGCCGACATCGCCGCGGCCAACCCCACCTCCGTGACCCAGGCGGCCGCCGAGTTCGCCGCAGAGGACGCCCGTCAGGCCGCCGACGCGGTGGCCGCCGCCCGCGACGCCGTGCAGCAGGCGCGCGAATCGCTCGGCGTGTCCGGCTGCGTCTCCGAGGCCCAGCCCACCGACCCCACCCAGGGCCTCGCGCTCAGCACCATCAACCAGCTCTGGTCCTGAGCGCCGTGTCCGCGCGCGATCCCTGGCGCGGTCCGCTGAGCGCGCCAGGGCCGTAGGAGCGCGCTCGCGCGCGACCACGCGTCGCAAGCGTCGCCTCGGACGTCGCCCCTCGCTGCGCGTTCGCCGCGGGCGCGTCCCGGCGCCGGCGAGCCCGCCCGGCGCCGCGGCGACAGGGCGATGAGCGTCGTCGGCAGCGCCGGCGCCAGGAAGCGCAGCCCAGCCACGCGCAGGGCGCGGCGCGCAGGAAGGCCCGCCTTCCACCTGCCCATGCCCGGGCCTGCGATCATGTGCGCATGACCGAGCCCGCCGCCTTCGATGCCCTCCCGCTGTCGCCCGCCCTGCTGCAGGGCGTCGCCGCACTCGGCTACACGACGATGACGCCGATCCAGGCGCAGGCGCTGCCGGCGATCCTCGACGGCCGCGACGCGATCGCGCAGGCGCCGACCGGCAGCGGCAAGACCGCCGCCTTCGGGCTGGGCCTGCTGCAGCGGTTGGATCCGGGGCGCGTCGAGACGCAGGCGCTGGTGCTGTGCCCCACGCGCGAGCTCGCCGACCAGGTCGCGCGGCAGCTGCGCCGGCTCGCGGTCGGCATTCCCAATCTCAAGGTCTCGGTGCTGTGCGGCGGCATCCCGCTGGGGCCGCAGCTGGCCTCGCTGACGCACGATCCGCACGTCGTCGTCGGCACCCCGGGGCGCATCCAGGAGCTGGCGCGGAAGAAGGCGCTGCACCTGCGGCACGTGCGCACGCTGGTGCTCGACGAGGCCGACCGCATGCTCGACATGGGCTTCGAGGAGCCGATCCGCGACATCGTCGGGCGCACCCCGAAGACCCGTCAGGGACTGCTGTTCTCGGCCACCTTCCCCGACGACATCCGCGCGCTGGGCGCGGCGATGTTGCGCGACCCGGTCGCCATCGGCATCGAAGGCGATGCCCAGGCGCCGAAGATCGAGCAGTCGTTCTTCGAGGTCGAGCCGGCCCGGCGCGCGCCGCTGCTCGCCGCGCTGCTGCTGCGGTACCGGCCCGAATCGGCGGTGGTGTTCTGCAACACCCGCGCCGACGTGGCCGAAGTCGCCGGTTCGCTGGCGCACTACGGCTTCGCGGCGCTGGCCCTGCACGGCGACATGGAGCAGCGCGACCGCGACGAGGTGATGCTGCAGTTCGCCAACCGCAGCTGCGCGGTGCTGGTGGCCAGCGACGTCGCCGCGCGCGGGCTCGACGTCGAGGACCTCGCCGCGGTGGTCAACTTCGAGCTGCCGCACGACGCCGACACCTACGTGCACCGGATCGGCCGCACGGGACGCGCGGGACGCGCCGGCCTGGCGCTGAGCCTGGTCGCGCCGCGCGAGCTGCCGCGCGCCGCCGCGATCGAGGCGCGCCTGGGGCAGCCGCTGCGCTGGGAGCGGTTGGCGCCGCTGTCGGGCAAGGCGACGAACGTCCCGCCGGCGGCGATGGCCACGCTGCGCATCGACGCCGGCCGCGGCGACAAGCTGCGCCCGGGCGACATCGTCGGCGCGCTGACCGGAGAAGCCGGCCTGCACAAGGACGCGATCGGCCGGATCGACGTGTTCGCGACCCGCAGCTACGTCGCCATCGCGCGCGGACGGGCCGCGCAGGCGCTGGCGCGGCTGCGCGAGGGGAAGATCAAGGGGCGGCGGTTCCGGGTTGCCCCGCTGTAGCCGCATCCGCATCGGATGCGGCTACAGCGGGGGGGCGGCAGCGCCATCTAACGGCACGCGTCTGCAATACTTCGGCCGGAGCGCAGGGCACTGCCTGATCGAAGGAGCACTTCTTGACCATCATCGTCGCCGCAGGCGCGCCCGTGCGGCGCACGCCGTGGTTCTGCTGCCTGGGCGCCTGCCTCTGGCTGCTGTCGATGACGTCCCAGGCGGTGGCAGCGACGACGCCGGGCGATGTCGCCTGGCACGCGCCGGCGGACCCTGCCGGCCTCGATGCCTCGCTTGCGCGCATGTCGCGGGCCCTGCTCGACGCGGAGGTCGCCGATTCCCCTGCGCTCACAGGCGCGCAGCGCAGCCAGTTGCTGATCGTGGCCGGCCGCGACGCAGAAGCGGCCGCCGCCATGGAGGCGCTGACCGCCTCGCTGATGGCGGACGGACAGGTCGAGCGCTCGCAGCGCTGGATGCCCTACCGGCTGCTGGCCGAGGCCCGGGCCGCCCGCCACCGCTTCGAGCGCGCCTATGCCGAAGCGTTCCGGGCGAGGTTCGCGGCGCTGGACGATCGAACCGCCCTGCAGACCCATTTCTGGTTCGTGGCCGATGCGGACGCCGCGTCCGCACAGCTGCGCCAAGCCGTGGACGCGCACGCCGGCAGCGGGACGATCCCCCGCGACACCGCGCTCGATCTCGCCCGGCAGGCCGCCTTCGTGCAGGCCTACCGCGCAGCCGGTGCGCTGGCGCCGGCACTGGTGCGCGAGGACGAGGAACGCCGCTTCCTGATCGACGACGAGGTGCTGATCCCCGCCACGGACGGCATCGTCCTGTCGGCCCACCTGGCCCGCAGCCGCCACGCCGACGCGCCACTTCCGGCCGCCATGCTGTTCACCATCTACACCGATCCCGAACAGAACCGAATCCAGGCCCTGCAAGCCGCGGCGCGCGGCTACGCCGGCTTGGCGGTGGATGCGCGCGGCAAGCGCCTGGGCACCGGCGCCATCGCACCCTACGAGCACGAGGGCGAGGATGCGAACGCGGCGATCGACTGGATCAGCCGGCAACCCTGGAACGATGGCCGGGTGGCGATGTACGGCGGCAGCTACTCCGGCTTCGCCGCCTGGGCCGCGGCCAGGCACCGGCACCCGGCGCTGAAGGCCATTGCCCCCTACGTCGCGGCGCTCCCCGGCCTGGGCCTGCCGATGGAAAACAACATCTTCCTGAGCGCCAACTACGCGTGGCCGTTCTACGTCGCCAGCGGTCCGCTGCTCGACCGCGACACCTATGCCCAGCGCGATCGCTGGGCGGACCTGGCCGAGCGGTGGTACGCATCCGGACGCCCGTACCGCGAGATCGACCAGGTGGACGGCACGCCCAACCCCTGGCTGCAGCGCTGGCTGTCGCACCCGGCCTACGACGCCTACTGGCAGTCGATGGTGCCGTATGCCGAAGAATACGCGGGCATCGCCATCCCGGTGCTGTCGATCACCGGCTACTACGACGACGGGCAGGTGTCCGCCCTGCACTACTTCAAGGAACACCTCCTGCACCGGCCGGAAGCCGACCACACGCTGCTGATCGGGCCCTACGACCATGCCGGCGCGCAGGCGTCCTCCAAGGCGATGCGCCTGGGCGGTTACGCGCTGGACCCGTCCGCGCAGTTCGACACGCATGCGCTCACCTTCGACTGGCTGGACCACGTGCTGCGCGGGGCCCCGCGCCCGGCCCTGCTCGCCGACCGGGTCAACTACCAGCTGATGGGGGCCGACCGCTGGGGCCATGCACCCTCGCTCGACGCCGCCGCCGACGGCTACGCCACGCTGCACCTGTCCCCCGAGCGCGATGGCGCCTACCACCGGCTGAGCACACAGGCGCCGCGGCCGGGCAGCCACCTGAGCCAGGTCGTCGACTTCGGCGACCGCAACGCCCGGCGGCATGGCTACTACCCGAACCCCATCGTGCGCGACGCGCCGGAAACGGGGACCGGCCTGGCCTTCGTGAGCGAGGCCTTCGAGCGGCCGATGGACGTCGTCGGCACGTGGTCGGGCGAGCTGACGCTGCGTATCGACAAGCGCGACGTGGACTTCACCGCGGTGCTGTACGAGCTGATGGCCGACGGCCGGACCCAGCAGCTGTCCTACTACCTGGGTCGCGCCAGCCACGCCCGCGACATGACCGTGCGCACCCTGCTCGAACCCGGCGCCTGGACGGTCGTGCCGTTCGAACGCACGCGCATGACCGGGCGCCGGATGGCGGCGGGCAGCCGTCTGCTGGTGGTCGTCGACGTGCTGCAGGACCCGATGCACCAGGTCAACCACGGCACCGGCCGGGACGTCAGCGACGAATCCGTTGCCGACGCCGGCGCGCCGCTGCGCATCGACTGGCATTCCGACAGCGTCGTGCGGGTGCCGTTGCGGGTCGCCGGCGAGGCGCCGTCCGGCGACTGATCCACCGGCGCGACAGCCGGCGCCTCAGAGCCGGGCATCCACCTTCAGGTCGCCGGGCCTGATCCAGCCCCAGCGCCGCAGCGGCAGCGCGATGAGCAGAGTCAGCAGCGCCGGCGCCAGGAAGTGCAGCAAGCCGATCGACAGCCAGACCGAGGGCGCATCGCCCATCGCCGCCAGCGTGCCGACCTGGCCGACGAAGCCGCTGGTGCCCATGCCCGAGCCGGTCGGCACGTTCTGCATGCCGAAGCCCAGCGTCGCGATGGGTCCGAGAATCGCGCCGGCGAGCGTCGGCGGGATCCAGATGCGCGGATTGCGCACGATGTTGGGCAGCTGCAGCATGCTCGTGCCCAGGCCCTGGCTGAGCAGCCCGGAGGTGCCGTTCTCGCGCCAGCTCATGACCGCGAAGCCGATCATCTGCGCCGCGCAGCCCGCGGTGGCCGCACCGCCGGCCAGGCCGCCCAGGCCCAGCGAGATCGCCAGCGCCGCGCTCGAGGTCGGCCCGGTCAGGATCATGCCCATCGCCACCGCGATCAGCACGCTCATCAGCAGCGGCTGCAGCGTCATCGCCCACTGGATCGCCTGCCCGGTCGCCTCCATCACGCCGCCGATCAACGGCGCCAGCGCCTGCGCGGTGCCGAAGCCGGCGACCAGGGCCGCGGCGGGCGTGGCGATGATGTCGATCGGCGTCGTGCGGCTGACCAGCTTGCCGACCTCCGTGCCCACCGCGACCGCGACGAAGCAGCCGACCGGACCGCCGAGCTTCGCGCCCAGCAGGCCGGTCGCGGCGCTGGCGAAGACCACGATCGGCGGGCCCTTCAGGCCGTAGGCCACCGCCACGCCGATCGCCGCGCCCATCGCCTGCTGCACCATGGCGCCCGCGTCGACCAGCCAGTCCTGCCCGGTCCAGCCGCCGATGGTCTTGAGGATCAGCCCGATCACCAGCGAGCCGAACAGGCCCAGCGTCATCGCGTTGAGCGCCTCGATGCCGTAGCGGCGCAGCGAGAACTCGATGTCGCGCGCGCGCAGGAAGGAGGTCAGGGACATGGCCGTGCCGGTACGGGGAAACGGGACGGCCTGGACGGACCGCGCGGATCGAACGAGCGCGCAAGGATAGCGGCCGCGCCGCGCGTCTGCGCGCGTCCGACATCGACGCCGTGCGTGGTCGCGCTGGCAGCCCGGGCCGTGCCGCGCTACTCGATCCTGCGCCAGGCGCCGTGTTCGAGGGCCATGATGTCCTTCGGGCCGATCGCCCACAGCATGCCATCGGCCGAGCTCAGCGTGCCGACGGTGCCCGGCGCGTCGGCGCCGAACGCCACCGGCGCCAGGGTCCCGCCGTCCAGCGTGGACAGGCCGGTGCGCGTGGCGACGTACAGCGCGCCGGCGTGCCAGGCCATGTCGCCGATGTCGCCGACCAGCGGGTCGAGCGGCACCACGCGCCAGTCCTCGCCCCGGCCGGCCACGACCAGGCCACGGCGTCCCCATGCATAGACCTGCCCGTCGCCGGCGCACAGCACGCCGGTCAGCACGTGCGGGGTCGGGCTCGGCCGTCGCGTCCACAGCTGTCCGTCGAAGTGCCAGATCTCGCCATCCCAGCCGACGGCGTACAGGTCGGCTTCGTGGAAGCCGTCGATCGCCTCGAAGCCCTTGGTCTCGCCGACCGCGGGACGGATGGCCTGGTCCAGGCACGTCCACTGGTCCGCCGCGTCGCGGCGATAGACCTGGCGGTGCATGCCGACGGCGAAGGTCCGTTCGCCGATGGTGCGCACCGCACGCAGGTGACCCCGCTCGGCCGGGGCGCTGCCGGGCGCGTGGATCCGCTCCTCGCGCTCGTCCTGGCTGCCGAACAGCTTCGCCTCGCCGTGCGGCGAGATCGCGATCATCTGCTGCAGCGGATGCCGGCTGATCGCCATGCTCACCGTCGCCCAGTGCGTGGCGCCGATGTAGCCCCACTTGTCGTCGCCGTCCTCCTGCAGATCCCAGTCGTACAGATGCGTGTGACCGATCCTCGCCTCGATGTTGTCGTCGGTCATGGCCACGTAGGCCAGGTCGCGATACCGGACGGCGCCGGTGACGAGCGTCATGTCGGGGGTGTGTCGCTTCGACATCGGGCGTGGTCGCTGGGTTGCGGATCGTCAAGTCTACCGGCGCCGCGGCGCCACATCGGCCGATGTGGCGCATGCGCGCGAGCGCCGGCCTCGACAGGCGCGGCTGCGCGTCTTTACGATGTGGCGCGATCGCACCACACATAGGAAACGCAACATGCCGCTCTCAGTGGCGCGCGCAACGGGACGCGCGGCTTGGCCTAGGCTGTCCATGATGGATGTCGTGCTGCCATGTGGCGCCTTGCACGTCGTCCTCGTGAATGAAGCGTCGATCCTCTTCCCCGTCGCCGCCCGACCGGATGGTCGACCGAGGGCGTGCCGGTGAGCAACCCGTTCTCGTTCCTCGGCGGTTGCGTCCAGAGCCGCGACGTGGCGCGCACGATCGTGCAGATCGACCAACTCACCGCGCAGGGATCGACATGGTCCAAGCTGCTCAAGCGCGACCAGGCCCAAGGCCGCTGGTTCTCGTTCAAGCTCGAATGGACCGCGACCCGCCTCTGCACGGTCACGCATCCCGAGCTCACGATGCTCGCCACCGGCCCCGACGGCATCGTCTCGGCCAGCACGCTCTCTGGTCCCGCCGAAGAAACGATCGACGCCACAGACGACGGCCCGTCGCGCCGCGGCCCGATCCGCGACCTGCGCGCGATTGACGGCGTGCCCTACGCCGTCGGCATGGGTCGGCAGGTCTACCGCCGCGAGGCGCCCGGCCGCTGGACCCGCCAGGACAGGACATCTCCCTGATGACGTTGCCTCGCTTCCAGGACATCGGCTACCGCTACCGCGGCGGCGCGGTGCGCTACCACGACCTGGCCTATGTGCTGTGCATCGATCCCGACCTGGAGCAGGACGGCCTGCCGCATACCGCGTTCTATGCCTGGGACGCCGGCGGGTGGGGCATGTACGAGATCGGCCGCTGGGCCGCGCACTCGGTCTGCGTCACGCGCCATCCGAAGGAGCAGGCCGTGGCGCTCGGTGCGGACGGCGACATCCGGGTGATGGGCAACCACGACGACTACGACGAGCGCATCCACGTGCCCGGCACGACGCTGTCCACGCTGCGCGAGATCCGCAGCATCGCCGGCCATGCCTACGTCTGCGGCATGGACCGCCAGGTCTTCAAGCGCACGGGCGTGGGCGAATGGATCGCGCTGCACGGCGACCTGCCGCAGCAGCCCGCGCCCGACATCGTCTTCGGCTTCGAGTCGATCCACGGACGCGCCGAGGACGACCTGCACGCGGTCGGCTGGCACGGCGAGATCCGTCACTTCGACGGCACCCGGTGGCACGCCTGCGAAAGCCCGACGCAGGCGATCCTGACCCGCGTGCTGCACGCCGACGACGACTGGGCCTACGCCTGCGGGCCGCGCGGCACGCTGCTGCGCGGCCGCGGTACCCGGTGGGAGGCCATCGCGCACGACGCGACCGATGCGGACTTCACCGACCTGTGCTGGTTCGACGGCGCGCTGTATCTCGCGACGCTGCACGCGCTGTACGTGCTGCGCGACGGCGTCCCGGTGCTCGCCGATCTCGGCGATCTGGTGCCCACGAGCTGCCACCGGCTCAGCGCCGCCGACGGCCTGCTGCTGTCGATCGGCGCCGACGACATCCTGGCCTTCGACAGCCGGCAGTGGACGCGGGTGCAGTGAGCGGCGGCCCGCTGTGGCGGACAGGGCTCCCCGCGGTTCACGCGTAGGGGACCTCGTGCCATCGGCGGCCGTCGCGGGAACGGATCGCGACGCGATCCCCCACCGCCCAGATCGCCTCCGCGTTCGCGGACAGGCGATGGAAGCCGCCGACGTGCGAGAGCTCCGGATCGAGCGGGACCTCGCGTAGCCCGCCGTCGTCCAGCACGAACAGCGCCTTCGCCGTGCACAGGTACAGCCTGCCGGCGAACCAGCACGCTCCCCAGAAGTCATGCCGGGTGAGGGCCTGCGGCAGCGCCTGCCACTGCGCATCGCGGCGCACCAGGATCGTGCCCTGCTGGCCCACCGCGTACACCGCGCCATCCGCGGCGCAGACCACGCGATGCAGGGCCAACGGGGTCGGGCTGCGTTCCTGCGCCCAGCGCGCGCCGTCGAAGCGCCAGAGTTCGCCGAGCCAGCCCACCGCATGGAGCGCATCGGCGCCGAACCCGTCGATGGAGTTGAATCCGGCGCCGCTCTCGTCCTGCGCCGCCACGCGCACGCCGGCATCGATCCGCTGCCAGCGCGCCTCGCCGTCACAGCGGTAGACCCGGCGGCCCAGGCCGACCGCATAGGCATGGTCGCCGATCGCCCGGACCTCACGCATGCCGCCACGCAGGCGCGGTCCATCGCCTGCCGTGTCGATGTGCTCCTCCGAGAAGTCCTTCGCGCCCCAGCGCACCACACGTCCGTCGTGGCCCAGCATCAGCAATGCGGTTTCGGGCCGGGTCTGCAGGCACAGGCTCACCGGGCCGATCGCGAATGCCCGCCGGCTCCAAGCGCCGTTCCAGCTCAGCACCGCGCCGGCCGGCAGGTCGTCGTCGCCTTCGGCCGCGGGCGATGCGGCCATGAAGGCGCGATCCTCGCGGACCGCCGCCACGTCGACGAAGCGCCAGGGGAATCGTTCGGGGGCTGCCACGTATCGAGGCTCCAGTGTCGGAATGCGAAAGCGCGACGCGATCCCGCGGTCAGGTGATCTCGTGCCAGGCGGCGCCGTCGTCGCTCCATGTTGTAGACCGTGACCTCGGCCGACGGCATGAGCCACTTGATCAAGGTGGTGTTCGGCGCGCCCCTCCGCGCCAGCGTATCGATCTGCGCCACCGCCCGGAGCGTGTGGCGGTCCTGCACCAGCCCGTGCAGGCAGCTGTAGCCGTTAGGCTTCGTGCCAGGGGCAGGCGCTGCGCCGGACGCGGCCGCAAGCCAGGGCGGGGCCCCGCCTGCCGCAGGCCGGACAGCCTATCGACCCGCCACGCGGCGAGCAAACCCGGTACGCCTCAGCGCGCGACCAACGCGATGTTCGGGTGCGAGGCGAGGATCTCCAGCACGATATCGAAGAAGGTCGGCCCGGTACCGGCCTCCAGCGCTTCGAGCTCGCGGCGGATGCGCGCGACGTCGTAGCCGTGCCGCACCAGCTTGTCCTCCAGCATGCGCCGGGTGGCGTCCATGCCCAGGTCCTGCCGGTTCTTCTCGAAGTCCGTCCACACCAGTGTCGCCGGCGACCCTCCCTGCAGGGCGCCGTAGCCGCCATGCAGCAGGTCGTCGAGGGCGTCCAGGCTGTGGCCGAGCGGCCAGTCGACGCCGGCCATGAGCACGCGCTCCACCTCGGCATAGAACGAGGCGATGTCGTGGATGCGGCTGCCGTCGAGGACGAACGTCTGGTGCATGCGGGCGGGATGGCGTCGGGGCGCCCATCCTGCCATCGCACCGTCGCCTGCGCGTTAGCATGGCCTCGCCCTCCCCCGCAGGCCCCGCCCATGGCCGCATCGACGACGACCAGCCCGATCGCCATCCGCTCCTACGGCGCGGACAGCACCGTGGACCGCCACGACTTCGCACAGATCGTGCTGCCGCTCGCCGGCTCGCTGGCCATGGACATCGCCGGGCGCGAGGCCACGATCGACCGGGCGACCGCGGCCTACGTGGAAGCGGGCGCCCGCCACGACCAGGTGAGCCGTGCGGCCAACCGCTCGATCGTCCTGGACCTGCACGCCGGCGACCTGGACGACCGCACCGCGGAGCGGCTGGCGCGCCGCCCCTACATCCCGCTGGCGCCCGAGGCCGGCGGCCTGGTCGACTACATGGCCCGCCTGGCGGGCCGCGGCCCGGTGCCGGCGCACCGCCTGCGGCTGTGGACCGCGCTGCTGGTGGACGCGCTGCTGGGCGACGAGCCGCAGCCGCGCTCGCGGCTGGCGCCGCTGCTGGCCGCGGTGGAGAGCCGGCTCGCGCACGGCTGGACGGTGGAGGCGATGGCGCGCACGGTCGGCATCGGCCCCAGCCGCCTGCACGCGATCTTCCAGGCCGAGCTCGGCAGCACGCCCCGCGCCTGGCTCTCGGCGCGGCGGCTCGAACGCGCGCGCCACCTGCTGGCCCACACCGCCCTGCCCATCGCCGAGCTCGCCTGCCGCTGCGGCTACGCCGACCAGAGCGCGCTGACCCGCGCGATGCGCCAGGCCACCGGCACGACGCCCGCAGCCTGGCGCCGGCGGGCAGGAGCCCGCGACTAGAACGCGCGAGTCCCGGTCAAGACGGGGCGCCGGTGCGGCCCTACCCTGCCGCCATGACCGACAGCGGCCACCGCAACACGATCCTCGGCGTCGCCTGCGGCGTGGGCGCGGGCGCGCTATGGGGGCTGGTGTTCCTCGCCCCGGAGCTGGTGCGCGAGTTCGCGCCGCTGCAGCTGACCATCGGCCGCTACCTGTTCTACGGGCTGTTCTCGGCCCTGCTGATCGCGCCGCTCTGGCGCGGACTGCTGCCGAAGCTGGGCCGGCGCGAATGGATCGCGCTCGCGTGGCTGGCGCTCACCGGCAACGTCCTCTACTACGTGCTGCTCGCCAGCGCCGTGCAGCTGGGCGGCATCGCGATGACCTCGCTGGTCATCGGCTTCCTGCCGGTGGCGGTCACCGTCGTCGGCAGCCGCGACGCGGGCGCCGTGCCGCTGCGCCGGCTGGGGCTCTCGCTGGCGTGCTGCGCCGCCGGCGCGGTGTGCATCGGCTGGCAGGCGCTGGCGGCGCCGGCCTCCGGCTCGGCCGGCCGGCAGCTCGCCGGCCTGCTGTGCGGCGCCGGCGCGCTGGCCTCGTGGACCTGCTACGCCGTGGGCAACCGCCGCTGGCTGCTGCGCCTGCGCGACGTCTCCGTGCACGAGTGGAACCTGCTCACCGGCGTGGTCACCTGCGCGCAGACCCTGCTGCTGGTGCCGGTGGCGCTGCTGCTGCATCGCGAGCCGCACGGCGGGCAGGCCTGGGCCCTGCTGGCCGGCGTGTCGGCCGGCGTGGCCCTGTTCGCCTCGATCCTGGGCAACGCGCTGTGGAACCGCATGAGCCGGCTGCTGCCGCTGACGCTGGTCGGGCAGATGATCCTGTTCGAGACCCTGTTCGCGCTGGTCTACGGCTTCCTGTGGGAACGGCGCGGGCCGACCGTGCTGGAAGCCGTGGCCTTCGTGCTGGTGGCGCTGAGCGTGGCCACCTGCCTGGCCGCGCACCGCCCGCGGCGGCCTGAGGGCGACGGCGCCTGTCCTCGCCACGGACTGTAGGAGCGCGCTTGCGCGCGACTGGGTTCGCGGGGAAAGCCTCGCGCGCGCGAGCGCGCTCCTACAGGGCTCGCGTGGCGGGCTTCGCCCGGCCCGCGCTCAGCGCCGCCACAGGCGCGCCTGCCGCGGCGGCAGGCGGAAGGTGTAGGCGGCGCGGTCGATGACCACGGTGTCGCCGGAACCCAGCGCATCCGCGTAGGGCACGTGCCAGTGCAGCACGCTGCCGTCCATCGCCACCGTCGCGTCCACCGCGTGGCCGCACTTGTTGATGCCGACGATGCCGGCGTCGCCGCGACGGAACAGCAGGTGGCAGGCGCCGTGCGCGAGCACCTGCATGTCGCGGCCCTGCATGGCGTTGTGGAAGCCCACCATGCGCACCAGGTCGTCGCGCAGCCAGGCGTCCACCCAGCGGCCGTCGCCGCTCTCGTTGCGGTCGGTGTAGACCATCGGCACGCCGCCGTCGCGGCCCAGCAGGAAGGCATAGGCCAGGGTCTCGTCCACCGGGTCGAGGATCGCGTAGCGGAAGCCTGCGTTGTTGGGGATGTCGTGGGTGACGGCGAAGGTTACCGCGCGCGCCCCCGGCAGCGCCTGGCCGTAGGCGCCGGGGTCGACCAGCGCGCTCAGGCTGCCGCCCGGCAGCAGCGCGTTGCGCATCGCGTTGAACAGGGGGAAGTCGTAGGCGGCATGACTGGTCGCGTCCAGGTACGGCGCCAGGAAGCGGTCGTAGTCCACCGTGCCGGCGCCGCCGGTGGTGATGACCTCGCCGAACACGTGCGCCTGCGCGCGGATGCCGGCATCCAGCACG
This sequence comes from Alterluteimonas quercicellularis, assembly GCF_021191635.1. Taxonomy (GTDB): domain Bacteria; phylum Pseudomonadota; class Gammaproteobacteria; order Xanthomonadales; family Xanthomonadaceae; genus Luteimonas; species Luteimonas quercicellularis. The sequence continues at coordinate 49,358 of NZ_JAIWPR010000026.1, forward strand.
CGGTTCATGTGCTCGAAGGTCATGTGCTTGGCGGCGTCGATGCGGAACCCGCGCACGCCCAGGTCCTTGAGCGCCTGCAGGTAGGCGCGCTGCTGCTGCACCACCCAGTCGTTGGCGACCAGGTCGGGCAGGCCCGGATCGCCGCCGCCGCCGCAGATGCGGTAGTGGCGCACCTGGTAGGCGTCGGCGTAGTCGGCGATACACTGTGCCGGGCCGAAGTCGCCGGCGCCGAACTGGTTGGACGACAGGTCGCCGTACAAGCGCAGGCCCGCGTAGCGGGCCGGATCGGCCGCGTACAGCGACAGCACCGCGGCGCCGGGGTAGTTCAGGTCCGGCCGCATCCAAGCCTCGTTGGCCATGTGGTTGAGCACCACGTCGGCATAGGTGGCCACGCCGTGGTCGGCCAGTGCCTGCACCATGTCGGCGAAGGCTTCGGTATCGCCCAGCGGGTGGTCGATCACGCGCAGGTCCTGCGGCTGGTAGCGCGCCCACCACTCGGTGCCCTGCGAGCGGTACGCCGGCGCCACCAGCACCTTGCGGTAGCCGGCCTGCGCGATCTGCGCCGCGCGCGCCTCCACCGTCGCGTAGGGCCAGTTGAACGCATGCAGGACGACCTCCGCCTGCGCCGCCGCCGCAGTGGCGGCGAGCAGGGCGAACGCGGCCAGGCGCGTGCGCCAGCGGCGGGAGGAACGGGAAGAGCGGGCGGCGTGTCCTTCGCGCATGGTGCGGTCTCCGGTCGGTGGAGGGCGGGCATCCGTGGGGGGCGCGGACCGGTGTAGCGGGGATCGCGGTGCAGCATCCAGGGGGCGGCGGGCCGAATACGTATGCGGTGCGCGGGAACCGTGACGGCGGCTCCGGGAAGCGCGGGCCCGGACCGATGTCGCTCCTGCGGCCGGGGCTCGCCCGCACGGTGAATGCCTCACGCTTCATTCGAGCCTTCGATCACGAAGTGGACGACATCGCCTTCTTGCAACCCAGCGACGACGTCGCCCTAGGGATTTCCCGAGCTGTCGATCGCCCGATGGCGCTCGCAAGCTTCGGAGCGCAGCGGGCAGGAACTCTGCCCGCGCCGCCCCCCACGCACAAGGAGACATCGTCATGGCGCTCACCCTGGACAGCCTCAAGATCATCGAATCGCTCAAGCAGTTCGCCGAATCCCAAGGCAATCGCAACGACCTGCCCGACGACTACAGTTCGCCCAGCAAGTCGGACCTGCTGGATCTCGCGAAGGACCTGCACTCCGTCGGCGACATCAAGGGCAAGAAGGACGACTACGACAAGCGCCTGACCGCGCTGGCCAGCGACTTCCTGCCCGGGCTCAGCGTGGAGGACCGCGGCCGCTTCATCGGCGCCATCCTCGAGAACGACAAGGGCGCGACCAAGTCGGACTCCTGGTTGCAGGGCGCGCGCCTGGACAAGCTCGTCGACGACGGCAAGATCACCTCCGAGCAGCGCCAGCAGGTGCTGGAAGCCTTCGGCGCCGGCTACAACGCGCGCGAGGTGGACAGCGAGAATACCTGGCGCTTCCTGGAGATGGACGGCGTCAGCGGCGAGGTCGTCGACAAGGCCACCGCGTACCAGAACAGCCGCGGCATGAGCAGGATCGAGAACGAGAACACCTCCGGCGAAGTGTTCCAGCGCTTCCTCGACGGCCTCGGCGAGGGCGACGGCCGGAGCAAGGAATTCGCCGACTTCATCGAGCAGTTCACCGTCGACCAGCTGCGCGAAGGCAAGGTCGGCGCCGGCAAGACCGACAAGAACGACCGCGCCGACTACCTGGGCCTGCTGCTCAACGCCGCCGACCGCGCCGGCGACGACGGCGCCGTGGTCAACAGGATCCTCCATGGCGTGGACAGCGAGACGCGCGAGCGGGCGATCCAGGACGTCAGCGAGGGCTTCAGCAAGGTCACCACCGAGAACGCCTGGCTGAACCGCGAGGACAGCAAGCTGCCAGACAGCTACAACCGCGATCCCATGGAGATCCTGATCAAGGCGGTGGCCAACGACAAGGAGAGCGTGTACGCGGGCGGCACGCGCAGCCACGCGGCCGACATGGCCGAGCTGATCCTCGACCAGTCCAGGAACGATCCCTGGGGCGACAACGGCTTCTTCGACGACCGGAACATCCCCAAGGAAGGACGCCAGGAAGCGGTGAACGAACTGGTGCGGAAGAAGGCCGGTGAGATCTTCGAGTTCAACGGCCTGGGCGAGTCCGGCATCCACGAGGGCAGCAACGTCGACAACGTCACCCGCAACATGATGACGATGGCCAACCTGACCCGGCTGACCGGGCTGTCGCCGACCAACGAGGCGGCGCCCGACGTGCTCAACTCGCTGACCAAGCTGTCCGACGGCTGGGCCAAGGACTACATCGACGCGCGCGACGACAACAACACCGACCGCATGCTGGAGAACGAGCACCGGCTGACGCACATGGTGGCGTCGGTGGAACAGGCCGTGTTCAACGGCTTTTCCGACAAGGCCGAGGACGATGCCGCGCGCAAGGCCGACCTGACCAACATGCTCAACTTCTTCATCGGCCTGGTGCCCACGCCGGGCGGGGTCCTGACCGATGGCCTGAAGGACGGGTTCACCAAGGTGTTCGGCGAAGACAGCCGCGCCAAGAGCACCTTCGACAAGGTCGTCGACGAGATCGGCGGTCAGGTCGACGGCAACAGCGTGGACAAGTTCAAGGACATGATGGTCGACAAGCTGACCAAGGACGAGTACCAGGACAAGTACCTGGCCACGTTCCGCGACAACGCCAACCGCTTCATCGAGGACCAGGTGCTGCGCGGCCTGGACGGCTCCGGCAATGCCGGCATCCGTGCGGAGATCGTCAAGGAAGCCTCCCAGCTCCTGAAGGCCTGATTTCCACCCGGACCAGGGCGGAGCGAAGGTTCCCGGCGACGGCGGGACGTTCCGCTCCCGCCCCGGTCTTTCCAGGCGAACATCGCGGCGGTCGCTGCCAGGACTGCGAGCGCGGGACGCCTCGACCGATGGCCGATGGCCGATGGCGATATCGCGCGGACGATCGCCGACTGCGCGCGTGCGGACCCCAACGCGATGGCGGCGGGGTTCGGCGGCTCGACGGGCGCCCGAGCGAGTCCGCCGCCGCCACCTCGCAGCACGCCGATCGGTTGAGGTAGCGACGCGCAGTAGACGGCTCGTGGTCGACCGGTGCCGGTCCCCCTTGCCTCGACCGGTGCCGATACACTCGACGCCGGGAGCCAGGGAGATCGCAGAATGCCCAACGAGACCGACGCCGCATCGCGGCCCGTCGACGCACACCCTGTGCAACGGGGCAGCCGCATCGCCTTCGAGCGCCTGCGCGAGCGGACCGACGAACTGGAGCTGATCATCTCCGGCATGCTGGCTTTCGCGCTGCTGACCGTGCCCGGCCGCATCTTCGAGGCCTGGGCGGCGAACGTGGTGCATGTCGAGGGCGTGTTCGAGTATGCGCTGTGGTTCGGCTTCCTGATCGGGGTCGGCCTGTCGTACGCGCTGGCGTTCGCGTTCATCGTCCACCTCGCCATCCGCGGCTACTGGGTGGGCCTGGTCGGGCTGAAGTCGGCGTTCCCCGGCGGCATCCGCTGGGACCGCATCCCGATGATGGGCACGGTCGCGCGCGCCTTTCACCGCGAACGCATCGTCGACCTCGGCGCTGCGATCGACGCCGCCGACCGCGCGGCATCGATGCTGTTCGCGATGACCATCCTCATCGCGCTGACGATCGCCTGGATCGGCATATTGGCCATCGTGGGGATCCTGTTTGGCGGACTGCTCGGCGCGCCGTTCGCGGATCCGGACCGGGCCACGACGATCGTGCTGATCGCGATGTACGCGCTCTTCGTCCTCGGCAACGTCGTCGCCATCGCCGGGGACCGGCTCGTCGCGCGCCGCGAACGGGCCGGCGATCCCGCACCGGCGCTGCGGCGGCTGGTTCGCGGGTTGCTGCGCGTCTACAGCGTCCTCATCCCGCTGCGCCTGATCGCGCCGGTGCAGTACACGCTGCAGAGCAACCTCAACGGCCGCGGCTTCCTGGCGGTCTACGTCGCCGTGCTCATGGGCGCGCTGCTCATCGGCTGCGTGCAGATCGTCAACTCGGTCGGCTTCTCGATGATCCATCGCTACGACGTGCTGACCGGGGAGGCGGTCGACCAGGGCATGCTCGGCGCGCACTACGAATCGCTGCGCTCGGAGCACGACCGGATGCTGCGCTATCCGATGATCCCGGCCGATCGCATCGCCGAGACCCATCTGCGCCTGTTCTTGCCGCACCAGCCGCAGCACGACAACAAGCTGGCGCGTGCGCGGTGTGCCGGGCTGGAAAATGGCCGGAACGCGGCCGAGGGCGAGGCCGCCGGCCGGCTGGCGCTCGATTGCCTGTCGTCGCTGTGGACGATCGCGCTGGACGGCGAGGCGGTCGCGCTCGGCGACTTCGTGCCGACCGAACGCCGCGACCTCGGCATGCGGGGGCTGGTCGGCTATCTCCCGCTCGACGGCCTGGCGCCGGGCCGCCACGACCTGCTGTTGGTCTGGAACGCGGAAGGCGGCGATGCCGGCAAGCTGCGCCGCCGCGAGTACCGCATCCCGTTCTGGTTCACCCCGCAGATCGCCGAGCGCGTGCAGCGGGAGTAGCGTCGGCTCCCACCCGCGGGAACGCGCGCGGCCCGGCGCGTCTCCCGGACCGTCGCCCAGCCGCGCGTGGACCCGTGCTTTCATACGATCTTTGCGATCGCGTCCGCACAATCGCCTCCCCGTCATCAGGAGTTTCGCGCATGGGCCTGTTCTCCAAGATCTCCGACCGCATCTTCGGTCGCAAGACCGCACCCGCACAGCCGCCGGCCGCCACCCGGAAGCCCGAGGCCGTGATCTTCACCGGCAGCGAGCACGATCCCAAGGTGTCGCCGCCCGCGCGGAATCCCGCGCCGCCCGCCGCGCCCGCGCCGTCGCCGGCCGCCGGGCCGGTGGACGTGGAGGCCGTGCTGAGCGGCCTGGCCGCGGAGAAGGGCGGCAAGAGCGACTGGCGCCATTCCATCGTCGACCTGCTGAAGCTGCTCGACCTCGATTCCAGCCTCGACGCCCGCAAGGAGCTGGCCGCCGAGCTCGGCGTGGACGCCGGTGCGCACGGCAGCGCCGAGCAGAACATCGCGCTGCACAAGGCGGTGATGCGCAAGCTCGCCGAGAACGGCGGCAAGGTGCCGGACGACCTGAAGGACTGAGCCGCGGCGGCGGTGGCGCTCCGGCGCCGCCGTGCGCCGACGTCGTACCCCGCGCCCCGGCCCCCCCCACGAGCCGGGGCGCCTGCCTGGCCGGATCCCCGGCGCGCCGCCCGTTCGATGGCGCGCGCCGACGGCAGACACCGAATCCGCCCCCCGGCCGCGTTACGATGCGGCACTCCCCCGGTCGCCCCCTAGCCCCCGCATGAAGGCCCGCCCCTCCGACGCATCGCCGGCGGCATGACCATGTCGCGTCGTGCGGTGGCGGGGGCCGAGCCCCCGATCGAACGCCTGCAGCCGTGGATCGCCGCGCTCCTGAGCGCGCTGTGGCATCTGCTGTTCCTGCTGCTGCTGATGTCGTCCCCGGAGGTCGTCGTGACCGCGCCGCAAGGCGCCGCCGCCGGCAGCCGCATGGTCGTGGATTTCGTCGGCGTGGCGCCGCCGCAACCCGCGCACGCCTCGCCCGCCCCGCCCCGTCCCCGCCAGCCGGCGCCCCGGCCGGAGCCCGACGCCGCCGAACCCGCCCCTGCGGAATCCCGCCTCCAGACCACGCGGGTCGTCCGCGCCGACGAGCCCGTGCCGGAACCCCTGCCGCGCCCGAGCCCGCCGGCGCCGGCACCGCCCGAGGTTCCGGACGCCGCGCCCCAGGCCCAGGCGCCCGCCGCCAGCGCGCCCCCGACCACCCAGCGCCGCGCGCACGTCTGGGGCCAGCCGCCGGGCATGCTCCCGCAAGAGACCGCTCCCGCGAACGCGGGCATGGCCCGCAGCCCCGCCGTTGACCGCGGCCGCGGCCGCGACGTGTCCTCCTCCGGCCCCAGCCTGGAGGTGGGCGGCTACCAGGTCCTCTACGACCAGCGCAGCGAAGCCCGGCTGCGCGCCTGGAAGGACCAGGGCATGACCGAACTCTTCCTGCCCCTGCCCGGCACCCGGCAGTACATGGTCTGCCCGCTGGAGACCGCGCTCCGGCGCGAATCCGGCCCCTGCCGCCTGCTCGACCCGGACGACCCGGAGATGGCCGCCATCGGCGACGCGCGCGAGGTCATCAACATGCAGCGGGTCTACCGGCGCGGCGAGGTGGTCTGGCGCGGCCCGGGGCCGTACCGGTAGGCGGGCGGGCGCCGCTCGATCGAGCGACGCCGGGCCACCGGAGCATCGCAGGCGCGGGGACGCAGCCGAGGGGGATTCGGATCGCGCGGCGGGTGCCGGCGGACCCGGCCGCGCGGCTCAGGCGATCAGCGGCCGTGCCGCCGCGGGCTGCCGGCCGCGCTCGCGCGGCAGCGCCGACCAGGCGCGCGCCATCCGCCGCACGGCCTCCACCAGCTGCGCCTCCGGCTTGGCGTAGGGAATCCGCAGCCAGCGGTCGAAGCCGCCTTCGACGCCGAACACCGGGCCGGGCGCCAGGTGCACGCCGTCGCGTTCCAGGTCCGCGGCCAGCCGTGTCGCGCTGCCGTGCGGCAACCGCACCCACAGGCTCAGGCCGCCGTCGGGCAGGCGGAAGCGCCAGTCCGGCAACTGCGTGCGCAGGGCCTGCGCCAGCGCGTCGCGCTGCCGGCGCACCTGCGCGCGGCGGGTCGCGAACACCGCCTCGGCATCGATCAGTTCCGCCACCACCAGCTGGTCGAGCAGCGAACTGCCGAGGTCCAGCTGCACGCGCGCGGTGACCAGGCGCTCGACCAGCGCCTGCGGCGCGCGGATCCAGCCCACCCGCAGGCCGCCCCAGCACAGCTTCGATGCGCTGCCGACGGTGATGGCCCCGGGCGAGAAGGCGGCGAACGGCGCCGGCATCGGCGCCTCCGACAGTCGCGTCGCCTGCAGGGTCTCGTCGACGATGGCCTGCGTGCCCGCCGCCTCCAGCGCGGCGGCGTAGCGCGCGCGCTGCGCCTCGTCCATCAGGAAGCCGGTGGGATTGTGGAAATCGGCGATGACGTAGGCCATCCGCGGCGCGGCCTCGCGCAGCGTGGCCTCGATGCCGTCGAGGTCCCAGCCGGTGTCGCCGAGCGGATCGCCCAGCGGCGCGCCGACCAACCGCGCACCGCCGACCGTCAGCGCGCCCATCGCGTTCGGGTAGCCCGGCGTGTCCACGAGGATGCGGTCGCCCGGCCGCGACAGCATGCGCGCGACGATGGCCAGCGCCGACAGCGCGCCGGAGGCCACGACGATCTGGCCGGCGCTCGTCGGCAGGCCGCGCCGCGCGTACATCGCCGCGATGCGCGCCTGCAGCGCCGGCAGGCCGGACGGCAGGTAGCCGTCGCCCGACAGGTAGGCCGGCAGCGCGGCGACCGCACGCGCATACGCGGCCGCGGTGCCCGGCGTCGCCGCGCCCGCGGCGCAGGTCAGGTCGATCGCCCCGTCGGCGACCTTCGCCGCGCCCAGCGCGTGGTCGTGCGCCCGCCGCCGCTCCATCGGGACCGTCGCGAAGGTGCCCGCGCCCTGGCGCGCGCTGGCGTAGCCGGCCGCGACCAGTTCCCCGTAGGCACGGGTGACGGTGTTGCGCGACACGCCGAGCGCGGCGGCGACCAGCCGCTCGCTGGGCAGGCGCGTGTCGATCGGGATGCGGCCGTCGCCGATCAGCTCCTGCAGCGCCAGGCACAGGCCGCGATAGGCCGGGGCGCGGTCCAGCCGGCCGACCAGCGTGGCGAGGCGTTCGGGGGCGAGCGATCGCTGCATGCGGGCCACTATCCCACGATTGGCGCTATCGGAAAGGGCCAATCCTGCGCATCGTGGCCCCCATGCCCCCCGCCGGCACGCCCGCCCCGTCCCTCGCCAACCTCGGCCCGCTCGCCCAGTTGCGGGCCGGCCGCCTGCCCGAACGCCTGATCCGGCTGCTGCTCGGCCTGTGGCTCTACGGGCTGGCGATCGCGCTGATGATCCAGGCCGCCGTCGGCGCCGCGCCCTGGGACGTCTTTCACCTCGGTCTGGTCCGCCACGTGCCCGGTTCGTTCGGCATGGTGATGGTCGTCGCCTCGCTGGCGATCCTGCTGGCCTGGATCCCGCTGCGGCAGATGCCGGGCCTGGGCACGCTGGCGAACACCTTCCTGATCGGCCCGTTCGCCGACCTGCACCTGGCCTGGCTGCCCGCGCCCGAGGGCCTGGCGCTGCGCTGGGTCTACATGCTGGCCGGCGTGTTCGCCTGCGCCTTCGCCACCGCGCTGTACGTCGGTGCGCAACTGGGGCCGGGCCCGCGCGACGGCCTGATGACCGGCCTGGCGCGCCGCACCGGCTGGTCGATCCGCCTCGTGCGCACCGGCATCGAAGTCACCGCGCTGGCGATCGGCGTCCTGCTCGGCGGCACCGCCGGCCTGGGCACCCTGGTGTTCGCCTTCGGCGTCGGCCCGCTGACCCAGCGCTTCCTGCGCTGGCTGACGGTGCCGCTGGCGCCATGCCCCACCACGCCATCGGACGCGCCCGCCGCGCGCGACTGTCCGTAGGAGCGCGCTTGCGCGCGACGGACTCGCGAGGAAATGCCGGTCGCGCGCGAGCGCGCTCCTACAGCACCTGCAGGGCGTCGACGATCTCCACGCCCTGCATCCGCCCGAGCCAGTCGTCGAACCACGGCTTGTGCGAGGCGCCGACGATCGACAGCACGCGGGCGCCCGGGCGCTCGCGGAAGGCGGCGCGGACGTTGGCGACCATGCGCAGGTTGCGGACCTCCCAGCCGGCCACCCAGATCTGCGGGTAGCCTGCGGCCGACCGCGCACGCAACGAGGCGCTGACGTTGACCTCCGACAGCGCCTGCAGGTGCGCCGGATCGTTGACGTAGCGGTACAGCGGCAGCAGGTCGGGAGCGCGCGCAAGCGCGCGCTCCTGTTCGATGCGCGCCTCCAGCACCCCTCGGCCCGCCTTCCAGGCCGCCTCGACCTCGCGGCCGAAGGCCTGCACGTCCTCGACGTCCATGTTGTCGCCGGTGTGGTCGTCGGTGGCGTGGACCCGCTGCAGGCCCAGCCGCGCCGCCAGGACGGCGGCGATCCGGTAGTCCTCGTTGTTGCGCGTGCCGATCTGCGCGAGCAGCGCCACGAGCGCATCGTCCAGGCCGTCGCCGGCGCGGCGCTCAGCCTCGGGCAGCTGCAGCCATTGCACGTAGGCCGAGGCGCGGTCGTGGGCCGCCAGGAACAGCGCGGCCAGGCGGCGGCGCTGCGCCGGCGACGGCTGCGCGGGCCAGGCCTTCAGCGTGGTGTCGATCCCGGCCAGCGCGGCGGGCACGTCGAGGCCGGTGGCGGCGCGGGCGGCCTCGGTGCCGGCGCAGTAGTCGGCGCCGTACTTCTCCGGGTGGCGTGCGGCGAGATCGCACTCCTCGCCGGACAGCGCCTCGATGGTGATGACGTCGGGGCGGAATGCCGCCAGCCGGTCCAGCAGGCCCGACAGCGCCGCCGGGTCGAAGCCCTCCGGCAGCTCGCTCAGGTGCACCGTGCCCAGCACCAGCACCTGCGCGCGCGGACCGGTCATGTCGCGATCGAGCGCGCCCAGGTCGACCTGCGCCTGCGCCGCCAGCGGAGCGGCCAGCGCCAGCCCCGCGATCCACTTCGCCCAACGTGTGCCCATGCGGAATCCTCGCGATGCATTGGCCTGGATTCTCGACGGCCACGCGGACGCGCGGCCCGTGTCGTTGGATGGGGTGCCTTTCCGCACCCGGCGAAAGCGCCCGCGGGCCCGCTACCCGTGCCGCCAGGGCCAACGCCACCACGGCGGCCCGGCATCGGACACGTCGCGGTAGCGCGACGTGCGCGGGCACAGCCATGCGTGGCGCGTCTTGCCCTCGCCGCGCAGGTGGTCCAGCGCGGCCAGGAACAGCGGATGCCGCAGGTCCGCGGCCCTCAGGTAGCGCGGCCGGCCGCGCCGCTCGGCGCGCAGGAAGTGCGCTTCGCACGCATCCTCGACGTAGCTGCGCGCCACGAAGCACAGCGCGCCGTCGGTGAAGCGGTAGATGTCGTACTCGTAGTGGTAGCCGTCTTCTTCGCTTTCGTCGACGTGGCGGGTGCGTTCGGCGTACATGGCGCGACGATACGGCAACGCCCCATGCCGCGTATCGCATGCAGGCGCGCGTGCCTACTCCGGCAGCCATCCGGACGCATAGGGCGGACCGCAACGCTCCGCGACCGCGGGGTACTGCCGCTCCGCGAAATCCCGGGACATCTCGCCGCCGCCGAAACGGATGGGCCGGCCGAAGGGGTAGACCCTGCCGCTGTGCGCGTTGCGCAGGACGGGGCCGGACGCGTCGCGGCCCAGTTCGGTCCCCCGATGCCAGAGGACCGTCAGGGCACCGTGGCCGGAGCGCCCGGCCACCCTGACGCAGCCGCGATCGACCACCAGGCTGCCCGAGTAGGCGGCGGTGAGACGGACCTCTTCGAGGCCGGTCGCAGGCGGATCGAGCAGCGGCAGGAAGACCGCGCCATCGGGCGATGCCGTGCGGCAGCCGGCGACCGCCGACGCAACGAATGCGAACAGCGCGAACCGGCCCATTGCCGGCTTCCATCTCTCCCAGGCGTCCATACTCATTCCTCGATCGGCTCGATGCCTTCGCGTTCGAGGCGCTCGAGCAGCGCATGCATCTCCGCGAGCCGGTCCGGCGAATGGCCCTGCCAGTCGGCGACTTTGCCGACGACGCGGAACGGCTCCCGGGAACGGTACGACTTCGTGGGATTGCCGGCGAACCGCTTGTCGGTCAGGTTCGGATCGTCCTCGATCGCGCCGGTCGGCTCCACGATGTAGATCCGGCCCCGCCCCGCGCCGGCGGCCAGTTCGGCGCCCCAGATGGCCGCATCCAGCGTGGCCGACAAGTACACGAACCGTCCCGGCTTTCCCTTGCCATAGTTGGACGCATGGCCCGGTGCGATCAGGTCGCCCGTTTCCAGGTCGGCCTTGGTGCCGTGGTAGTACGCCTGTGCATCGCGCATCGCATCGCCTCCGCTTGCCTGCCCGTTCGGCAGGGCGGCGATGCTGCGCCCCGCCGGGGCCCTTGCCGCAAGCCCCCCGGCGTTGTATACATTCGTTGTGGGGAGGCGCAGGGCGCCTCCCCTTTCGTTTCTGGGTCTCCGGCGCCCGCGGCAGAGGTCTTCACGACGCCCCGCGCAGCTCCCGCTTGAGCAGCTTGCCGCTCTGGTTGCGCGGCAGCGACGGGACGAAGCGCACCGTCTTGGGTACCTTGAACGGCGCCAGCCGCGCCTTGACGTGCGCGATCACGTCCTCAGCGCTCGGCGCGGGCGCATCCTCGCGCAGCACCACCACCGCGGTCACCGCCTCGATCCAGCGCGGGTCCGGCGTGCCGACCACCGCCACCTCGGCCACCGCCGGATGGGTGTAGATGGCATCCTCCACCTCGCGCGAGGCGACCAGCACGCCGCCGGTGTTGATGACGTCCTTGATCCGGTCCACCACCGTCACGTAGCCCTCCGCATCGCGGACCACCAGGTCGCCGGAGTGGAACCAGCCGTCGCGGAAGGCCTCGGCGGTGGCCTCGGGATCGTTCCAGTAGCCGCCGCACAGCTGCGGCGAGCGGTAGAGGATTTCCCCGGGTTCCCCGTCGGCGACATCGAGCCCCTGGTCGTCGACCACGCGCGCCTCCACGAACAGCACCGGCCGCCCGCACGATGCCGGCCGCGCCGCGTGCTCGTCCGGCTGCAGCACCGTCGCCAGCGGGCCGATCTCCGACTGCCCGAAGCAGTTGTAGAAGCCCACGTTCGGCAGCCGCGCGCGCAGGCGCTCCAGCACCGTCACCGGCATGATCGACGCGCCGTACTGCGCCTTGCGCAGCGAGGACAGGTCGCGCCGGTCCAGGTCCGGGTGGCCGGCCAGCGGCACCCACACCGTCGGCGCCAGGAACAGCGAGCCGATCCGCTCGGCCTCGACGAGTGCCAGGATGCGCGGGATGTCGGGCGAAGCCAGCAGGCGCACGCTCGCCCCCACCGCCAGATACGGCAACAGGAACACGTGCATCGCCGCGGAATGGTAGAGCGGCATGCAGACCAGCGGCGCGTCGTCCTCTTGCAGCCCGAGCGCGACGATCGCCGAGACGTACTCATGCACCAGCGCCCCGTGGGTCATCATCGCGCCCTTCGGCCGCGACGTGGTGCCGGAGGTGTACAGCAGCTGCGCCAGATCGCCTTCCGCGGGCGTCGCGGCCAACGCCGGCGGTTCGCCATCACCGCGCGCATGTACGAGCAAGGTGCCCTCGTCGTCGCGAAGCGGCACCACGTGCGCCACGCCCAGCGCCTCGCCCACCGGCGCGAACGCGGGCATCAGCGCCGGATCGACCAGCGCCGCCCGCGCGCCGGACTGCCCGACCAGGTAGGACAGCTCGTCGCCGCGCAGCGCGTAGTTGATCGGCACGTGCACCAGCCCGGCCCGCGCGCAGGCGAGGAAGCCGAGCGCATAGGCATCGGAATTGGTGCCGAAGGCCGCGACGCAGTCGCCGGGCGACAGGCCCAACCCGAGCAGATGCGCCGCCGCGCGGCTCACCGCATCGTCCAGCGCCCGGTAGGTCCACACGCGGTCCTCGAAGCGCAGCGCGACGCGCCCGGGGAAACGCGTCGCGCTGCGGCGCAGGACGCCATCGACGGTACTGGCTCGGGGATCGGTCGTCATGGTGCGAGGCTAGTCGCGTGGCCGTTCCGCCGTCGAGACGCGATGCAGCACGTCGATGGCGACGAAGCGCGTCGACGACGCCGGTGCGATCCGGCGCCTGTCCCGTTCCGCGACGCGATTGCCCTTCGCCCCATCCCCGGCCCGATTCGCCTCGGACCCCTATCGTCCCCGCTCCGCGAGGCGCGTCTTGCCGGCCTGGCTGATCGCACGCCGCGGACTGCGGGTCAGCGACTCGATGAAAGCCACCTGCCGAAAGCGCAGCGCGGACCAGTCCTCGTCGATCGAGACCTGGCGGACGGGCTCGAATCCGGCATCGCCGAGCATCTGCCAGCCGCTGTCGCGGCTGAACTCGCAGGCGTAGCGCTTGGAGGTCGCCTTCGGATAGGCGATCCACAGCGTGGCGTCGCCGTCGGCGGCGGCGGCCATGAGGGCCGAAGATGCCTGGTCAAGCTGCGCCTGTGTGATCGCGAAGGCGAGGCCGAACCCGAGCCTCGCCGCCGGATCGACCTTGCGGTGGATCGCGACGCCGTCCAGCGCGCGCAGTTCGGGTTCGAACGATGCGGGCGCGTTCAACACCACGATCGCGCGCCGATCCTTGAGGTTGAGCTTCTTGAACAACGGTGTCATGGAAACCCCGTCGGCTGCGGCCTGCAGAACCCCACCTCGGCGATCGCCGGGTGCAGGCTCTCGTTGTGGAACCAGACCTTCCTCGAAGCGGCCCCAGGGATCCGCTCCGATCGGACCGACGGTATCGCAGGCGGGTACCGGGATCAAGAAAGCGGCGGACGCTTCGCCCGCCGTGATCCGTTACTCAATCGTCCGCGAGCCGGCCCGACAGTTCGTCGAGCAGGGCCTGCGCCGAGGCGATGCCGCCCGGCGCGAGATACCAGGTCGGTGGGTCGAGGCGCAGCACGCGGCCCTCGCGCCAGGCACGGCTGGCGGCGACCTGGGGATCGGCGGCCAGGATCGCGTCGGCCTGCGCCTCGCCGCCGGTGGCGGCGCCGCGGTCGAGCACGATCAGCCAGTCGGGCTCGGCGGCCAGGGCCTCGGCCAGCCGCTGCGCGGACTGCCGGCGGCGCTGCTCGGCCTCCGGCGAGCCCGCCTCCGGCCGCGCGCCTTCCGCCGCCGTGTCCACGTTCGCCGGCAACACCGAAGGCAGCAGCGCCAGATCGTGCACGATGCCGAAGCGCTCGCCCGGCGCGTTCGCGTTGGCGCGCCCGCCGACCACGAACAGCGTCAGCGCGCGCGCATCGCCCAGCCGCGCGCCGAGTCCGGCCCGGCGCTGCAGCAGGCGGCCGACGAGCGCCGCAGCCTCGGTGTTGCGGTCGAACACACGGCCCAGCGTCAGCGTGTTGGAAACGACCGCGTTGCCGAAGCCGGCGGCATCGGCGCCCAGGTCGAGCGTGGGCGCAATCTCCGACAGCGCCGCGTAGTGCCGCGCCGAGCGCCCGCCGACCACGATCAGGTCAGGCGCCAGCCCGCGTAGCGCCTCCACGTCCGGCTCGAACAGCGTGCCGACCTTCGCGTAGCGCGCGTCGCCGTAGCGCGCCAGCGAGGCCGGGAACCGCGCACCCGGTACCGCCGCCACCTCCACCCCCAGCGCCTGCAGGGTGTCGAGCGCGCCGAGGTCGAACACCGCCACGCGCTGCGGCACGCCCGGCAGCACGGCCGTGCCCTGGTGGTGCGGGACGAGGATGTCCGAAGCCCAGGCCGGGCCCAGCAGACAGGAGAGGGACAGCGCGGCGGCCGCCAGCAGGCGGCGAAGCATCGAACGGGGCGACATGCGGACCTCCGGGAGCGCCAAGGGGAACGGCGGATGCGCGGCTTGCCCGGGGGCTGGCGATGCGGCAGGCGCCTACGATATCGCGATTCGGCGACGGCGCGGCCGGCTCCCATCGAACCCCGCAACGGTCGCGGCCGGACATCCGTCTACACCGCGGGGCCTACCATGCCCGCACGCTCCCCCTTTCCCGAACGGAGACATGCCCATGCGATTCCAGGACAAGTCCGTCATCGTCACCGGCGGCGCCAGCGGCATCGGCGAGGCCGCCTCGCGCCTGTTCGCCGCCGAGGGCGCGCGCGTCGTCGTCGCCGACTTTTCCGATGCCGGCCAGGCGCTCGCCGACCAGCTCGGCGCCGCCGAAGGCCGCGCCCTGTTCGTCAAGGTCGACGTCGCCGACAGCGCGCAGGTGCAGGCGCTGATGGACCGCACCGTCGAGGCCTTCGGCCGCATCGACGTGCTGTTCGCCAATGCCGGCATCGCCCACGATGCACCGGTGGACCAGCTGGACGAGGCCGACTGGCAGCGCACCCTCGACATCAACCTCACCGGCGTCTACCTGTGCGGCAAGTACGCCGCGCAGCGGATGCTGGCGCAGGGCGGCGGCGCGATCGTCAACTGCGGCTCCATCCACAGCCACGTCGGCAAGTCCGCCGTGACCGCCTACGCTGCGGCCAAGGGCGGCGTGAAGCTGCTGACCCAGTCGATGGCGATTGACCTCGCGCCCCGCGGCGTCCGCGTCAACGCCGTCTGCCCCGGCTACATCGAGACCCCGCTGCTGGCGGCCATCCCGCCCGAGGCGAAGGAGCAGCTGAAGGCCCTGCACCCGATGGGACGCCTGGGCCGGGCCGACGAAGTGGCGAAGACGGTGCTGTTCCTGGCCAGCGACGATGCCTCGTTCGTCACCGGGGCATCGCTGCTGGTGGATGGCGGGTACACCGCGCAGTAGGCGATCCGTCTGCGAGCTCCAGGATGGGAAACGCCGACGTCCCGGACTGCCGTGCAATCTCGCAGCGCTTCGCATTCGACAGCAAAGCCGCGCGCGGGCGGTCAGCGACCACTTGCAGCAAAACGCCTGGGTCAGCGCTGCTCGCTCGGCCAGTCGATCCGAACCCTGCGCTGCTTCCTGACGCAATCGCGATGGCGGTTACCTCTGTCGAAGCTGCGCGCCCGCTCCATGGCTTATCGCGCCCGCAACATTTCAAGCAGCCGCGGCAGGCTCAGCATGACGGTCGACGGTTCGACAGGCGAAGACGTCAAGCCGCGTTGCAGGTAGAACGCCCTGGCGGTTTCGTCGATGGCGTGGCAGAGCAAGGCGCGGATGCCCAGTTCTCGCGCGGTGAGCGCGACCCGCAGCACGGCATCCTTGAGCAGGCCGCTCCCGATGCCGCGGCCGGCCCAGTCTTCGTGCACGGCAAGACGGCCCAGCACCGCGACGGGAATCGGGTCCGGCATGTTGCGCCGGACGCTGTCCGGTGCGGCGGCGTGCGACAGCGATCCGGCGGCGAGCGCGTAGTAGCCGATCACGTTGCGCTGCGCGTCGCAGGCGACGAAGCAGCGGGAGGCGCCGTCCTGATGCTGCTTGCGGGCGCGTTCGATCAGCCAGCGGGCAAGTCCGGGGTATGTGCAGCGGAAACCGTCCAGCCGGTGCGTGTCGTCCAGCGGTCCGGGCGGGCCGATCGCCAAGGGTCAACGCTCCCAGGGGGCCGGCGTATCGAGCAGCCGGCGCAGCGCCTCGGGATCGGCCAGGGGCGCTTCCACCAGCGCGTTGAAACGCTGCACGACCTCGCGGCTGACCGCGAAGTGGACCTGGTCGGCCAGCACTTCGCGCGCCTTTTCGCAGGAGGCGTCGAGGATGAATTCGGTGCGGTTCTTGCCGGATGCCTCAGCGGCACGGTCGATCAACGCCTGCTTGGCAGCAGGCGCCCGGAAGTTGATGGTCTTGGTGGCGGCGGTGGACATGGCGAACTTCCGGATTGTGCACACACTGTATACACAACTTGCCGGGTGAGCAAAGCAACCTCAACGGATCACACGAAAAGGAAAATTAATTTGCATTTCATCTAGAAAGATGTAATTTAATTTTCTATGTCGAAGCGAACCCCGCCCACGATGCCCCGCGCCCAGCGCCAGATCCAGGCACTGGGCGAGCGGCTGCGCGCGGCGCGCATGCGCCGGCAGATGACGCAGGGCGAGCTGGCGGCGCGAGTGGGGGTCAGCGTGCCGACGGTGGGCAAGCTCGAACGCGGCGACCCGGCGACGAGCCTGTCCACCATGCTGCGGGTGCTGACGGCGCTGAGGCTGGATCAGGACATCGACCTGCTGGCCCGCAGCGACGAGCTCGGCCGCGAGTTGCAGGACAGCCGGCTGCGCCGCCCCGCCGCGCGGCGCGGGAGCGCGCCGTGAGCCTGTCCGCTGGCGATGCGCCCGCGATCGGCCGGGTCGAGGTCTGGCTGGATGCCGCTGCGCTCGGCGGCAGGGCGCTGGTCGGCCATCTGGCCCGTCTGCCCAGCCGGACCGGCGACACGATCCAGTTCCAGTACGCCGGGAGCTGGCTGGACGGGACCGCGCCGATCCGCGGCTTTGCGCTGGACCTGCAGTTGCCGCTCCACGGCGGCGCGCTGGTCGCGCGCGCCGGCGCCAGCGCGCTGACCGGCGCGTTCACCGATTGCTCGCCCGACCGCTGGGGCAAGCGCCTCATGGATCGGCGCGAGGTCATCGATGCGCGCGAGCAGAACCGGCGGGTGCGCGCACTGCGCCCCTGGGACTACCTGATCGGCGTCAACGACGTATCCAGGATGGGCGCGTTGCGGCTGCGCGAGGCCGGCGGCCGGTACCTGGACGATCATGAGCTGAGCGCGCCGCCGATGACCGAGCTGCGCGCGCTGGAGGCGATCGCTGCGCGTGTGGAACGCGACGACGTCGACGACAGCGAGCACGACGTCAGGTGGATCAGGCAGTTAGTGGCGCCTGGCGCCTCGCTGGGCGGTGCCCGGCCCAAGGCGAGCGTGCGCGACGTCGATGGAACGCTGTGGCTGGCCAAGTTTCCGTCCAGCGACGACCGCCACGACGTGGGCCTGTGGGAGTACGTGACCTGCCGCCTTTCGCGGGCGGCCGGCATCGACATGCCCGAGGCGCGCCCGTTTTCCCTGTCCGGCCTGGGGACCACCTACGCGGTACGGCGGTTCGACCGGGCCGGGCCGGAGCGCCGCGCCTACGCCTCGGCCTTCACGTTGCTGGACGTGGACGACAGCGAGGGCAGCAGCTATGCCGAGATCGCGCATGCCATCGAGAACCAGGGCGTGGCGTCGGCGATCGCCGAAGACCTGGCGCAGCTCTATCGCCGCGCGGTGTTCAACGTGCTGGTCGGCAACCGCGACGACCATCTGCGCAATCACGGGTTCCTGCGCGAGCTTGGCGGCTGGCGGCTGGCGCCGGCCTTCGACGTGAACCCCAACCCGGACAAGGACGCGCACGTCCTGGCCGTCGGCCTGGAGGACCCGACGCCCGACACCCGGCTGCTGCTGGACACGTGCGCCTATTACCGTTTGAGCAAGGCGCGGGCGCGCGAGATCGTCGACGAGGTGCGGGCGGTCGTGCGCGGCTGGAAGGACGAGGCCAGGCGCTGCAAGGCACGCGGTGCCGAGCTCGCCGCGATGGAAGCGGTGATCGACCCGGAGCGCTGACGTGTCGTGCAAGCGAGACGAAGCAGAGGCCTGACTCATCAGCACCGCGCGTCCCGGCTCTGCGGGGGCGCGTACATTCGGCTCGAACGTGTCGAACGTGCGGCAGCGGAAGCAGCGTCAGGCTTCGCTCGCGTCGGGTGGCCTGACCCCACGTATCATGGCGCCGGCTCCCCCACACGACTCCGAGACATGGCAAAGGCGAATCCGCTCCAGGAACAGCTGCTCAAGGCGGGGCTGGTCAAGAAGAGCAAGGTGGCCGAGGTGGCGCGCGAGCAGCAGAAGGCGCGACACGGCAAGGGCGCGCCGGTGCCCAACGAGATCCAGCGCGAGGCCGAGCGCGCGCGGGCGGAGAAGGCGGAGCGCGATCGCGCGCTGGCCGGGGCGCAGAAGGAGAAGGCCCGCGCCGCCGAGCTTGCGGCCCAGGCGCGCCAGATCGTCCGGGACAAGCAGGTGCCGCGCGCGGGCGAGCTGGAGTACCGGTTCACCGCCGACGGCGCGATCCGCACCCTGCTCGTCGACGACGGACAGCGCAAGCAACTGGCGGCCGGCGCGCTGGTCATCGCGCGCCTGGGCGACGGCTACGCGCTGCTGCCGCGCGCGGCGGCCGACAAGGTGCGCGAGCGTGACGCCAGCCTGATCGTGCTCGACCACGGGCAGGCTGCAGACGCCCCGTCCGCATCGACCTCCGAGGACGATGCCTACTACGCGCAGTTCAAGGTGCCCGACGATCTGATGTGGTGATGCGACACCGGACTGCTCCGGCTTTAAACAAGCCCGCCGGCACCGGCGCTATTGTCGCTAGAAGGTGTTGGTCAGAGCATCCTAAGGCGGAGAAGCGGGCCATGTTTCGCCCGATGGCAGCGCTACGGTATTCACGAAAACGCCGATGCCCTGGTCGCACACGCCCAGCGGCACCCGGCGCCCTTGTTCGGCATACCAAAGCACAACGTCATCCGTGTCTTCAAAGCTTGGCTGCAAGAACGCGCGCCCCTGTATGGAGACCACTTGTCCGTTCCATTGGCGTAAAGCATCTAGAAAGCCATCGGGCAGGGCCAGTTTGGCGCAGGTGCCGCCGACGTTCAGAACGGCTGCAGCCACCGGCTCCCCTTCGTGCAACGCGAGGCGTCCAGTTAGAGCGCACGGTTGCCCGGCTTCGCATAGCGGTACCGGATCATTGGCGCCGGAGTGGACGCAGCCGGCCAGCGTAACCAAAGTGATACCCAAGTTACGGATCAGCACTGGATGGTGGTGCACGAGAACACTCCGACCCGCCCTATTCTGATTCCATGCATCGATGGCACCTCGGTTGGCGTTGCGCTCACCAGGCATAAAACCTGCTCCGTAGAACACTCGCACGCAGAAATCCACGTCGGTTTTCTCGATGTCGTAGGCCCCACGTGAAGAAGTAAGCCGTCCTGTCGGTTGCATCGGCCATGCGCACGTTCTCAGGGCCTGGTAGACCAGAAGTCCGGACCGTGTGCGTGTCCCCTGGACCGAGCGCCCGCAGGTTGGTGACGCGCGCCCGCGGTCGAGCGGGCGCCACTCGGGACTGGATGCGGGCTCGCGGACCGGACAAGTGAACCCGATCCCCGTCAGCCATCGTGCGCCAGCGGCAGTACCAGCCGCGCCAGCAGTCCGCCGCCTTCGCGGTCGTGCAGTTCCAGGGCGCCGCCGTGGCGCTGCGCGGTCGAGCGCGCCACCGCCAGGCCGAGGCCGGCGCCGCCGGTGTCGCGGCTGCGCGAGTGCTCGAGGCGCTGGAAGGGCTGCACCAGCCGCGCGCGCGCCTCGGCGGGGATGCCGGGGCCGCGGTCGGCCACGTCGATGGACAGCCGGCCGTCGCCGGCATGGATCGCGACCTCGGCCGCGCCGGCGTAGCGCACCGCGTTGTCGATCAGGTTGGACAGGGCGCGCCGCAGCGCCAGTGCGTCGCCCTGCACGATGGCGGTCCTCTCGGCCCGCACCTGCACGGACTGGCCGAGCGTGCCCGCGGTTGCGGCCAGTTCGCGGGCCAGTGCGGCCACGTCCACCGGCTCGCGCTGCAGCGGCGCGACCTCGCCCTGCGCGTAGGCCAGCACCTGCGCGATCATGCGCTGCATGCGCTCGATGTCGGCAACCATGCGCTCGCGGTCGGGCGAGGGCGCGGTCTCCGCGCGCAGGCGCAGGCCGGTCAGCGGCGTGCGCAGGTCGTGCGCGACGGCGGCGAGCATCGCGGTGACGTCGTCGGCCTGCGCGCGCAGGCGCTGGTGCGCATCGGCGATCGCCTGGCCCAGCACGCGCACTTCCGCGGCGCCTTCCACCGGCACCGGTTGCGCGCGCGCGCTCAGGTCGATCCGCGCGCTGGCCTCGGCCAGGCGCCGCAGCGGCAGGGTGAGCCGGCGCGCCATCCACCAGGCCATCGGCGCGATCAGCAGCGCGCCCAGCGCCAGCGCCAGCAGCACCTGGCGGCGCCACTGGCCGCGCCCGGCGTCCACCGTGCCGACGACCCGCCACGTCCCGTCGGGCTGCTCGACCGCCAGCTCGAATGCCGGCAGCCGCAGCCCCGCGGTCAGCAGCGCCTCGCGCACGCGCGCCTGGCGCTGCGCGTCGGTCTGCCCGGCGGCGGCCAGCTGGCCATCCTCCACCACCTGCAACGCCACTTCCGGGGCCTGCCGCCCGACCGCGCGCACCTGCGCCGCGGGCCGCTGCAGGCGATGCGCGGCCAGGTCGGCCAGCCACGGGACCGGCGTGCCGGCCGGCGCATCGGCCTGCGTCCACACCCGCAGGCCCGGCGCGGCCGGCGCGGTGCCGGACAAGGCCGCGATCGCCTCGGCCGGGACCATCGTCGGCGCCGGCGGGGCGGGCCACCAGCCCACCACCGCGAAGCCGACCGCCTGGGCCAGCACCAGCGTCGCCAGCGCCAGGCCGCCGACCCGGGCGAGGATGCCGCGTGGCCGGCTCACAGGCGCTGCACCGTGGCCGCGAAGCGATAGCCTTCGCCGCGCAGGGTCTGGATCAGCGCGTCGGCGCCGGGCCGGGCCTGGGCCAGCTTGCGGCGCAAGCGGCTGATCGCCAGGTCGATGGCGCGGTCGAAGGGCTCGGCGGCGTCGCCGTGGGTCAGCGCCATCAGGCGCTCGCGGTCGAGCACGCGGCCGGCGCGCTCCACCAGCGCGCGCAGCAGCGCGAACTCGCCGGCGGTCAGCGTCACCTCGGCGCCGTCCGGCGCGTGCAGCGCGCGCGTGTCCAGGCGCAGCGTCCAGCCCTCGAAGGCGTAGCCTTCCGCCGGGCGGGCGGCCTGCTGGCGCAGCTGCGCGCCGCGCCGCAGCAGGGCGCGCACGCGGGCCAGCAGCTCGCGCGGATCGAAGGGCTTGGCGAGGTAGTCGTCGGCGCCCACCTCCAGGCCGATCACGCGGTCGGGCGGGGTGTCCAGCGCGCTGAGCATCAGCACCGCGATGTCGGCGTCGGCCAAGCGCCGGCACACCGACAGGCCGTCCTCGCCCGGCATCATCCAGTCCAGCACCACCAGGTCGGCCGGCGCCTGCGCCAGCAGGCGGTCCAGCGCGGCCGCACCATCGGCGGCGCGCACCTCGTAGCCGTGGCGGGCCAGGTAGTCGCACAGCGCGTCGCGGATGCTGGCGTCGTCGTCGACGACGACGATGCGGGCGGTCTCGGGAGCCATGCCGCCATTCTGGCCCAGGCGTGTATCGCGCATGTATCGGCACCGGCGCGTCGGCCGGCCGCACCGACATCGCGCCGATACCGGCGTCCGCTGTGATGGCGGCTCCTTCCATCGAGATCCCGCCATGTCGTCGCGCACCGCCCTGTCCGCCTGCCTGCTGTCCCTGCTCCTGGCCGTGCCCTGCGGGGCCACGCCGCCCCCCGCCCCGGAGGCCGCGCCCCGCCGGATCGAGATGCAGCTGGTCGGCAAGCATCCCCGCGTGCAGGTCCGCATCGCCGGGATCGACCGCCCGCTGAGCTTCGTGGTCGATACCGCCGCCAGCGCCAGCGTCGTCGACGCCGCCCTGGCCGAACGCCTCGGCCTGCTGGCCGCCGATTCCCGCCAGGTGCGGGTGCAGGGCGCCGGCGGCAACGCGGCCGCCACCCGCGTCACCGCGCTGCTCGATCTCGCGGCCGGCAGCTTCGGCTGGAAGGCGCAGATGCTCGCCATGGACCTGTCGAAGATCGCCGAGGACGATGCACCGCCGATCGAGGGCATCCTGGGCAACGACCTGATGGCCCGGTTCGACCTGCGCTTCGACCTGCCGGCCGGGGAGCTGCTGCTGGCCCCGCCCGGCAGCCTGCCGCGCGCGGGCTGCCTGGACAACGCCCTGCCGGAGCGCGCACCGGGCCTGCAGCGCTTCGCGTTCGTGCCGGCGCACCTGCAGGACGACGCGCACGAGGTCCAGGCCATGGCCGTCGTCGATACCGGCGCGGCGCAGACCATCCTCAACATCCCGGCCGCCCGCGCCCTGGGCGTGACCGAGGACGACGCCCGGCTGCGCCGCCGCGACAAAGGCACGCGGGGGATCACGGACCAGGTGGCCGAGACCTGGCTCTACACGCTGCCGGCGCTGGCCGTCGGCGACTGGCAGCTGGACGCGACCGAGGTCCGCATCAGCGCGCTGCCGGTGTTCACGGCGCTGGGCTTGAGCGAACGGCCAGCGGTGATCCTGGGCATCGACGCGTTGCGCCACCTGCGCGTGGACGTGCTGGCGAACGCGGCGGGCGTGTGCCTGGCGCCTGGCAATGACGCAGGCGCCTCTCGCACGCCCGCTCCCGTCCTGTAGAGAAAAGGCGACTCTGACCCTGTTTCCGGTTTTCGCGCGTCAGAACAACGTGCCCTGCGTAGGCGCTTCGGATGCAGGGGCCGCCGCCCGGGCAACGGGGGCGTCGTCCCGCCCGCCCAACCGCCACGCCAGCCCCGACATCCGCACGGCGTGCCGGGCGAGTGCGTCGCGCAGCACCTGGTCGCTGCCGGCGATGTGCAGGCGGCGGCGTGCGCGGGTGATGGCGGTGTAGACCAGTTCGCGCGAGAGCACGCGACCAGCCTGCCTCGGCAGTTGCAGCCAGACGTCGTCGAATTCGCTGCCCTGGGCCTTGTGCACGGTCATGGCGAAGGCGCTTTCGTGGGCGGGCAGTGCGGCGGGATGGAAGGCGCGCACGACGCCGGGGGCGTCGCCGGGGAACCAGGCCATCGGTACCCCGTCGTCGTCGCGCAGGCAGATGCCGATGTCGCCGTTGAACAGGCGGTGGCGGTAGCTGTTCTCGGTGACCAGCAGCAGGCGGCCGTGGAACCAGGCCGGTGCGGGGCCGGTGCGGCGGCCGGACAGCAGGGCTTCGATGCGGGCGTTGAGGCCGCGGGCGCCCTGCGGGCCTTCGCGCAGGGCGGTGAGCAGGCGCAGGCGCTGGGCGCGGGCGAGCGCGGCGGCGGGATCGGGGGCGTCCGCCAGGCTCTGCCAGTGCGCGAGCAGTTCGTCGCGACGGAGATCGAGGGGGTCGAGCGCGTCTTCGTGGAAGTCGATGCCGCGCAGGGTGCCGCCGCGCAGCAGCGCCAGCGCGGTGTCGGCATCGCCGGTACGCGCGGCGGCGGCGAGCGGGGCGAGGTCGAAGCCGGCATCCTGGCGATAGCCGCGCAGCAGCTGCACGCGGTGGCCGCGCAGGCCGGTGGTGTCGGGATCGGCCGGTGCGGCCTCGCCGAGCAGGGGGCGCAGGGCGTCGGCGTCGGCCGGCTGCAGGGCGTCGCCGGGGCCGGCGGCGGCGAGGATGGCGGCGAGCACGTCGCCGGCTTCGACCGACGGCAGCTGGTCGGCGTCGCCGAGCAGGATCAGCTGGGCGCCGTCGGCGACGGCGTCGACCAGCTTGCTCATCAGCGGCAGGTCGACCATCGAGGCTTCGTCGACGATCAGCAGGTCCAGCGGCAGCGGGTTATCGGCGTGGTGGCGGAACGCGGGGCTGTCGGGGATGGTGCCGAGCAGGCGATGCAGGGTGCTGGCGGTCTCGGGCAGCGTGCCGGGCAGCGCGGCATGCACGGCCGGGTCCAGGCCGGCGGCGACGATGGCCTGCACGGCGCGGCGCAGGCTCTCGGCCATGCGCTCGGCGGCGCGGCCAGTGGGTGCGGCCAGGGCGATGCGCGGTGGGGGGCGACCGCTTCGCAGGGCCTGAGCGATCCGCAGCACCAGCAGGCGGGCGATGGTGGTGGTCTTGCCGGTGCCGGGACCGCCGGTGACCAGCAGCAGCGCGCGGCGCAGGGCGAGCGCGGCGGCGCGGGCCTGGCGATCGCCTTCGCTGCCCTCACCCGCGCCTTCGGCGCGACCTCTCCGGCGGGCGGGAGAGGTGGCATTCGCGTCGGGGAACAACGTAGCGAACACGTCGGCGACGGCGTCGGGATCGCCGGCGTCCAGCGGCCGGGCGGCGATGCGTTGCAGGCCGGCGGCCAAGCGCGCTTCGTACTCGCGGTAGCGGCGCAGGTACAGCAGGCCGGCGCCGGGCTCGAAGACCAGCGGGGCGTCGGCGGCCGTGGGCGACAGGGCATCGAAGGGTGCGGCGACCCAGCGCGAGGCGCGCAGCTGGTCGATCCAGGCGGCGGGCTCGGGCCAGTCGAGGGCAGCGTCGACCAGCAGGCGCGGGCGCGCGGGGTCGAAGCCGGCATGGCCGTCGGCGACGGCGCGCGAGGCGAGCGCGGCGGCGGCGAGCACGGGGTCGGGCGTGGCCGGGTCGAGCCGGCGCAGGCTCTGCGCGAAGGCGTGGTCGAGGGTGCGCAAGGCGCCGGCCTCGGCGAGGGCCTGGAGCAGGGTCATGGGGCGTGGCCCTCACCCCAACCCCTCTCCCCGGGGGAGAGGGGCTCGCCAGCGGCGTTCGGCGAAGGCGATTCACCGGAGAACAGCGCATCGACGGCGTGGACCAGCGCCGGCTCGAAGCGCCAGGCGCGGATGCCGGGCGAATCGGGGCGTTCCGCGTCGAGGCCGCGGCAGAACAGGTAGCGCACGCCGCCGAAGTCGCGGGCGTAGTCGTAGCCGTCGCCCAGGCGGAAGCGCAGCCAGCGGTGCAGCGCGAGGGTGTAGATCAGCGCCTGCAGGTCGTACTCGCTGTGCGCCATCGCGGCGTCGAGCTGCGCGGGCGCGTAGCCGGGCAGGCGGTTGGACTTGTAGTCGAGCAGGTACCAGCGGCCGTCGTGCAGGTAGGTCAGGTCGATCAGGCCGGTCATCAGGCCTTCCAGCCGGCGCCGTGCGCCGAAGCCCTGGCGGCCGCGCAGCAGGCCATGGCGGTGCAGCAGCGCGAGCAGGTCGTCGACGCGGGTGGGCGCGAGCGCGAACTGGAACTCGATCTCGGGCCGGCGCGCGTCGGCCGGCAGGTCGGCCAGGCGCAGGCCCTCGGGCAGGCCGACGGTGAGGGTGTGGCCGACCAGCGGCAGCAGCGCGTCGACGCCGTCGTCCAGGTCGTCGGCGGGGTAACCCCCGGCGCGCAGCGCATCGACGGCCAGCGCGCGTTCGGCCGCGGGCGGGGGCGCGCCCGGCGCCCAGGCGGCCCACTGCGCGAAGTCGCTGCGCTCGAAGACCTCGTGCAGCGCCACGCCGAAGCGGTTGCCGGCGAAGCGCGGGTCGAAGGCCTCGGGCGCGGGCTCGGCGTCGGGGGCGGGCTCGGCATCGGGCTCGGGCGCGGCGGGTTCGTCGCGGCCGCCGGGCACAGGTTCGGTGGCGGCGCTGGCGACCTCGCCGCCGGCCTCGGCGTTGGCGAGCTGGGTGAAGCTGTAGACCCACCAGTCGGGTGCGGACAGGCGCGCGGCGAGGCGCGCAGGCGGCACCGCGCCCTCGGCCTCGGGCGGCAGCCAGGGCAGCGCGGCCGGGGGCGGCGCGGTGTCGACGACGATCGCACCGGTGGCGCGCGCGGCGAGCGCTTCGGGATCGGCGACCATCGGCCACAGCGCCGACTTCGCGTGGCTGGAGAACGGCCCGGCCGCCAGCCACAGCGCGTGCCGGGCGCGGGTCAGGCCGACGTAGAGCAGGCGCGCGTCCTCGGCGCGCTGCGCTTCGGTCCAGCGGTCCTTGGCGGCTTTCCAGCCGGAGGTCTCGGCCTGCAGTTGCCAGTGCAGCGTGCGGCCGCGCTCGCCGGGCACGACGACGCGCTGGCCGGCCTCCGGCGGCTTGCCGCCGATGCCGGCGAACGGCAGGAACACCAGCGGGTACTCCAGGCCCTTGCTCTTGTGCAGGGTGACCACCTGCACGCGGTGCGCGTCGGATTCCAATCGCAGCAGCTGCGCCTCGTCGTCGGGATCGGCATCGGCGATGCGCCGCGCCAGGCCGTCGACCAGGCCGTGCAGGCCGAGCGCGCGCGCCTGCGCTTCCTGCAGCGCTTCGGCCAGCTGCAGGTAGTTGCTGAGCCGGCGCTCGCCGTCGAGCAGGCCGAGCAGGCGCTGCGCGTGCTCGGCGCACAGCGCGCCGACCAGCGCCAGCGGGCCGCCGCGCTGCAGGCGCTCGCGCCAGGCCAGCGCGCGCGCCTGCCAGTCGCGCAGCGCCTCGCCGTCGTCGTCTAGCGCGGCGATGCCGGCGGCGTCCACGCCGACCAGCACCGTCGCCAGCGCCGCGCGCAGGCGGCCGTCGTCGCCGCCGTGCAGCAGGGCCAGCAGCAGCGCGTGGACCTCGCGCGCCTCGGGCGTGGCGAACAGGCTCTGCTTGCCGGCGGCGACGGCGGCAATGCCGACCGCGGCCAGCGCCTGGCGGATGCGCGTGGCCTCGCGGTGGGTGCGCACCAGTACGGCGATGTCGCCGGGCCGCAGCGGGCGGCCTTCGAGCTGCGCGCGGCCCGCGCGCGCGTCGCTCAGCACATGGTGGATCGCGGCGACGCAGGCGTCGGCGGCCAGCGCGCGCGAGGCGCCGGCGTCCCAGGCGCCGGCCCGGCCCTTGTCGTCGGGCGGCGGCGCGGGCGCGCGCCACAGCGTCAGCGCCGGGGCGGGCGCGCCGTCGCGCAGGAAGTCGGCGTCTTCGCGCACGCCGCCGGGGGCGACGTCGCGGAAGCCGATGCGCGCGTCGACGAAGGCGGCCTCGCCGGCCTGCGCGTACAGCGCAGCGATCGCGCGCAGCAGGCCGGGCCGCGAGCGGAAGTTGCGGTCGAGCGCGGGCGCAACCTCGGCGCCGGCGCGCGCGGCGAGGTAGGTCTCGACGTCGCCGCCGCGGAAACCGTAGATCGCCTGCTTGGGATCGCCGACGACGAACAGCGCCGGCGCGTCGCTGCCGGCGCCGAACACGCGCTCGAAGATGCGCCACTGCCGCGGGTCGGTGTCCTGGAACTCGTCGACCAGGGCCACGCGGTACTGCGCGCGCAGGCGCCGGGCGAGCGTATCCGCATGCGGGCTGTCGTCGGCCAGCGCGTCGGCGAGGCCGTCGATCAGGTCGTCGTAGCTGCGCACGCGCTGCTCGCGCTTGCGCACTGCCAGGCGCGCGCGGGCGTCGGTGCGGATGCGGTACAGCAGGTTCGTGCGCCGCGCCTCGCGGTACGCGGCCGCCGCGGCCAGCGCCTCGCGGTAGGGGGCGATCGCGGCGCACAGCGGCGAGTCCGGCGTGCGCCCGGCGTGGGCCTTGTTGGTCCTCGCGGCAAGCGCGTCGGGCAGCAGGCGGTCGAGCTTGTCGTCGTCGAAGGGCGCGTCGGCGCCACCGCGCGCGCACCAGGCGCCGAGCGCGTCGAACAGCGCATCGATCCAGGCCGCCTTGTAGGTCTGGCCGTGCAGCACCTTGCCCTCCACCGCGTCCAGCAGCGCGGCGCGGAAGTCGGGGCCGTGGGTGCGGAACGCGGCGGCCAGCGCGGCGGCGGCGGCGCGCAGCGCGGGCAGGGGGTCGGGCGGCAGCGGCGCGTCCGGCGGGCGCAGGTCGGGCTCGCGCACCAGCAGCGGCAGGTCGCGCGCCAGCGCCTCCGGGCCGGCCGGCCACAGCGCGAGCAGGTCGTCGGCCTCGTCCGCGTCGGCGGCGCGGGCGCGCCACAGGTCGGCGGCGATCTCCTCGCGCAGCGCACGGTCGCTGGCCAGCAGCTCGGGGGCGTCGAAGCCCTGGCCGCTCTCCAGCGCGTGCTCGCGCAGCGCGCGCGCGCAGAAGCCGTGGATGGTGAAGATGGCGGCGAGGTCGATCTCCTCGGCGGCCGCGCGCAGGCGCCGGCGCAGCGCCGCGGACGATTCGCCGCCGCGGGCGAGGTGGGCATCGAGCAGCGCGCGCGTGGGCGCGGCCTCGGGCGAGGCGTCGCCTGCGCCGTCGAGCAGGCGCGCGGCCAGCAGCAGGCGGGCGCGGATGCGCGTGCGCAGTTCCTGGGTCGCGGCCTCGGTGAAGGTGACCGCGAGGATCTCGCCGATGCGCAGCCCGCGCTCGACCACCAGCCGCAGCACCAGCGTGGCCAGGGTGAAGGTCTTGCCGGTGCCGGCCGAGGCCTCGATCGCGCGTACGCCGTCGAGCGGCAGCGCCAGCCAGGGATCGTCGGGGGCCGCGCTCATGCGGCGTCCTCGTCGGCGCCGGGAGACGCGCCGGCGAACGCGTCGGCATCCAGGCCGGGATGTGGGTGGCCGGTGATAACCAGCGCGTAGACCTGCAGCGCGGTCTCGGCGAAGGCGCGCCGGCCCTCGGCGTCGGCGAAGGGATCGCGCCCGCGCAGCGCGAGCCGCAGCGCCTCGCCCTGCCCTTCGCTCCACTGGCGCTCGCTGCCATGCCAGACCTTGGCGGCGTCCTGCAGGCCGCGTTCCGGCGTGGGCGCCTGGAACAGCGCCCAGGCGCTGTAGGGCGCGAACGGCAGCGGCGCGCGCAGGCCGTCGGCGCGCAGGGCGAGCAGCCGCTGCAGCGCATCGCGCGCCTGCGCGGGCGGCAGCGGCGCACGCGGGTGCGGGCCGGGGCCGGCCGCGCCGCCGTCGTGGAACTCGACCAGCGGCTGTTCCAGGCCGGCGGCGCTGGCGAACAGCCAGTCCAGGCCGTTGCGCAGCGCGCTCGGGCCGTTGGGCGGGTCGAAGCGCAGCCGCGCCAGCCCCTGCGGGTAGCGCGCGCGCAGCCGACCGTGCAGGCGCAGCCCGTCCAGTTCCACCTCGGCGTGCGGCGCGTCCTCGGCGGCGTCGCCGCGCCAGCCGGCGAAGGCCTCGGCATAGGGCGCGAGCGCGGCGCGCTGCGCGGTGAGCGCGCGCCGGCCGATCGGCCCGGAGGGCAGCAGCCCGCGCGCGCGCAGCGCCGGGTATAGCGCCGCATCTGTGGTGCCGGCCAGCAGCGCGTCGAACACCGCGCGCTGCAGCGCGTACCGGCCCAGGCCGCGGGCGGGCGCGAGCAGCGGCTCGACGTCGGGCTCGGCGTCCTCGATCTCGGCCAGGCGCAGGCCGAGCCGCTGGCGCAGGAAGCCTTCCGCGGGTGCGAGCAGGAAGCGGCGCAGCGCGTCCAGCGGCAGCACGCCGTCTTCGGCCTCGGCGTCGCGCACGGCGGCGACCGCGCCCACCGACCACGGCCCCAGCGGTTTGCGCGGAGCGGTGGCTCGGCCGGCGGCCGGCCACCAGTCGCCGCGGTAGGAGAACCGGCGCGGCTCGGGCGCCTCGCCTGCGCCGGCGGCGCCGAACGCGGCCGGCGCGAAGGGCTGCAGCGGGTGGTGCACCACCAGGTCGCGGGCGGCGACCTCCGGAGCGGCGTGCTGGCGGGCGGCGGCGTCGAGCAGCTCGGCGACCAGCACCGAGGGCTCGCGCACGCTGCCGTCGCGCGGGTCGGCGCCCTGGTAGCTGACGTAGAACGCGTCCTGCGCGGCGGCGAACAGCTGCAGGAACAGGAAGCGGTCGTCATCGCGGGTGGAGCGGTCGCCGGCGCGGCGGCGCTCGGTGCCCAGCTCGGCGGTCAGGCGGTTGAGGCCGGCGGCGGGATCGCGGCGCGGGAAGTCGCCGTCGTTCATGCCGAGCAGGCAGATGACCCGGAACGGCAGCAGGCGCATCGGCACCATGCGGCCGACGCTGACGCCGCCGGTCAGCAGCGGCGCGCGGGTGTCGGCCTCGCCCAGCGCGGCGGCGAAGTGCGCGCGCACGGCCTCGGGCGGCACCGGCGCGGCGAAGCCGGCGCGGCGCGCGTCGGCGGCGAAGGCGTCGATCAGCGCGCGCAGGCGCTCGAGCGCGCGCTGGGTGGAGGCGGCCGCCGACGGCGCGGGCAGCAACGCGTCGAGCAGGCCGAGCAGGCGCTCGCGCCAGGCCTCGGGCGGCAGCACCTCGCCGAGCAGGCGCGCGTGCCGGGCCAGCACGCGCAGCAGCCGCAGCAGGGTGTCGAGCGCGTCGAGCGCGCCGCCTTCGAGCTCGGGCATCGGCGCGACCGCGGCGCGGTCGCCCTCCCCGTTGCCGACCGCGACCAGCGCGTCGCTGCCGGTGGCGTGGCCCAGCAGCAGGCGGTCGAGGGCGAAGGCCCAGGTGTAGGCGTCGTCGGCCGGCGCGTGCAGGCGCTCGCGGTGCGCGGCATCCAGGCCCCAGCGCGCGCCGGCGGCCGCCAGCCACGCGTGCAGGCGCTCGAACGCGGCGGCGTCGAGCCCGGCGGCCTCGGCCAGCGGCGGGCTGGCGAGCAGGTCCAGCGTCTCCTCCAGCCCGAAGCGCGCGACCGGCAGCGCGAGCAAGCGCAGGAACACGTCGGCCAGCGGTTCGCCGGCCAGCGGGCTGGCGTCGGCCAGCGCGTAGGGGATGGCGTCGTCGTGGCCGCGGCCGCCGAACACCGCGTCGAGGTAGGGGATGTAGGGATCGATGTCCGGCGCCAGCACCGCGATCTCGCGCGGCTGCAGCGGCGGGTCGAAGCGACGCCCTTCCGGCGATCCGGGATCGAGCAGCGCGCGCAGCCGGTCGTGCAGCACCTGCAGTTCGCGCAGGCGGGTGTGGCAGGCGTGGACCTGCAGCGTCGGGTCGCTGCGGTCGACGGTGGCGCGCAGCGGCGCGCCGGGCGCGGCGCGGCGGTGGAACAGGTCCGACTGCAGCCGCTGCAGCAGGTTGTCGTGAAGCGGGCCGGTGCGCGCATCGGGATCGACGTGGGCGGCGATCTCGCCGGAGGGGTGCACGACCTCGTAGCCGCCGAGCACGGCCATGAAGTCGCGCCCGGCCGCGCCCCAGGCCTGCAGCAGCGGGTTGTCGGGCGGGGTCTCGTCGTCGCCGGCGCGCGCGCGCTGCAGGTCGCCCCAGTAGGCGCGCGTGGGCGACGGGACGTAGAGATGCAGCGTGCCGGCGCGCGCCTGCGTCGCCAGCACGCGCAGCACGTCGGGCGAGACGTTGAGGGTGGCGAAGGCGAACAACCGCGGCGGCAGCCCGGCGGGCGGCGGCGCGCCGGCGGGCTCGAAGCGGTCGAGGTACTGCTGGATGCGCCGCGCGCGATGGCCGCGGCCGCGCGCCACGCGCCGCCACAGCAGCGCCTGCGGGTCGTCGGCCTCGGCACCGGCCTCCCAGCGCAGCAGCCAGTCGCGGCGCCAGGCCTGGTACTTCTCGAACACCGCGGCCAGCTCGCCGGCCAGCGCCCAGGCACGCAGCGGGTCGGGACCGGCGACGTGCGCGGCCAGTGCGGCCAGCGCCGGCTGGGCCATGAAGCCGGCGTCGGTCAGCGCGGCGTAGAGGTGCCAGCGCAGCGCGGCGGCGTCGAGCTCGTCGTCGGCCGGGCCGAGGTTGGCGGCCAGCGCGCGGGCCACCAACTCGCCGGGGGTCAGGAACTCCAGGTTGGCGGCCACGCCGTGGCGCGCGGCCAGCGTGGCCTGCAGCCAGCGGCGCATCGCCACCTGCGGGATCAGGATCGTGTCCGGCGCCAGCAGCGGCCACCCCGGCGCCGGCGCGCGCACTGCCTCGGCCAGCAGGCCGGCCAGGACGTCCAGCGCGTTCGAATGGTAGAGGCGGACGTCGGAAGCGGGTGCGTCGGGCATGGTCGCCCGCAATTGTGCAGGAGGCCGGTCCCGCGCATTGCGACGCAGCGTTCCGGCGCCGGCCGCGGGTGGTCCCGTCGCCGATGGCCGATAATTCGCGCCATGTCCCCTTCCCCCTGGCGCGGCCGGCTGGTCGCGCTGGCCGGCATTCTGTTGTCGGCCTTCAACCTGCGCACCGCGGTCACCTCGCTGACGCCGCTGTTCGAGCCGATCAGCGCGGAACTCGGGTTCGGCCCGACGGTGATCGGCCTGTTCGGCATGCTGCCCACCGCGGCGTTCGCCGTGGTCGGCGTGCTGACGCCGCGGATCGCGCGCCGCTTCGGCCTGGAGGCCACGGTGCTGCTGGCGATGCTGCTGAGCGCCGCCGGCTCGCTGCTGCGCGGCGCGTCCGGCGACACCGCGACGCTGCTGCTGGCCTCGGCCACGGCGCTGGCCGGCATGGGCATCGGCAACGTGGTGCTGCCGCCGCTGGTCAAGCGGCATTTCCCCGACCGGGTCGGCCTGCTGAGCGTGGCCTACATCTCGGTGCTGCAGGCCGGCACCTTCCTGCCCGCGTTCGTGGCGGTGCCGCTGTCGGAGCGGATCGGCTGGCCGGGGTCGCTGGCGAGCTGGGCGATCCCCGCGTTCGCGGCGGCGATCCCCTGGCTGTGGCTGCTGCGGCGCGGCGGCGGCGACGCGGCGGCGCTGCCGGCCGGGCCGTCGCACCCTGCGGGGCGGCGCGCGCTGTGGCGGCTGCCGCTGGCCTGGGGCATGACGCTGATGTTCGGCATGACCTCGCTGGCGACCTATACCGTCTTTACCTGGCTGCCCGCGATCCTGGCCGACGCCGGCGGCGACCGCGCGATGGGCGGCAACATGGTGGGCCTGTTCTCGCTGCTGGGCCTGACCTCGTCGCTGACGATGCCGATGCTGGCGGTGCGGGTGCGCAGGCCGGTCTGGCTGGTGGCCGGCTGCGTGGCGATGCTGGCGCTGGGCTACCTGGGCCTGCTGCTGTCGCCGCTGCGCGGCACCCTGCTGTGGGTGACGCTGCTGGGCCTGGGGCCGGCCACCTTCCCGCTGTCGCTGACCCTGATCAACCTGCGCACCCGCACCGGCGAGGGCTCGGCCGCGCTGTCGGGCTTCACCCAGGGCGTGGGCTACGCGCTGGCCTGCGCCGGCCCGCTGGCCTTCGGCTGGCTGCACGACGCGACCCACGGCTGGACCTGGCCGTTCGCCTTCCTCGGCCTGTGCCTGCTGGCGCTGCTGGCCGGCGGGGCGCTGGTGAACCGTCCGCGGCAGCTGGAGGACGAATGGGCGCCGCCGCCCGGGCGGCTATAATTCCTGTACTGACTGGTACAAAGTGCGCACGGGGTTCAGACTCCGACTGCGATCCTGCCTGGCCGACCCGGCTCTGCCGCCCCCTCCCGATGCCCGATCCCGACTCCATCGCCGTCCGCCTGCAGGATGTCCGCCTCGACCGCGGCGCGCGCACGATCCTGTCCGGCATCGACCTCACCGTGCCGGCCGGCTCGGTGACCGCGGTGCTGGGCCCGTCGGGCAGCGGCAAGTCGACGCTGCTGGCGGCGCTGACCGGCGAGCTGCGCCCGGCGGCCGGCACGGTGGAAGTCTTCGGGCGCCCGCTGCCCGAGCGCCAGCGCGCGCTGCTGGAGACCCGCAAGGGCATCGGCGTGCTGCTGCAGGGCAACGGGCTGCTGACCGACCTCACCGCCGCCGAGAACGTGGCCCTGCCGCTGCGCGCGCACACCCGCCTGCCGCGGCCGGTGATCGACCGGCTGGTGGAGATGAAGCTGCACGCGGTGGGCCTGCGCGAGGCCGCGGACCTGTACCCGCGCGAGCTGTCCGGCGGCATGGCGCGGCGGGTGGCGCTGGCCCGGGCGCTGGCCCTGGACCCGCCGCTGATGGTCTACGACGAGCCGCTGACCGGGCTGGACCCGATCGCCAGCGGCGTCATCATGAGCCTGATCGCGCGCCTCAACGCCACCCTGGGCCTGACCAGCATCATCGTCACCCACCACGTGCACGAGACCCTGCCGGTGGCCGACCGCGCGGTGGTGATCGCCAACGGCCGCATCGTGTTCGCCGGCACGCCGGCGGAGCTGGAGCGCAGCCAGGACCCGCTGCTGCGGCAGTTCCTGGACGGTCGCCCGGACGGCCCGATCGCCTTCGACGCCGCGCGCCGGGAGGTGGCCTGATGGCGGCGTTCGAATCGATCCGCGCGCTGGGCCGCGCCGGGCTGTTCTCGCTGTCGGTGCTGCGGGCCTCGAAGCCCACCGCCGACTTCTTCGCCGAGCTGGTGCGCGAGGTCTACAAGGTCGGCGCGCGCACGCTGCCGATCATCGCGGTCGGCGGCGCCTTCGTCGGCCTGTCGCTGACCCTGCTGGGCTACCGCGCGCTGGAGACCTACGGCGCGGCCGACCAGGTCAGCGTGCTGATCGGCCTGGGCCTGTACCGCGAGCTGGCGCCGGTGCTGACCGCGCTGCTGTTCGTCGGCCGCGCCGGTTCCTCGATCGCGGCCGAGCTGGGCCTGATGCGCGCCACCGACCAGATCACCGCGCTCGGATTGATGGCCATCGACCCGGTGGCCAAGGCGGTGGCGCCGCGCTTCTGGGCGGCGGTGCTGACGGTGCCGCTGCTGACCGGCTTCTTCTGCAGCCTGGCGATCGCGGCCAGCTACTTCCAGGCGGTGCACGTGCTGGGCATCGACAACGGCACCTTCTGGCAGGCGATGAAGGACGCGGTGGACTTCCGCGACGACTTCGTGAACGCGTTCCTGAAGTCGGCCGTGTTCGGCGGCACCTCGGCGCTGGTGGCGTCCTACGTGGGCTACCACGCCGAACCCACTATCGAAGGCACCTCGGTGGCGACCACCCGCGCGGTGGTGAACGCCTCGTTGCTGGTGCTGATGTTCAACTTCGTCATGTCGGCGTTCCTGTTCCGCTGAGGCCTGGAGCGCGCAATGACCCCCAATCCGCAAGGTGAGTTCCGATGAGCAGCGCACGTGGTCCCCGTCTCGAGTTCGCCGTCGGCGCATTCCTGCTGCTGGCGCTCGCGTCGTTGCTGGTGCTGGCAATCGCCTCCACCAACAACCGCTTCGGCTTCGCCCGCGACACCTACGAGCTGACCGCGCGCTTCAGCAACCTCGGCCAGCTGCGCACGCAGGCGCCGGTGCGCATCGGCGGCGTGACCATCGGCCGGGTGACGCGCATCGACCTCGACCCGGTCAAGTTCGACTCGATCGCCACGCTGGCCATCGACCGCCGCTACCAGGAGCTGCCGATCGACACCTCGGCCTCGATCCTCACCGGCGGCCTGCTGGGCGAGAGCTACGTCGACCTGCAGCCCGGCGGCGACATGGAAGCGCTGCAGCCGGGCGAGGAGATCGCCTTCACCACCCCCGCGGTCGACCTGATCCAGATGGTCGGCCGCTACATGTTCAGCGGTCCGGGCGGCGGCGCGAGCGACGCCGGCACCGAGCCCGCCGCCGAACCCGCCACTCCCCCCGCCCCCCGCGAGGATCAGCCATGACCCGTTCCCTCATCGCCATCGCCATCGCCGCCGGCCTGCTGGCCGCCGCCCCGGCCACCGTGCACGCGCAGCAGCAGCGACCGGCCGCCACCGCCGCGCAGGCGCCGGACTCCCCCAGCCGGCTGGTGCTCGACAACACCCAGCGCATCCTGTCCGAGCTGGAGAGCCGCCGCGCCGAGTTCACCGCCAACCGCGGCGCGCTCGAGGCCTTCGTCAAGCGCGAGTTCGACACCATGTTCGACCGCGACTACGCTGCCCGCCAGGTGCTGGGCCGGCATGGCCGCGGCGCCGACGAGGGCGACATCAAGCTGTTCGCCGATGCGCTGGCCGACAGCCTGCTGCGCCGCTACGGCGCCTCCCTGCTCGACTTCAACACCCGGCTGCAGGTGCGCATCCGCTCCGAGAGCCCGCTGCCGCGCGGCCTCGGGGTGAAGGTGTCGAGCGAGCTGCTGCGCCAGGGCGGCGACCCGATCCCGGTCGACTACCTGATCCGCCAGTCGGGCGGGCAGTGGAAGGTGTTCGACGTGCAGGTGGAGGGCGTGAGCTTCGTCAGCACGTTCCGCCGCCAGTTCGATGCGGAGCTGCAGAGCAAGTCGATCCGGCAGGTCGCCGGAGAGCTGCGCAGCGGCCGGCTGCAGGCCGATGCCGACGTCGAGTGAGCCCGCGCTGCGGCGCGACGGCGACGCGCTGACGTTCGCCGGCCCGCTGCTGCGCGAGACCGTGCCGCCGCTGTGGCCGGCGGCGCTGCGCGCGCTGGACGGCGTGCGCCGGTTCGACCTGCAGGCGGTGCCGCGCATCGACAGCGCCGGCCTCGCCCTGCTGGTCGAGCTGGCGGCGCGCGCCGGCGGCGGGAGCGGCGGAATCGGGATCGCCGGCGCGCCCGCCGGCCTCGACGAGCTGCTCGCGGCCTACCGCCTGCGGGCGGACCTCGACTTCAACCACACCTGAGACGGAACGGCGCCGCGCGGCCCCCCGCGGCGCACCCCACCCTGGACCCGCCCATGCCGCTCCCCCGCCTTCTCGTCCCCTGCCTGCTGCTCGCGCTCGCCGGCTGCGCCGGCAGCCAACAGGCCGCGCGCGCCCCCGCGCCCTCCGCCCCGCAGGACACGGCCGCCGCGGATGCGGCCCTCGCCGCCGGCCCGGTGGACGCCGCCGCCGCGCCGGCCGGCGCCCCGCCCCCCGGCGAGGTGGCGGAAGTCGCGCGCGAGGCCGAGGCGGCCGGCGCCTACAAGCCCGCCGCCGGCGGCGAGCCGGTGCTCGCCCCGACCCAGGCCGAGCTCGACTACGCCGCCCTCTACGGCGAAGACCCCTACGACCCCGTCGCCGACCCGACGCTGCCGGAAGCGGCGCAGATGGCCGCCGCCTACGACCCGTGGGAACCCTTCAACCGGCGCATGCACCGGTTCAACAACGTGGTCGACCGGACCGTCGCCCGCCCGCTCGCCACCGCCTACATGAAGGTGGTGCCGCGCCCGGTCCGGCTGGGCGTGTCCAACTTCTTCAGCAACCTGGGCCAGCCGGTCAGCGCGCTCAACGCGCTGCTGCAGGGCCGGCCGAAGCAGGCCGGGCAGGCGCTGGGCCGCTTCGTGGTCAACGCCACGCTGGGCATCGGCGGCATCTTCGATCCCGCCAGCGACGCCAGCATCCCGTTCCGCAGCGAGGACTTCGGGCAGACGCTCGGCGTGTGGGGCTGGCGCAACTCGCGCTACCTGGAGCTGCCGCTGTTCGGACCGCGCACCGTGCGCGACACCTTCGGCCTGGCCGGCGACGCCCCGCTCTCCCCGACCCGGCAGATCGACGACGACGGCGCCCGCTGGGCGGTGCAGGGCCTGCAGCTGGTGGACGTGCGCACGCAGCTGTTCGCGGTGGACCGCATGCGCGAGGGCGCGGCCGACGACTACGCCCTGGTGCGCGACGCCTGGATGCAGCGCCGGCAGTACCAGATCTTCGGCGACCGCGAGGGCGACGAGACCCTGCCCGACTACCTGCTCGACGACGAAGCGCTGCCCACGGTGCCGGCCGACGCGATCCCGGGCGTCCCGGTCAACTGATTCCACGCGGGGCGCCGGTCTCCGGGCTCGTGGCTCCCGCCTTCGTAGGAGCGCGCTTGCGCGCGACCGCGCAAGGCGGGATTGCCGCTGCGGCAGAAGACGAACGCGTCGCCACGCGCGGACGGCGGCGAGCGATCGCGGCACCGCCTGTTCCGGATACTGAAGGCCCTCGCGCGCAAGCGCGCTCGTACGGGGCGCACGCAAGCATGCGATGCGACGCCCTCCGCGCCTACGGCTCCGGCCCGACGTCGCCCAGCAGGCCCTGCGCCTGCTCGCCCGGCAGCGCCTCGACGCCCTTGAGCTGCCGCTCGATCGCGCGCGTGCGCACGCCGGCGGCCTTGATGCTGTTCTGCACCGTGTCGAGCTGGGTGTGCGCGCGCTCGAGCACGGTGGCGAACTTGCCGAATTCCGACTTCACCGCCCCCAGCAGCAGCCGCACCTCGCTGGAGCGCTTCTCGATCGCCAGGGTGCGGAAGCCCATCTGCAGGCTGTTGAGCACCGCCAGCAGCGTGGTCGGCCCGACCAGGGTGACCCGGAAGTCGCGTTGCAGCGCCTCGAACAGCCCCGGGCGCCGCAGCACCTCGGCGTACAGGCCCTCGGTGGGCAGGAACAGCATGGCGAAATCGGTGGTGTGCGGCGGCGAGACGTATTTCTCGTGGATGCGCCGCGCCTCCACCCGCACCTGCCGCTCCAGCGCCGTGGCGGCCGCGGCGGCGGCATCGACGTCGGCGCGCTCCTGCGCGTCGAGCAGGCGCTCGTAGTCCTCGCGCGGGAACTTGGCGTCGATCGGCAGCCGCAACGGCACGCCGTCCTCGCCGCCGGGCAGCAGCACGCAGAACTCCACCCGCTCGGCGCGGCCGGGGACCGGTGCGCTGTTGCGCTCGTACTGCTCCACCGTGAGCACCTGTTCCAGCAGCGCCGCCAGCTGCACCTCGCCGAAGATGCCGCGGGTCTTGACGTTGGTCAGCACGCGCTTGAGGTCGCCCACGCCGGTGGCCAGCTGCTGCATCTCGCCCAGCCCGCGCTGCACCTGCTCCAGCCGCTCGGACACCAGCTTGAACGAGGCGCCCAACCGCGCTTCCAGCGTGGTCTGCAGCTTCTCGTCGACGGTGGCGCGCATCTGCTCCAGCTTCTGCGCGTTGTCGGCCTGCAGGCGCTGCAGCTGCTGGTCGAGGGTGGCGCGCATCTCGCCCAGCCGCTGCTCGCTGCGCTGGGTGGATTCGGCCAGGCGCTGGCTCAGGGCCTCGGCCGCGCGCTGCTGGGCCTCGCCGCTCTCCTGCCGCGCCTTGCGCGCATCCTCGCCCAGCGCGGCGCGCAGTTCCTCCAGGCGCTGGCCGAAGCCCTCCAGCCGCTCGCCAGTGCGCGCGGTCAGCTCCGCCATGCGTTCGCCGAGCTGGCCGCCGAAGCGCTGCTGCGCCTCCGCCGCCTCGGCACGGGTGCGGCGCGCGTCCTCGCCGATGGCCTCGCGCATGCCGGCCAGGCGCTGCTCGGTGCGGTCGGTCAGCGCGTCCAGCCGCAGCGAGAAGGCGTCGATGCGCTGCTCCTGCGCGGCCGACAGGCCGTCGATCAGGGTGCGCAGCTCCAGCCGGGCCTCGCGCTGTTCCTCGCGCAGCGCGCCCTCCAGCCGGTCGCGCAGCGCCTCCATGCCGGCGTCGGGCCGCCGCGCCAGCAGCACCGCCAGCAGCGCGAGCGCGACGAGGACGGCGAGGAAGAGGCCGGCCAGCAGCAGGAGTTCGATGTTCATGGCGCCAGTGTAGCGGCGGGGGTCGCAGCGGCTGCGATGGCCTCGACGGCCGGGTCACGGCGCGCGCGGGAGGCTGCGCGCATGGACCTGCCGCCCCTGCGCCGCTACGCCGACCGCTCCGGCCGCTCCGGGGTGGCGGCCTACGCCCTGCTGCCGGACGGGCTGCTGGTGCGCTTCGTCGACGGCGGCCTCTACCTCTACGACGCCGTGCGCCCGGGCGCGCGCCACGTCGCGCAGATGCGCCGCCTGGCCGGCGAGGGCGAGGGCCTGGCCACCTACATCAGCCGGCACGTGGGCACGAACTATCGCGCCCGGCTGGTGGACTGAGCGGGCATGTAGCAGCGCGCTCGCGCGCGACCGCGCCAGGCGCCACCGGACCTGCGGCAGAAGAAGAACGCGTCCCCACGCGCGGGCGTGGGTCAACGACGACCTGCACCGCTTCTTCCGGCATCCGCGGAAAGAGCAGTCGCGCGCGAGCGCGCTCCTGCACGCCGCCCGTGGGCACCGTGCGCATGGCCGCAGCCGCCACGCCTACGCAGGTACCGGAGCGTCCTGCTCGACGAGGCGCTCGCGCTTCAGTTCGGCCCAGAAGTCGGCGGGCACCGCGACCTGCATCGACCTGGTGTTCTCCCGTGCCTGCTCCGGCGTGCGCGCGCCCGGGATCACCGCCGACACCACCTCGGGCGCCGCGGCGAACTGCAGGGCGGCGGTCCTCGCGTCGATGCCGTGGCGGGCGGCGATGGCATGCAGGCGCTCGCGCTTGCGCGGCGCCCAGTCCGGGATCGTGCCGTCGTAGAGATAGCGCTCGCGGCCGACCACGTAGCCGGCCGACAGCGGCGAGCCCACCACCACCGAGACGCCGCGCGCCGCCAGCCGCGGGAAGGTCTCGCGCAGCGCCTGGGCGTGGTCGAGGATCGAGTACTGGCAGGCCAGCAGCATGATGTCGGGATCGCCGGCCTCCAGCGCCCGCAGCGCCGGCTCGGGGTGGTTCACGCCCAGGCCCCAGGCCCGGATCAGCCCCTCCGCGCGCATCTTCTCCAGTTCCGGGATCGCGCCACGCTCGGCCTCGGCGAAATGCTCGGTCCAGCGCTCGCCCATTTCGCGGTTGTTGGGCGCCAGATCGTGGATGAAGACGATATCGATGCGCGGGATGCCCATCCGCTGCAGGCTGTCCTCCACCGAGCGGCGGGCGCCGGCGGCGCTGTAGTCGTAGCGGTAGTCGAAGGACGGCGGATCCTTCCAGTTCACCTTGGGCGGCGCGTCGGCCGCGGTCAGCAGGCGTCCCACCTTGGTCGAGATCACGTACTCGTCCGGATCGAGCTGGTGCAGCACGCTGCCGAAGCGGCGTTCCGACAGCCCCAGCCCGTACCAGGGCGAGTTGTCGAAGTAGCGCACGCCGCTGTCCCAGGCCGCCTGCACCGTGTCGCGGACCTGCTGGTCGGGGATCGGCTCCCAGTTGTTGCCGGCCGGGCCGCCGCCCAGCCCGAGCTTGGTCGGCGGGCGGAAGCGGCCGCCGGCGGGATTGCGCGGCAGCTCGCGGCGACCGACCGGGCCCAGCGTGGGCAGCAGGTCGCCCGGGCGCTGCTGCGCGCCGGCGATGCGTGAGGTGGCCAGGGCGGCCGCCCCGAGGGCGGCGGCGGACAGGACGTGGCGACGCGTGGGCATCGTCGG
Organism: Alterluteimonas quercicellularis; assembly: GCF_021191635.1. Lineage (GTDB taxonomy): Bacteria > Pseudomonadota > Gammaproteobacteria > Xanthomonadales > Xanthomonadaceae > Luteimonas > Luteimonas quercicellularis. The sequence goes on from NZ_JAIWPR010000026.1 coordinate 90,460, forward strand.
GCTCCTTGCTGGGGGCGCTCCACTGTCTCACGCCCGCATCGCAGGATCCGTGACGGACACGGCCGTTGGGCGCAGATAGCGCTCGTTGAAGGCCGATGGGCGCCGTGTCGCAGCGGCCGGACCGGTGGTTCTTCGGGATTCCCGGACAGCCGGGGCCGTCGTCGTCTGCCTTCGATGGCAGCGGCGACGGTAGCGGCGGCACGGTCGCGCGGGAGCGCGCTCCTACAGTCACGCCGGAGCGATGGCTTGCGCGGCGGAAGCAAAGAAAAACCCCCCACCTGGCGGCGGGGGGTTTAGGGGTAAAGCCCCTGGCGATGACCTAC
>NZ_JAIWPR010000027.1 GCF_021191635.1 Alterluteimonas quercicellularis
TCGGTGCCGGCCGCCACGTTGGCGATCTGACGCTCGGACCCCGCCGCACCCACCGACACCGTGTCGGCGCGATTGGCCACCGAACCCTGGCCCAGCGCCACGCTGCCGGCGGCGGTGGCGACCGCGTCGGCACCCAGTACCACCGTGTCCGCACCGTAGGCCTCGGCGAAGTTGCCGACCACGGTGCTGTTGGTGCCGCCGGCATAGGCGGCGCCGCCGATCGCGGTGGAGAAGTCGCCCGCGGCCTCGGTCGGCAGCAGGTTGGCGAAGGAGCCGCCGACGGCGACGCTGTTGTAGCCGCTGGCCAGCGCCGCCTGGCCGACCGCCGTGCTGTAGCTGCCGGAGGCGACGCTGTCGGAGCCGAGCGCCACGCTGCCCGAGCCCGAGGCGGTGCTGAAGTTGCCCAGCGCGGTGGCGTTGAAGCCGGTCGCCGAGGCGTAGCCGCCGATCGCGGTGGTGTAGTCGTTGCTCGCCTCGGCCAGCAGGCCGAACGCCGCCGCCGACTCGCCGCTGGCGATGCTCTCGGCACCGACCGCGGTGGCGCCCTCGCCCGAGGCGTCGGCGTAGAAGCCGGCCGCGGTGGCCTCGATCCCGGAGGCGCTCGCGAGCGCGCCCGAGGCCAGGCTGCCGTCGCCGCTGGCGACGGCGCCGGCACCGGTGGCGGTGGCCAGTTCGCCGGACGCCTCGCTCTCGGCGCCCAGCGCGATCGCGTACTCGCCGCTGGCGCTGGACTGCGCGCCCAGCGCGAGCGCGTTGACCGCATCCGCCGAGGCGTTGAAGCCGATCGCGGTGGCGTTGGCCTCCAGCGCGAAGGCGCCGCTGCCGAACGCGGACGCGCCTTCGGCCAGCGCCAGCGCGCTCGAACCCACGGCGGTCGAATAGTCGCCGTCGGCGGCGGCGTTGGAGCCGGCCGCCAGCGCTTCCTCGCCGGTCACGAAGGCCTCGCCTTCGCCGCTGGCCTTGAAGTAGCGCTGGGTGCCCTCGGCGATGTCCGCGACTTCTTCCAGCTGGGCGACGTTGACCGCGTCGTTCGCGTCGATGCCGTCGGAGACGTTGACGATCCGGCGCGTGGCCGGATGGCCGCTGGCGCCGGTGCCGTTGCCGACCGAGACCACGTTCGCCTGGGTGGCGCGCGAGCCGGCGCCCAGCGCGACGCTGCTGGCGCCGTTGGCCCAGGCGCTCAGGCCGACCGCCGTCGCGTTGATGCCGCCGTAGGCGTAGCTGTCGCGGCCGATGGCGGTGGAACCCACCGAGGTCGCCCAGGCCAGCTGGCCGACGGCGGTGGTCTGGTCCGCCGTCGCCCAGGCCGAGCCGCCGATCGCGATGCCGTTCAGGCCGGTCGCGTTCGACGACGAACCCAGCGCCACGCTGGTCGCGCCGCTCGCCGTCGCGCTGATGCCCACCGCGGTGGCTCGCGCGCCGCTCGCTACCGCGCCGTAGCCCAGCGCACTGGCGAAGTCGCCGGTGGCCTCGCTGAAGCCGCCGTTCGCGGTCGAGGCCAGGCCGCTCGCGGTGCTGCTGTAGCCGGTAGCCGTGGCCTGCGTGTTGGTCGCCACCGCGGCCGCGCCGGTGGCGGTGGCATACGCACCGGTGGCCTGCGCGCCCGCGCCCAGCGCGGAGGCGCCCTGCCCGGAGGCAGTGGTGGCCTGGTCGAGCAGGACGTTGCCGTTGGCGTCCTCGGCGTACAGCGTGCCGCCGATCGCGGTGCTGGAATCGCCCTCGGCGACCGCGCCGTAGCCCGAGGCCAGCGCGTACTCGCCGCCCGCCAGGGCGCCGGTGCCGAACGCGGACGCGCCCACGCCGTAGGCGGTGGAGCCGGCGCCGACGGCGGTGCTGTAGTCGGCCTCGGCATAGGCGCCGGAACCGGCGGCGGTGGACTCCTCGCCCACCGCGAAGGCCTCGCTCTCGCCGGTGGCGGTGAAGTACCGGCTGTCGGCGGTGGCCTCCTGCAGCTGCTCCAGGTTCACCGCGTCGGTGGCCTCGGTGCCGGCCGCCACGTTGGCGATCTGGCGCTCCTCGCCGGCTGCGCCGACCGAGACGGTGTTGTCGCGATCGGCCAGCGAGTCGCGGCCGAGGGCCACGCTGTTCTCGCCGTCGGCGACCGCGCCCGCGCCGAGCGCGGTGGCGTCGTGGTTGCTGGCGAGCGCGCCGGCGCCCACCGCGGTGGCGTAGTCGCCCTGCGCGCCGGCGTCGTAGCCGACGGCGGTGGCGCCGTAGCCGCTGGCCGCGGCATAGCCGCCGTAGGCCGAGGTGGCGTCCGCCGTCGCCTGGCTGAGGACGCCCGTGGCGGTGGCGTGCGTGCCCGAGGCCAGCGCATCGCTGCCGGTCGCGGTGGCGTAGTCGGCTTCGGCGATCGCGCCGGCGCCGGTGGCGGTGGCGCCCTGCGCATCGGCGCGCGCGCCGGTGCCGATCGCGGTGCCCGCGTCGCCCCAGGCCTCGGCGGAAGCGCCGAGCGCCACGGCGCCCTGGCCGACGCCCAGCGCGTTGTAGCCGATCGCGGTCGCGGCCTGCCCCAGCGCGAACGAGCCGCTGCCGAAGGCGGAGCCGCCTTCCGCCGTCGCCTGCGCCGCGGCGCCCACCGCGGTCGCGTAGTCGGCTTCCGCGGCCGCGCTGGCGCCGATCGCGGTGGCGTCGCTGCCGGTGGCGAGGGCGCCCTCTCCGCACGCGATCGCACCGGCGACGTCGGCGGTCCCCGCCGGGTTGCCGTCGGCGTCGTAGCACACGACCTGCGCCCGCGCCTCGCCCGGCGTCGCGGCCGTCCCCAGGCCCATCGCGACCGCCAGCGCCAGGGCCGCCAGCGCGTGGCCCCCGATCGCCCGCTTCGCGCCGTCGTCCGCCCGCATCCCCGCGCTGTCTCCGGAGGCCAATTCCGATGCCACGACCAGCTGACCCAGCGACCTGTTCCACACTTTGCGATAGATGCGGTTCATCGAGACTGCCCTTCCTATGTTGTGAGCCGGATTTTCGGGAATACCTCCCTCGGGCCTCTCGCTGAACGGAGAAGCGGCGAAGGGTTCTGCTTCAAGCGGAGCGCGTCGGGGACGACGACGAAAAATCAGCGGAAGCGACGCACGTGGCGCCGCGGAGCGACCTGGCCAACTGAACCTTCCCCTAACAGGTCAAAGCGTGACCCGATACTCCTACTGACTCTCTGCGTCAGTCAATACCCCTGTTTCCGGCGTCGAATCCGGCACACATCCGGAAAGGTGACGCCATACGTCACGGCATGGCTGCGCCACAAGACGAGATTCCGTCGCCAAACGGTTGATTCAGCTTCTGTTTTGTTTGAAGGACGGGAAGCCGTCGGGCGCTCGGCGAGGCCTGCGCATCCGTCTCGGCGCGTGGGCGCGAGCGGCGGATCGCAGCTTGCAATCGATAGTTTTTATCTATCAAACGCCCTGCGGCCGGGCCGGGCGCTGGGGCGAGCCTGCGACCGGCATGCGGCGCGTGGACGGGGATGCATCGGGGGAGCCGGTGTCGGGTCGCATGGACGCGGTGGTCGCGCGCGAGCGCGCTTAGACGGCGTGGCGGCGACCATGCGAACCGGAGTGCCGGCGCACGGCGCACAGGCTCGGTACGAATCCGCAGGAACGCGCCGCGCGCAACCGCCCACCAGGCGTCGACGGATCGATCTATGCCGCGCGAGATCGGGGCGCGCTACAGCGCCCCCGTGCCTCCATCATCGCGACGACGGGGCCCGACCGCGCGCGAGCGCCCAGCAAACGCCCGGCGCGGCGCGGACGTGGGCCCGACTAGCCCACTGCGCGCCGGGCGTTGCGGAACATCCGCATCCACGGCGACTCGTCCGGCCAGTCCGCCGGGTGCCAGCTGAAGTTGAGGCTGCGCAGGGTGCGCTCCGGGTGCGGCATCAGGATGGTGGCGCGGCCGTCGCGGCTGGTCAGGCCGGCGATGGCGTCGGCGGAGCCGTTGGGATTGGCCGGGTAGGCCATGGTCGGTTCGCCGTCGCTGTCGAGGTAGCGCAGGGCGACGATCGCCTGCGCCGGGTCGCCGCCGTCGAACGCCGCGCGCCCTTCGCCGTGGGCGATCGCCACCGGCAGCCGCGAGCCGGCCATGCCGGAGAGGAACAGCGAGGGCGATTCGGCCACGCCCAGCAGGCCCAGGCGCGCCTCGTACTGCTCGCTGCGGTTGCGCAGGAAGCGCGGCCAGTGCTCCGCGCCGGGCACGATCTCGCGCAGCTGCGAGAGCATCTGGCAGCCGTTGCACACGCCCAGCGAGAAGGTGTCGGCACGTTCGAAGAAGGCGGCGAAGGCGTCGCGCAGCTCGGCGCGCTCGAGGATCGAGGTGGCCCAGCCGCGGCCGGCGCCGAGCACGTCGCCATAGCTGAAGCCGCCGCAGGCGACCAGCCCCTGGAAGTCCTCCAGCCGCGCGCGGCCGGCGATCAGGTCGCTCATGTGCACGTCCACCGCGGCGAAGCCGGCGCGGTCGAAGCCCGCCGCCATCTCGATCTGGCTGTTGACGCCCTGCTCCCTCAGGATCGCCACCCGCGGCCGCGCGGCGCCGACCACCGCCGGCGCGGCCACGTCCCCGGCCGGGTCGAAGCCGAGCCGCGGCTGCAGGCCGGAATCCTGGAAGCGGCGCGCACGCGCGAACTCCTCGTCGGCGCATTCCGGGTTGTCGCGCAGGCGCTGCATCGCATGGCTGACCGACCACCAGGCGTCGAACAGCGACTCCCAGCGCCACTCGGCGCGCACCGCGTCGCCGTGCAGCACGCGGATGGCGGGCGCGGCGACGGGACGTGCGATGCGCTGCGCGCACTCGATCAGCCCGTGGCGCGCGACCAGGTCGGCGAAGTCGACGCGGTCCTCGGCGGCGATCTCCACGATCGCGCCCAGTTCCTCGGCGAACAGCATGCGGAACACGTCCTCGCTGCGCTCGGCGCCCCAGCCGTCGAGGTCGATGTCGAGGCCGACGTGCGAGCAGAAGGCCATCTCGCACAGCGCGGCGAAGGCACCGCCGTCGGACCGGTCGTGGTAGGCGAGCAGCAGGCCCTGCGCGCGCGCGTCGCGGATCAGCTCGAAGAACGCGCGCAGCCGCGACGGGTCGTCGAGGTCCGGGCACGCGCCGCCGAAGGCGTCGTGGCACTGCGCGAGGATCGAGCCGCCCAGGCGGCGGCGCCCGCCGCCCAGGCCGATCAGCCACAGTTCGGTGTCGCGGCGGCGCGACAGCAGCGGCGTGAGCTGGCCGCGCACGTCGGCCACCGGCGCGAACGCGCTGACCACCAGCGACACCGGCGAGACCGACTTGTGCGCCTCGCGGGCGTCGCGCCACTGCGCCTGCATCGACAGCGAGTCCTTGCCCACCGGGATGCTGAGGTCGAGTTCCGGGCACAGCTGCATGCCCACCGCCTCGACCGCTTCGAACAGGCGCGCGTCCTCGTGCTCGTGGCCGGCGGCGGCCATCCAGTTCGCCGACAGCTTGATCCGCTCCAGCGACTCCACCGGCGCGGCGCACAGGTTGGTGATCGCCTCGCCCACGGCCATGCGCGCGGCGGCGGCGGCGTCGATCAGCGCCAGCGGCGCGCGCTCGCCGATCGCCATCGCCTCGCCGGCCGCGCCGTCGAAGCCGGCCAGGGTGATCGCGCAGTCGGCCACCGGCATCTGCCACGGGCCGACCAGCTGGTCGCGCACGGTCAGGCCGCCCACGGTGCGGTCGCCGATGGTGATCAGGAACTGCTTGGCGGCGACCGCCGGGTGCGCGAGCACGCGCAGCGCGGCCTCGTGCAGGTCGATCGCCTGGCCCGACAGCGTGGGCCAGCGCACCGGCGCCGGGCGCTCGGCGTCGCGGTGCACCTTGGGCGGCTTGCCGAACAGCACGTCCATCGGCAGGTCGATGGGGGGGAGCCGGGAATCGGGAATCGGGAATCGGGAGTCGGGAAAAGGGGTGTCGGTGGTGCGGGGAGATCCTGCAGTCTCCGGGGAAGGCATGGCGGATGACTCGCCGTCGGCGGCCACGGGGGCATGGCCCCGATTCCCGATTCCCGATTCCCGATTCCCGGCCTCTTCCAGCACCCCATGTCCCACCAGCAGGTGTTGCTCGGCGGTGGCATGGCCGACCACCGCGAACGGGCAGCGCTCGCGCGCGCACAGCGCCGCGAACTCCTCCACCCGCTCGGGCGCGATGCCGAGCACGTAGCGCTCCTGCGACTCGTTGCACCACAGCTGCATGGGCGACAGCGAGGGATCGTCGCTCGGCACGCGGTCGAGATCGACGACGCCGCCGACGCCGGAATCGTGCAGCAGCTCGGGGATCGCGTTGGACAGGCCGCCGGCGCCCACGTCGTGGATGGAGAGGATCGGGTTGCGCTCGCCCAGCGCCACGCAGCGGTCGATGACCTCCTGGCAGCGGCGCTGCATCTCCGGGTTCTCGCGCTGCACGCTGGCGAAGTCCAGCGCCTCGTCGCTGCTGCCGCCGGCCACCGAGCTGGCCGCGCCACCGCCCAGGCCGATCAGCATCGCCGGCCCGCCCAGCACCACCACCGCCGAGCCCGGCGCCAGCCGCTGCTTGGCGACCAGCTCGCGGTCCACGGCACCGAGGCCGCCGGCGAGCATGATCGGCTTGTCGTATGCGTAGGCGAAGCCGCCCTCGCCGTGCGGCAGCTCGAAGCTGCGGAAGTAGCCGGCCAGGTTCGGGCGCCCGAACTCGTTGTTGAACGCGGCCGCGCCGATCGGGCCGTCGAGCATGATCTCCAGCGCCGGGGCCAGCCGCGGGTTCAGCGCGCGCGGCCGTTCCCAGGGCTGTGGCAGCGCGGGGATGCGCAGGTGCGAGACCGAGAAGCCGCACAGCCCGGCCTTGGGCCGGCCGCCGCGGCCGGTGGCGCCCTCGTCGCGGATCTCGCCGCCGGCGCCGGTCGCCGCGCCCGGGAACGGCGAGATGCCGGTCGGGTGGTTGTGGGTCTCCACCTTGATGCAGAACGCGCTGTCGGCGAGCGGGCCGGCGGCGTACTCGCCGCTGGCCGGGTCGGGCCGGAAGGCGCGCGCCGGGTAGCCTTCCACCACCGCCGCGTTGTCGCTGTAGGCCGACAGCGTGTGCTGCGGCGTGTGCGCATGGGTGTTGCGGATCATGCGGAACAGCGACAGCGGCTGCGCCTCGCCGTCGAGGGTCCAGCTGGCGTTGAAGATCTTGTGCCGGCAGTGCTCGGAATTGGCCTGCGCGAACATCATCAGCTCGACGTCGGACGGGTCGCGCCCGAGCTCGCCGAAGCGCAGCCGCAGGTAGGCGATCTCGTCCTCGGCCAGGGCCAGGCCGAGGCGCCCGTTGGCCGCCTCCAGCGCGTCCAGCGGAATGCGCTCGACCGTGCCGCGCGGCGGCGCCGCGAACAGGCCTTCGGCCTCGCCGGCGGCGGCGAGCAGGGACTGCGTCATCGGGTCGTGCAGCAGCCGCTCGACGAGCACCGCGCCCTCGCCGGTGGGCCAGCCCGCCAGGTCGAAGCGGGTGCCGCGCTCGACGCGGCGCACCGGCAGCCCGGCGCCGCGCAGCAGCTCGGTGGCCTTGCTGGCCCAGGGCGAGATCGTGCCCAGGCGCGGGGAGACGAAGCGCGAGACCGCGCCGTCGGGCGGCGGGGCGAGGTCGCCGCCGGCCTCCAGGATGCGGCGCAGCACGGCGAGGTCGGGCGTGGCGCCGTCCTCGGGCCGGACCCAGTACACATGGCGGGCGCCGAGCAGGCGCAGGCCGGGGACGAGGGATTGCAGGCGGGCTTCGAGGCGTTCCAGGCGGAACGCGGACAGGGCCGGCAGGCCCTCGAGGACGATCATGTCCGGCGGTTGGGTGAGGCGGGGGCGCCATTGTAGCGGACCGCCCCCGGCCCGGCCGCGGTCAGCCCCCGGCGACCTCGTTCTTGTGCAGGTTCTCCAGCGCCTCGAGCAGCGCGGCGGGCGGCATGTAGCCCGGCAGCTGGGTGCCGTCCTCGGCGATGATCAGCGGCGTGCCGGCCAGGCCGATGCGCTGGCCCAGCGCGTAGTGGCGCGCCACGGGGCTGGTGCAGGGGCGGCGCGGCACGTCCTCGCCGGCCTTGGCCGCGGTCAGCGCCCTGGCGCGGTCTGGCGCGCACCACACCGCTTCCATCTTCGCGAAGTCCTCGCTGGCCGGCCCCATGCGCGGGAAGGCCAGGTACTCCACCGCGATGCCCTGGCGGTTGTACTCGGCGATTTCCTGGTGCAGCTTGCGGCAGTAGCCGCATTCCACGTCGGTGAACACCGTGACCGTGTACTTCGGCGAGGCCGGCGCGAACACGATGCGCTCGCTGTCGGGCACCTCGGCCAGCAGCGCGCGGCGGATCTTGGCCACCGCCTCCTCGCTCAGGTCGCGGCGCGCGGGGACGTCGAACAGGCTGCCCTGCAGCAGGTAGCGGCCGTCGTCGCTGACGTAGACCACCTGCCCGCTCACGATCACCTCGCGGAAGCCGGCGATCGGCGCCGGGCCCACCGCTTCCACCTCGATGCGCGGGTTGATGGCGCGGATGGCCTCGACCGCGCGTCCCTCGGCGCTGTCCGGGTCGACGTCGGGACCGGCCGGCGCGGGCGCGTCCGCGCCGCCGGGCGCATCGGCGGGCTGCCCGTCCTCGGCACCGGGCGCCGGCGCCTGGGCGCAGGCGGTCAGGCTGAAGGACGCGACCAGCAGGGCGAGGACGACCGGCGGGGACAGCAGCGACTTCGTGCGGGCGAGCATAGGCGGATCCAGGCAGCGCGTCTCGGGAGGGTCGCGATTGTCGCACGTCCCGGCGGCGGCGCCGGTGAGCGATCCCTCAGCCCCGCGGGTGGTGCCGCGCGTGCAGGCGCTTCAGCTGCTCGCGCGCGACCAGGGTGTAGATCTGCGTGGTCGACAGCGAGCTGTGGCCCAGCAGCATCTGCAGCGCGCGCAGGTCGGCGCCGTGGTTGAGCAGGTGGGTGGCGAAGCTGTGGCGCAGGCCGTGCGGGCTGACCCGCGCCGGGTCGAGGCCGGCGGCGGCCGCGCAGCGCTTCACCGTCGTCCAGAAGGCCTGGCGCGACAGCGCGGCGCGGCCGGCAGCGAGGAACAGCGGCTCGTCACCGCCGGCGGCGACGCCGCGCCCGGCCAGCTGCGGGCGCGCTTCGGCCAGGTAGCGCTGCAGCCAGTGCTGCGCCTCCTCGCCCAGCGGCACCAGGCGCTCGCGGCTGCCCTTGCCGGTCACCCGCAGCGCGCCCTGGCGCAGGTTGACGCCGTTGGCGCCGAGGCCCACCAGTTCGCTCACGCGCAGGCCGCAGGCGTACATCAGTTCCAGCATGGCGCGGTCGCGCAGCCCTTCGGGCGTGGACGTGTCGGGCGCCGCCAGCAGCGCTTCGATCTGGCGCTCGGCCAGCGCCTTGGGCAGCGGCCGGCCCTGCTTCGGCGCCTCCAGCAGCGCGGTGGGATCGTCGGCGCGCAGGCCGCGCGCGGCCTGGTGCCGGTAGAACGCGCGCAGCGCCGACAACAGGCGCGCGTTGCTGCGCGCGGTGTAGCCCTGGCGCGCGCGCCAGGCCAGGTAGTCGAGCAGGTCCGCGCGCCCCGCACCGGCCGCGGCGCCGGTGCGCCCGTCGAGCCAGCGCGCGAGCAGGACCAGATCGCGGCGATAGCTGTCCAGCGTCAGCCGCGCCAGCCCGCGCTCGGCCCAGGCGGCGTCCAGCCAGGCGTCGATCGCCGCCTCGTCCTCGGCGCGCAGCGGCGGCAGGGCCATCGAGACGGCGCGGCGATCGGCGGGCGTGGCGGGCATGCGGACAGCGTAGGCGCTGCGGGTCGCGTGCGACAGCCCGCGGTGGCGGTGGGGCCGGTTATCCTTGCTGGCGATGCCCGCGACCGCCGACCGCCCCGCCGCGCCCGACCATCCGCGTCCCGCGGCACGTCCCCGGACACGCCCCTGGATCGGCTGGCGCCTGGCCGCGCTGTTCTACGACCTGTGGCCGGCGCTCGCGCTGTGGTTCGCGCTCGGGTTCGCCTTCGCGCTGGGCTACACCTTCCTCGGCCACCACGACCCGCGCGAGAACATCGCGCCGTTCAGCGGCGTGCAATGGCTGCTGTGGGCCTGCTGCTGGCTCGTGACCGGCCTCTACGCCACGGTCAGCTGGCGCCGGGGCGGCCAGACCCTGGGCATGCGCCCCTGGCGGCTGCGCGCGGTCGCCGCCGGCGGCGGCCCGGTCGGCGCGCGCGCGGCGTGGGTGCGCTACGCGGTGGGCACCCTGTCGCTGCTGGCGGGCGGGCTCGGCTTCTGGTGGGCCTGGCTCGACCGCGACCGCCTGACCTGGCACGACCGCGCCAGCGGCACCCGCATCGTGCGCGAACCCAAGCGCTGACGCCCGGTCGCGCGCGAGCGCGCTCCTACGGAAGCCGGACGTGCCCTTGTAGGAGCGCGCTTGCGCGCGCCCCGGCCCACTGCCCCCGGCCCCCCCGCCGCCCGCGCGCGCGCCCCACCCGCAACCCCGCCCGGCCCCGGCCCGGCGCGCGCTCGCGCGCGACCGGGCCAAGTGCCGCCGGACCCGCGGCAGAAGAAGAACGCGTCCCCACGTGCGGACGGGGGTCAACGGCCGCCGGCACCGCTTCTTCCGGCGCCGCAGGAAAGCGTCGCGCGCGAGCGCGCGCCTACAGGCGGGCGCGCTGCGCGGCCAGCCCTTCGCGCTGGCCGGTCCAGTCGGCCAGGCGCGCGCGCTCCTGCGCCACCACCGTCGCGGGGGCGTTGGCGACGAAGGTGGCGTTGCCGAGCTTGGCGTCGCACCTGGCGATCTCGGCGTCCACGCGCTTGAGCTCCTTGTCCAGCCGCGCGCGCTCGGCGTCGAGGTCGACCAGCCCTTCCAGCGGCACCAACAGGCGCAGGTCGCCGACCACGGCGGCGGCCGAGGGCGGCGGGTCGCCGGCGACGTCGCGGATGGCGGACAGGCGCAGCAGGAAAGCGAGCTTCGAGGCGAAGCGGGCGATGCGCGCGGCGTCCTGCGCGCCGCCGCCCTGCACCAGCAGTTCCACCTGACGGCCCGGCGATACGCCCAGTTCGCTGCGGATGCGACGCAGCGCCGAGACCATCTGCTGCAGCCATTCCACGTCCGCCTCGGCGGCGGCGAAGCCGGCGGTGTCGACGTCGCCCGCCTGCGGGTAGCGCTGCAGCGAGATCGTCTGCGCGTCCACGCCCAGCCGCGGCGCCACGTGGCCCCACAGCTCCTCGGTGACGAAGGGCACCAGCGGGTGCAGCAGCCGCAGCAGCCCTTCCAGCACGTACAGCAGGGTGTGGCGGGTGCTCTCGGCCTCTGCCGCGTCGTCGCCGTTGAGCGCGGGCTTGGCCAGCTCCACGAACCAGTCGCAGAACGCGTTCCAGGCGAACTCGTACAGCCCCTGCGCGAGCAGGTCGAAGCGGTAGGCGGCGAAGTGCGCCGCGGCCTCGGCGGCGGCGCGGTCGAGCCGCGCCAGGATCCAGCGCTCGGCGTCGGTGCGCGGCTGCGGCGCGCCCGCGAAGCGCGCGCCTTCGGTGTTCATCAGCACGAAGCGGGTGGCGTTCCACAGCTTGTTGCAGAAGTTCTTGTAGCCCTCGGCGCGGCCGAGGTCGAACTTGATGTCGCGCCCGGGCCCGGCCAGCGCCGCCATGGTGAAGCGCAGCGGGTCGGCGCCGTGCGCGGCGATGCCCTCGGGGAACTCCTTGCGGGTCGCCTTCTCGATCCTCGGCGCGTCCTTGGGCTTCATCAGCCCGGTGGTGCGCTTGGCGACCAGGTCGTCCAGCGCGATGCCGTCGATGATGTCGATCGGGTCGAGGATGTTGCCCTTCGACTTGGACATCTTCTGGCCGTCCTTGTCGCGGACCAGGCCGGTGATGTAGACGTCGCGGAACGGCGCCTCGCCGACCAGCTTGTCGGTCATCATGATCATCCGCGCGACCCAGAAGAAGATGATGTCGAAGCCGGTCACCAGCACGCTGCTGGGCACGAAGGCGTCGAAGCCGCGCGCGGCCATCGCCTCCGCGTCGGGCCAGCCCATGGTGCTGAACGGCCACAGCGCGGAGGAGAACCAGGTCTCCAGCACGTCCTCGTCCTGGCGCAGCTCGCCGCGGTAGCCGGCGGACGCCGCGCGCGCCTGCGCCTCGTCGAGGTCGCGGCCCACGTGCACCGAACCGTCGTCGCCGAACCAGGCCGGGATGCGGTGGCCCCACCAGAGCTGGCGGCTGATGCACCAGTCCTGGATGTTCTCCAGCCAGTGGCGGTAGGTGCTGAGCCAGTTCGGCGGCACGAAGCGCACGTCGCCGCGCTCCACCCGCGCCAGCCCGCGCCGCGCGAACTCGTCCATGCGCACGAACCACTGGTCGGTCAGGTAGGGCTCGATCACCTGCCCGGTGCGGTCGCCGCGCGGCACCTGCAGCTTGTGCGCCCTGGTCTCGACCAGGAAGCCGCCGGCCTCGAGGTCGGCCAGCACGGCCTTGCGGGCGTCGAAGCGGTCCAGGCCGAGATAGGCCTCGGGCACGTCGCCGGCCACCTTCGCCTCGGGGGTGAAGACGTTGATCAGCGGCAGGCCGTGGCGCTGGCCGACCGCGTAGTCGTTGAAGTCGTGCGCCGGGGTCACCTTGACCACGCCGGTGCCGAACTCGCGGTCGACGTAGGCGTCGGCGATCACCGGGATCTCGCGCCCGGTCAGCGGCAGCCTCACGGCCTTGCCGACCAGGTGCGCGTAGCGCGCATCGTCCGGGTGCACCATCACCGCGGTGTCGCCGAGCATGGTCTCCGGGCGCGTGGTGGCCACCACCACCTCGCCGCTGCCGTCGGCCAGCGGGTAGCGGATCGACCACAGGTGGCCGTCCTCCTCCTCGCTGACCACCTCGAGGTCGGAGATCGCTGTCTTCAGCACCGGGTCCCAGTTGACCAGGCGCTGGCCGCGGTAGATCAGGCCTTCGTCGTACAGCCGCACGAAGGCCTCGACGATCGCGCGCGAGGGCGCCTCGTCCATGGTGAAGACGCTGCGGCTCCAGTCGCCGGACGCGCCCAGCCGTCGCATCTGCCGCTCGATGGTGCCGCCCGACTCCGCCTTCCACGCCCACACCTTGGCGACGAAGCCCTCGCGGCCCAGCGAGTCGCGCGTCTCGCCTCGGCCCTCGCGGCCGAGGTTGCGCGCGACCACCATCTCGGTGGCGATGCCGGCATGGTCGCTGCCGACCTGCCACAGGGTGCGGTAGCCGCGCATGCGGTGGTAGCGCACCAGCGCGTCCTGCAGGGTGTGCTGGAACGCGTGCCCCATGTGCAGGGTGCCGGTGACGTTGGGCGGCGGCAGCAGGATGCTGTAGGCCGGCCCGTCGCCCTGCGGGGCGAACACGCCCGAGGCTTCCCAGCGCGCATACAGCCGGGACTCGAAGGACTGGGGTTCGTAGCTGGGGGCGAGGGTCATGGGGCGGGAATCGGGAATCGGGAATCGGGAGTCGTAAGAGCGAGATGGCGGATCAACAGGCCCGGGAGCGGAACGAAGCGGATATCTGCGCCGATTCCCGATTCTCCATTCCCGATTCCCGCCCTCACATATCGTATTTCGTCGGCTCGATGCCGCGCGCCTTGTAGTGCTTCCAGCGCTCGCGCAGCGGGCCGCGGGCGGACTCGTCGGCGGGCACCACTTCCAGCACGCGCTCGAAACCGTCCGGCGCGGGCGCGTCGCGCAGGTTGATCACCACCGGCCGCTGCGGGGGATCGAACTCCGGGCTGGCGATCAGCACCGGGCAGGCGTCGTCCTCGTCGTCGGTGCCGGCGATCTGGTGCGGGATGTAGACCTCGTCGCCCATGTCCCACAGCAGGTCGTCCAGCGCCTCGGCCTGGGCGCGGTCGCGCGCCAGCACCAGCGTCCACAGGTCGGCGTCGTAGGCCTTGCGCGCCAGCTCCGCGACCAGCCTCAAGGGCTCGTCGCGGAAGCGCGGCTTGGCGATCAGGTAGAAATCGGCGCGCATGAAAGCCGGGAATGGGGAATCGGGAGTCGGGAATCGGAAAAGCGGGACAGGGCTTCGGAGGGCCGCAGGAGCGCCCTGCCGATTCCCCATTCCCGATTCCCGATTCCCGCGCTCATGGAGCGCGCCTCAGGCACGATCCATGAGCCACTGCGACAGCAGGCCCACCGGCCGGCCGGTGGCCAGGCCGAGCTTGCCGCTGCCGCTGGCGCTGCCGGCGATGTCCAGGTGCGCCCAGCGCTGGCCTTCGGCGAAGCGCGACAGGAAGCAGCCGGCGGTGATCGCCCCGCCCCAGCGGCCGCCGATGTTGTAGACGTCGGCGAACGCGGAATCCAGCAGGCCCTGGTACTCGTCCCACAGCGGCAGGCGCCAGGCGCGGTCGAACACCGCCTCGCCCGCGCCCAGCAGCTCGCCGGCGAGGTCGTCGTGCTTGCTCATCAGGCCGCTGGCGTGGTGGCCCAGGGCGACCATGCAGGCGCCGGTCAGGGTGGCCACGTCGACCAGCGCCTCCGGCTCGAAGCGGGCGGCGTAGGTCAGCGCGTCGCACAGGATCAGCCGGCCCTCGGCGTCGGTGTTGCCGACCTCGATGGTCTTGCCGGACAGGCTGGTCAGGATGTCGGAGGGCCGGTAGCTGTTGCCGTCGATGGCGTTCTCCACCGCCGGCACCACCACCCGCAGGTTGATCGGCAGGCCGAGCCCGACCGCGGAGACGAACGCGCCCATCACGGTCGCCGCGCCGCACATGTCGAACTTCATCTCCTCGATCCCGCCCTGGGTCTTGAGGTTGACGCCGCCGGTGTCGAAGGTGATGCCCTTGCCGACCAGCACGTAGGGCTTGGCGTCGCCGCCGTTGTTCCACTCCAGCACGATCAGCCGCGGCGCGTTGGCCGAGCCGCGGGCCACCGCCAGCAGCGCGCCCATGCCCAGCGCCTCCATCTGCTCGCGCTCGAGCACGGTGCAGGCGGCGCGGTCGAAGCGCGCGGCGAAGGCCTGGGCCTGCTCGGCCAGGTAGGCCGGGGTGCAGATGTTGGGCGGCAGGTTGCCCAGCTCGCGGGCGAACTCGACGCCGTTGGCGATCGCCACGCCCTGGGCCAGCGCCGCGGCGTCCTCGCCGGCGATCGCCAGCGCGCGCAGCCCCCGCTCCTCGCGCTTGCGGTTCTTGGCGCCCAGGGTGGCGGTGTAGCGGTAGGCGGCGTGGTCGGCGGCGGCCACCGCCTGCCGGATGCGCCAGGCGGCGTCGCGCCCGGGCACGTCCAGCTCGCTCAGGGTCAGCACGGCGTCGGCCACCGGCCCGGTGCGCAGCGCGCGCACGGCGTCGGCGACCGCCTTGAGGTACTGCGGCACCCCGAACTTGCCCGGCTCGCCCAGCCCCACCGCCAGCACGCGCGGCGCGGCGACGCCGTCGAGGTCGTGCAGCAGCGCGGTCTGGCCGGGCTTGCCGGCGAGGTCGCCGCGCTCGACCAGGCGGCCGAGCCGGCCGCCGGACGCGGCGTCGACCGCCTGGGCGGCCGGCGACAGGCGCCCGTCGGCGAACACCCCGACCACGACGCAGCCGGCGTCGACGGTGGCGGGGTCTTGGTGGTTCAGGGTGAATTCGAGGGTCATCGACCAGATTCCGTCAGCGGGTGTGTGTCGCGAAGCGCACTCGGCACTTTCTTTACAACCATTCCCTACAATGGCCCGCTTGCGGTCGCGGCTGCGCCGCGCCGAACCTGGGCCGGCGTCGCGCGAAGCGCCGGGAATGGACCCGATAGTCTAAAGCAACCCGCCGGACGATGCCGAAACTCGACACCTACCTGTTCCGCGAATTCGCCCAGGCCACCTTCGCGGTGCTGGTGGTGCTGATGGTCGTCAGCCTGGGCGGCGTGTTCGCCGACGTGCTCGGCGACATCGCCCGCGGCCGGGTGCCGGCCGGCATGATGCTGTCCCAGCTCGGCCTGCAGGTGCTGAACTACCTGCCGCTGATCCTGCCGCTGGGGCTGATGATCGGGCTGCTGCTCTCGGTGGGCCGGCTCTACCGCGATTCCGAGATGCCGGTGCTCACCGCCACCGGCGTCGGCCCGGGCCGGCTGCTGCGGCCGGTGATGATGCTGATGGTGCCGGTGGTGGCCTTCGTGGCGCTGTGCTCGCTGTGGCTGGGCCCGTGGGCGCGCGACTACTCGCAGCGGATGATCGAGCAGGGCAACCGCAGCCTGCTGCTGGCCGGCCTGGAGGCGGGCCGCTTCGTCGAGCTGCCGGGCGGGCGCGGCGTGGTCTACGTGGGCGGCATGTCCAACGACGGCAGCCACATGGCGCGCGTGTTCGTCTACCAGCAGGACGAGGAGCGCATGGACGTGACCACCTCGGCCACCGGCGAGCTCAAGGTGGAGGACAGCGGCAACCGCTTCCTGGAGCTGGGCGACGGCTTCCGCGTGGAGGGCCCGCTGCGCGAGGGGCTGGACTTCCGCATGATGCGCTTCGCCAGCAACGAGCTGCAGCTGCCCGACGCCGAAGGGCGCTCGGAGGACGACGACCCCGAGACCAGCAGCACCCTCGCCCTGCTCGGCGATGCGCGGCCCGAGGCCCGGGCCGAGCTGCACTTCCGCATCGCGCCGCCGCTGCTGGCGCTGGCCTTCGGCCTGATGGCGGTGCCGCTGGGGCGCAGCCCGCCGCGGCAGTCGCGCTACGGGCGCACGATGCTCGCCTTCCTCGGCTACTTCGTCTCGGTGAACCTGATGCTGCTGGGGCAGGACTGGATCGCCGACGGCAAGCTCTCGCCCGGCTTCGGCCTGTGGTGGCTGCTGCTGCCGCTGCTGGCGTTCGGGATCTGGAGCTACGCCCGCGACGGCCGGCTCGGCCGCCGCCCGAGGATCGCGCGATGAGGCTGCTGCCCAGGACCCATACCGTCTACGTGGCGCGCACCGTGCTGGTCACCGTGCTGCTGACCTGGGCGGTGCTGGTGGGCGTGGACCTGGTGGTCAGCGGCCTGCTGGCGGAGATCGACAACATCGGCGAGGGCAACTACACCGCGGCATCGGCGCTGACCTACGTGCTCTACACCGTGCCGCGGCGCGCCTACATGATGTTCCCCACCGCCGCGGTGATCGGCGCGCTGATGGGCCTGGGCCAGCTCGCGGCGACCTCCGAGCTCACCGCGCTGCGGGCGCTGGGCATCTCGCGGCGGCGCATCAGCCTGGCGGCGGCGGCGCCGCTGGTGGTGCTGACCGCGCTGATGATGGTCAACGGCGAGACCCTGGGCCCCTGGGCGCAGCGCGCCGGCGACTCCCTCAAGGCCGCGGCCCGCTCCAACGACATGGTGGTGGCGCGCTACTCGGGCCTGTGGGCGCGCGAAGGCAACACCTTCCTCAACGCCCAGGTCGGCCAGCAGCGCAGCGAAGGCGACCGGCAGTGGCTGGAGCTGGGCGACGTGCGCCTGTTCGAGTTCGACGGCGACGGCCGCCTGGTCTCGGTGGCGCGCGCCGAGGTGGCCGAGCACACCGGCTCGGGCTGGCTGCTGCGCGGCGTGCACCGCACCTGGTTCGAGGAGCGCGCGGTGACCCGCACCGAGGCGATGGAGGAGACCTGGGCCTCGCAGCTCGACGCCGCCTCGCTGGCCACCGCCGGCAACCTGTGGCGGCCGCGCTACCAGACCGCGGCCGACCTGCACCGCGGCATCGAGTACCGCGAGCGCAACGGCCTGGACGCCTCCGAGTACGAGGAGCACTACTGGGGCCGCTGGTTCTACCCGTTCAACGTGCTGGCGCTGTGCCTGGCGGCGATCCCGTTCGCGTTCGGCAGCCTGCGCAGCGGCGGCCTCGGCCGGCGGCTGTTCATCGGCGTGGTGTTCGCGCTCGGCTTCTGGCTGCTGCAGAGCCAGTTCGTGCGCCTGGCCGGCGTGTACCGCTTCGACTTCCGCATCGCCTACCTGATCCCGCCGCTGCTGATGATGGCGATCTCGTTCATGCTGTTCCGCCGCCGCAGCGGGTAGGAGCGCGCTCGCGCGCGATGCTCCTTGGCTCTTGGCGCTGGATGAGAAGAGCCATCGCGCGCGCGCGCTCCTGCAGCCAGTGCCGGTCAGGACTCGTCCGGCAGCAGCTCGAGCGCCATCACGATCGCGTCCTCGCGGCCGTCGGCCGCAGGGTAGTAGCGCGGGCGCCGGCCGATCTCGTTGAAGCCTTCGTCGTGGTAGAGCGCGATCGCGCCGGGATTGGACGGGCGCACCTCGAGGAACACCCGCATCGCGCCGTGCCCGCGCGCGATGCCCAGCAGCGAGCGCAGCAGGCGGCGGCCGTGGCCGCGGCCCTGCGCCGCCGGCGCCACGCAGACGTTGAGGACGTGCGCCTCGTCCGCGGCGAGGCTGAGCACGCCGTAGCCGATCACCGCGTCGCCCTCCTGCAGCAGCCAGGCGGGGTAGCCGGCCCGCAGGCAGTCGCGGAAGATGCCGGGGGTCCACGGGAACGGATAGGCCTGGCGCTCCACCGCCATCACCGCGTCGAGGTCGTCCTCGCGCATCGGCCGCAGCCGCGGCGCGGTGCCGGCGTCCGCCGCCAGGGCGCTCATCCCCGCGCGGCCCTCAGCGCCCGCAGGCGCGGCCACAGCGCGCGCTTGGCGGCGGCGGCGCGCAGTTGCGCCGGGGTGGGCCATTCGCCGCACAGCCGCCCGGCCTCGGGATCGTCGAGGCTGCGCCCGGCCGCGCGCAGCAACGCCCGCGACAGCGGGTCGTCGGGCGGCGGCGGCGCTTCCTGCCCGGCACGGCGGTAGAGCCGGTAGCCGAGCGCCTCCAGCGCGCCGCGCTGGACGCCGTCCCAGCTCATGCCGCCCCCGGCCGCGCGCGGCGGCGCCAGGCCCACTGCGCCGGGCCGGACAGCAGGTACAGCGTGGCCGCCGCCAGCAGCGTCCGCGGCGGGTCGATCCACAGCGCGATCATCACCGCCACCGCGATCGGCAGCGCCACGAACGGCACCCGGTCCGAGCGCGGCCCGGTGCCGCTGCCCTTGAAGCTGGTGTAGCGGATCCGGCTGACCATCGCCAGGCCGGCGATCACCGTCACCGCCAGCGCGGCGTAGCGCAGGTCGGCGCCGCGCAGGCCGAGGTCGTGGCAGGTCCAGACGAAGCTCGCCATCAGCCCCGCCGCGGCGGGGCTGGCCAGGCCGATGAACCAGCGCTTGTCGACGGTGTCGACCTGGCTGTTGAAGCGCGCCAGCCGCAGCGCGGCGCAGGCCGCGTACAGGAACGCGGCCAGCCAGCCGATCTTGCCCAGCGTCGGCCCGTCCAGGCGCAGCGCCACCAGCGACCAGTGGTACATCACCAGCGCCGGCGCCATGCCGAAGCTGACGAGGTCGGCGAGCGAGTCGTACTGCACGCCGAACTCGCTCTGGGTGTTGGTGAGCCGGGCGACGCGGCCGTCCACGCCGTCCAGCACCGCGGCGATGAAGATCGCCACGCAGGCCGCGCCGAAGCGCCCCTGCGAGGCGGCGATGATGGCGAAGAAGCCGGCGAACAGGCCGCCGGTGGTGAACAGGTTGGGCAGCAGGTAGATGCCGCGCCCGCGCAGCGGCGGCGCCGCGGACGGCGGTTCCCGCCCCGCCATGCCCTGCTCCGAACTGTCCCGATCCAGTGCGTCCCGATCCATCGCGCGAGTCTATCAGGCCGCCGCACGCCGGCCGTCAGGCCGCCGCACGCCGGCCGTGCTGCGGTGGCGACTTGCACCGCCGCCGGCGCGGTGCTGCAATCGATCCACGCCACGGTCCGCCAGGAGCTTCGCCATGCGCCACCCGGTCACAGGTCTCGCCCTCGGGCTCGCGGTCGCACTGCTGGCCGGCGCCGCCGCCGCGCAGGAGATCTACCAGTGGAAGGACGCCAACGGCGTCACCCACTACTCCGAGAGCCCGCCCGATCGCGGCGCCTACACCCAGCGCCGGATCGCACAGCCCGCGCCGAGCCAGCCCGCAGCCGCAGCGGCCGCGGTGCCCGCCCAGGCCGGCGCCACCGCCGCCGCGCCCGCCGACCCGCGCGCGGCGCAGTGCAAGACCGCCCGCGACAACATCGAGATCCTGGGCAGCGACGCCCCCGTGCAGCAGGACGACGGCAGCGGCACGCCGCGCACGTTGACCGATGCCGAGCGCGCCGCGCAGCTGGAATTCGCGCAGGCCGCCGCGCGCGCCTACTGCGACTGAAGGCCGGCGGCACCGGCCGACCCGGCGGATCGTTTTCGGCGCAGAAACTCTCCGGGCGCCGCCGCGCGCGAAACCCGGCCGCCGCCCGCCGCCGGGATTCGCTCCCGATCCGGTGGCACAATGCCCGGCTCCGCCGCCATCCGACCGCCACGATGCGCCTGTCGCAGTTCCACCTCCATACCAGCAAGGAAACCCCGGCCGACGCCGAGATCGTCAGCCACCAGCTGATGCTCAAGGCCGGCATGATCCGCCGGCTCGGCGCGGGCCTGTACACCTGGTCGCCGCTGGGCCTGCGCGTGCTGCGCCGGGTCGAGGCGGTGGTGCGCGAGGAAATGAACCGCGCCGGCGCGATCGAGCTGCTGATGCCGGCGGTGCAGCCGCGCGAGCTGTGGGAGGAGAGCGGGCGCTGGACCAAGTTCGGCGACCAGCTGCTGACCTTCCAGGACCGCAAGGACGCCTGGTACTGCTACGGCCCGACCCACGAGGAAGTGGTCACCGACTTCGCCCGCGGCGAGCTGTCGAGCTACCGCCAGCTGCCGGTCACCTTCTTCCAGATCCAGACCAAGTTCCGCGACGAGATCCGGCCGCGCTTCGGGGTGATGCGCGCGCGCGAGTTCCTGATGAAGGACGCCTACTCGTTCGATCTCGACGACGCCGGCATGGCGCGCCAGTACCAGGCGATGTACGACGCCTACGCGCGCATCTTCGCTCGCCTGGGACTGCGCTTCCGCGCGGTGGAGGCCGACACCGGCGCGATCGGCGGCAGCGCGTCGCACGAGTTCCACGTGCTGGCCGATTCCGGCGAGGATTCGATCGCGTTCTCCACCGGCTCCGACTACGCGGCCAACGTGGAGCTCGCGCAGGCGGCCGAGCCGGGCCCGCGCCCGGCGCCCGCCGAGGCGATGCGCCGGGTCGACACGCCGACGCAGCGGACCTGCGAGGACGTCGCCGCGCTGCTGGGCATCCCGCTGGCGCGCACGGTGCGCACGCTGGCGGTGGTGGGCGAGGACGATCGCTTCGCGGTGGTGCTGCTGCGCGGCGACCATGCCGCCAACCCGGTCAAGCTGGCCAAGCAGCCGGGGCTGGCCGGCTACCGGCTCGCCACCGAGGCCGAGATCGCCGAGCACCTGGGCAGCGAACCCGGCTTCCTCGGCCCGGTCGCGCCGAAGACGGCGGTGCGCGTGATCGCCGACCGCGAGGTCGCGGCGATGGCGGACTTCGTGGTCGGCGCCAACGCGCCGGGCTTCCACCTGGCCGGCGTCAACTGGGGCCGCGACCTGCCGGAGCCGGAGTCGGTCGCCGACCTGCGCGACGTGGTCGAGGGCGACCGCGCGGCCGACGGCGGCGAGATCCGCCTCGCCCGCGGCATCGAGGTCGGGCACGTGTTCCAGCTCGGGCGCCGCTACGCCGAGGCGATGGGCTTCAGCGTGCTCGACGAACAGGGCAAGGCGGTGGTGCCGGCAATGGGCTGCTACGGCATCGGCGTGTCGCGCATCGTGGCCGCGGCGATCGAGCAGAACCACGACCCGGCCGGCATCGTCTGGCCGGAGCCGATGGCGCCGTGGCGGGTCGCGGTGTGCGTGATCAACCCCAAGCAGAATCCGGACGTGATCGAGGCGGCCGAAGCGCTGTACCGCGAACTGGGCGAGGCCGGCGTGGACGCGCTGCTGGACGACCGCGGCCTGCGGCCGGGGCCGATGTTCGCCGACATGGAGCTGATCGGGATCCCGCACCGCGTGGTGGTGTCCGAGCGCGGCCTGGCTGCGGGCACCTTCGAATACCGCGCGCGCGCCGGCGGCGAGGCCGAGAATCTGGACCGCGGCAGCCTGCGCGCCCGCCTGGGCCTGGACGCCGGCTGATTCGGCGCCGTCCCGGCCATTCGGCCGGGAAAGGTGAAACCGATCCCGTATTCCCGCGCGGGCGCGGGCGGATTTTCCCTGCCGCGCCCAGCGCGCCGCGCCGCCGGGGCGCCCGCAGCCGGCGCCGAATCCCCGCTTAATCGGGCTCGAAAACGGGATTCGCGCGAACCGGCCCGGATTCCCGCGAATGCCGCGATTCAGCGGAATAACCGGTTTCGGTATATCCCTGCGCGATGCGATCCATTATGATCCGCGGCACTGCCCGGGACGGCGCCTTTCATTCATTCCATTTCTGGAGCACGCATGGCCATCGACCTGAACACCCTGTCCCCGCGCGAACTCGACTCGCTGATCACCCAGGCGAAGAAGCGCAAGACCACGCTGAAGAAGCGCAAGTCCGCGGCGGTGGTCCGGCGCAAGATCGAAACCCTGGCCCGCACCGAGGGCTATACCGTCGCCGAGCTGTTCGGCGGGTCGGCCGGCGCGGGCGCCGGGCGCGTGCGCAAGGTGGCGGCACCGGCCAAGGCCCCGCGCAAGCTGGGCAAGGTCGCCCCGAAGTACCGCAACCCGGCCAACAAGGCCGAGACCTGGACCGGCCGCGGCAAGCACCCGCGCTGGCTGGCCGCGGAAGTCGCCAAGGGCAAGAAGGTCGAGGACTTCCTCATCAAGGCCTGATCCGCCACGCGGCGGAATCGACGAGAACGCCGGCCGCTGGCCGGCGTTTTCCGTTCGCGGGCCGGACATCCTTTTCCGCCGGTCAGAGGCTCTTGCGCGCCGGCAGCAGCAGGCTTCCGAACATCAGCCCGGCCACCACCGCCAGCACGATGTTGAGCACGCCCAGCATCGCCTGCTGGCCCACCGCCATGTCCTGCTGCTGGAACAGCGTCATCAGCCCGCGCAGGCTGGCGCTGCCGGGCACCAGCATGATGATGCCGGGCACGCGGATGATCGCGCCCGGGCGGTTGGCGAAGCGCGCGTAGCCGTTGCCCGCCGCGGTGACCAGCAGCGCCGAGGCGAACAGGCCGATCGAGGCGCCCAGGGCCAGCCCGACATAGCGCGAGACCAGGTAGCCCGAGACCGCGGCCAGCATCACCAGCGGGTAGTCGCGGCGGCCCGCGCGGAACAGCACCGCGAACGACAGCGCCGTCAGCAGCAGCGCCCCCCATTCCACCCAGTCCGGCTGCGGGCGCAGCGCGCGTACCTGCGGCTCCACGCCGGCCAGGCGGGCCACGGTGAGCGCGATGATCGTGCCCACGGTGAGCTTCATGACGGTGGTCAGCGCGCCCGACAGCCGCGCCGTGCCCGAGACCAGGTGCTGGCTGGTCAGCTCGTTGATCGCATTGGTCAGCGCCATGCCCGGCAGCATCACGATCAGCGAGGCGATGATGACGGTATTGAGGTTGAGCGGCGCCACGTAGCCGGCCACGCCGATGGCCACCAGTCCGGCGATCATGCCCGCCAGCGCGTCGGAGGATTCGCGCATCCGCGCGCTGCGGCGGGTGACCAGGTCGAGCTGGCCGATCAGCAGGCCGATCGCCGCGGCGGTGCCGATGTCCAGCCAGGGCAGCCGCCACAGCCCGGCCATGCCGGCCGCGACCATGCCGTAGGCCAGCACGTGGACGGTCTTGGCCCGCCAGCCGGGCTTGAAGGCGTCCAGCGCGCGCAGCGCGGCGTGCCCTTCGGCCAGGTCGATGCGGCCGGCCACCACCTCCTCGGTGATGCGGTCGACCTCGCACAGCTTGTAGAGGTGGGTGTCGCCCGGCGCCATGCGGATCACGCGGGTGGTGTCGCTCTCGCCCGGCGGCCGGTGCGGGTCGCTGAAGGACAGGATCATGCCGGTCGGGTTGACCCAGGGCTCGCACTCCAGCTCCAGCTGCTCGGAGACCTCCATGACCGCCGCCTCCAGGCGCTGGGCGGTGGTGCCGTAGGCGTGCAGGTGCTCGGCCAGCTCGACCACGAAGGCGATCCGGGCGGCATAGCCGTAGGTGCGCGGCGACGGGCGGTCCATCCGCACAGGATCGCATGGCGCCCCCGCCATCGCACCCGCCGCGTATGCACAGCGCGCTCACGGGATTGCGTACTCTATGCGCCGACGCGCCCGCACCCAGGAACCGCTCCGCCGCATGACCGCTTCCGCGCCCAGCCTCG
The DNA here is from genome assembly GCF_021191635.1 of Alterluteimonas quercicellularis. Lineage (GTDB taxonomy): Bacteria > Pseudomonadota > Gammaproteobacteria > Xanthomonadales > Xanthomonadaceae > Luteimonas > Luteimonas quercicellularis. The sequence continues at coordinate 24,066 of NZ_JAIWPR010000027.1, forward strand.
ACGCCGACCCGCAGACCGGCCGGGTCAGCCTGCGCGGCCGCTGGACGCTCAGCCATGCCGGGGCGATCGGCGACTGCCTGCGCGAGGCGCCGGAGGACACGCGCGAGATCGACGCCACCGGCGTCGAGCGGCTGGACTCGGTCGGCGTGCTGCAGCTGCTGCGCTTCGCGCACAAGCGCCAGCTCGATTTCGACGGCTTCCGCTTCCGCGACGACCACCGCGCGCTGGTGGCCGCGATCGAGGACGTGCACGACGACCGCCCGGGCCGCAAGCGCGAGTACGGCTTCGCCGCGGCCCTGGCCCGCCTCGGCTACGCGGTGGTCGACAACGGCCGCGAGATCATGGCGCTAATCAGCTTCCTGGGCGAGAACCTGCTCAAGCTGGTGCGCCTGGTCAAGGAACCCTCGCGCTTCCGCCTGACCCCCACCGTCAGCCACATGGAGCAGGTCGGCCTGGATGCGGTGCCGCTGGTCGCGCTGCTGTCGTTCCTGGTCGGCGCGGTGATCGCCTTCCTCGGCTCGACGATCCTGGCCGAGTTCGGCGCGCAGATCTTCGTGGTGGAACTGGTCAGCATCGCCTTCCTGCGCGAGTTCGGCGTGCTGCTGACGGCGATCATCCTCGCCGGCCGCACCGCCAGCGCCTTCACCGCCCAGATCGGCGCGATGGTCAGCCGCGAGGAGGTGGACGCGATCCGCACCCTCGGCCTCGACCCGGTCGACCTGCTGGTGCTGCCGCGGGTGATCGCGCTGATGATCATGCTGCCGCTGCTGACCTTCCTGGCGATGATGGCCGGCCTGGCCGGCGGCCTGACCGTGGGCGCCTTCAGCCTGGAGATCCCGCCGCAGGCCTACCTGGCGCGGTTCCAGGACACCTTCGAGCTGCGGCACATGCTGGTGGGCCTGTCGAAGGCGCCGGTGTTCGCGATGCTGATCGCGCTGATCGGCTGCCTGGAGGGCCTGCAGGTGGAAGGCACCGCGCAATCGGTCGGCGAGCGCACCACCTCGAGCGTGGTGCAGGCGATCTCGCTGGTCATCGTGCTCGACGCGATGGCCGCGATCTGGTTCATGGAGATGGGCTGGTGAGCGCGCCCGGCACCGAGACCCGCGACGACGACGACCGCGCCGACGGCGGCGGCGAGGACATCGTCGTGCGCGTGCGCGGCCTGGAGAACCGCTTCGGCCGCCAGGTGGTGCACGAGGGGCTGGACCTGGACGTGCGGCGCGGCGAGATCCTGGGCGTGGTCGGCGGCTCGGGCACCGGCAAGTCGGTGCTGATGCGCTCCGTGCTCGGCCTGCGCCGGCCCGACGCCGGGCGCATCGAGGTGTTCGGGATCGACACCGCGGACGCCGACGACGAGCAGCGCGCCTACATCGACCGCCACACCGGCGTGCTGTTCCAGGACGGCGCGCTGTTCTCCTCGCTGACGGTGGGGGAGAACGTCGAGGTCCCGCTGAAGGAGCACTACCCCGGCATCGACACCAGGCTGCGCTACGAGCTGGCGCTGCTGAAGGTGAAGCTGGCCGGGCTGCCCGCGGACGCGATCGACAAGCTGCCGGCGCAGCTGTCGGGCGGCATGCGCAAGCGCGCCGGCATCGCCCGCGCCCTGGCGCTCGACCCGCCGCTGCTGTTCCTGGACGAGCCCACCGCCGGCCTCGACCCGATCGGCGCCGCCGCGTTCGACGAGCTCGTCCGCACCCTGCAGGAAGCGCTGGGCCTGACCGTGTTCCTGATCACCCACGACCTCGACACGCTGTACGCCATCTGCGACCGGGTCGCGGTGCTGGCCGACCGCCGGGTGCTGGCGGTGGGCCCGCTGGCCGAGATCGAGCGGGTCGACCATCCCTGGGTGCAGTCGTACTTCCACGGCCCCCGCGCGCGCGCCGCGCGCGACGGCGCCGCCCCCACGAACGCACGCGCGCTGGAAGCCTGACGATGGAAACCAAAGCCAACTACGTCCTCATCGGCGCCTTCACCATCGCGGTGACGGTGTTCGGGCTGCTGTTCGCGCTGTGGGCGGCCAAGTACGCCTCCGACCGCAGCTGGCAGGACTACGCGGTCGTCTTCACCGAGCCGGTGACCGGGCTGTCGGAGGGCAGCAGCGTGCAGTACAACGGCATCGCCGTGGGCACCGTGCAGAGCCTGCAGCTGGCGCCGGAGGACCCGCGCCAGGTGGTGGCGCAGCTGCGCCTGGACGCGCGGGCGCCGGTGCGCACCGACACCCGCGCGCGGATGTCGATGACCAGCCTCACCGGCTCGCCGATCATCCAGCTCACCGGCGGCAGCCCGGAGCTGCCGCGGCTGGTGGACGTGTCCGACCGCGAGGTGCCGATCATCCTGACCGAGCCGTCCGCGCTGCAGAACATCGCCGACACCGCCAACCGCCTGGTCGAGCGCCTGGACGACGTGCTGAGCGAGGAGAACGTCGCCAAGATCTCGCAGACGATGACCAACATCGAGCGCGCGACCGGCTCGCTGGCCGACAGCCGCGACGACATCCAGGGCCTGCTGGCCTCGGCGCGCTCGGCCAGCCAGCGGCTGGAGCAGACCCTGGAGACCACCAACCGCACCGTGACCAACATCGACCGCGAGCTGGTGCAGGAACTGCCGAGGCTGGTCGCGCGGCTCGATTCCACCCTGGCCAAGTTCGACTCCGCCGCCGACGGCGCCGACGCCATCCTCAACGAGAACCGCGCGGCGATCAGCAGCTTCGCCAACGACGGCCTGTCCCAGCTCGGCCCCACGCTGTCGGAGCTGCGCGCGCTGGTGCGCGACCTGCGCCGCATCAGCGACCGCCTGGAAGGCAACCCCGCCCGTTACCTGCTGGGCCGCGACGCGCCCAAGGAGTTCGAGCCCGAATGAGCGCCCAGTCCAATCGTCGACAAGTGCCCCGCGTCGCCCAACGCCGCCCGGCCGCCGGGCGGCACAACGCCCGCCCGCGCGTCATCTCCACCGCCCTCGCCCTGACGCTCGCGGCCCTGCTCGCCGGCTGCGGCGGCCTGCTGGGCGGCGGCGGCCCCGACGAGCGCGCGACCATCTATTCGCCCCAGGTGCGGGTGGCGGCCGACCCGTCCTGGCCGCAGGTGGACTGGCAGCTCGCGCTGGCCCGGACCACCGCGCCGCGGATGGTCGACAGCCCCCGCATCGCGGTGCGGCCCACGCCGGCCGAACTGCAGGTCTACGCCGGCGCCTCCTGGGCGCAGCCGGCCACCGACATAGTGGAAGGCACGATCCTGCGCACGTTCGAGGACTCCGGGCGGATCGCCGCGGTGGCGTCGGCCGGTGCCGGCATCCGCCCCGACTACCGCCTGGTGCTGGACCTGCGCCGGTTCGAGTCCGACTACGCCGGGCAGGCGCTGCCCAGCGCCACCATCGAGATCAACGCCAAGCTGCTGCACAACCGCGACCAGCGCGTGGTCGCCTCGCGGACCTTCACCGAGGCCGTGCCCGCCGGCGGCACCGAGCTCGGGCCGGTGGTGGCCGCGTTCGAGCAGGCGCTGGCGCGCATCAGCGGCGAGGTGGTCGGCTGGACGCTGGCCAGCGGCCAGGCCGACGCGCAGCGGCCGCCGGTCCCGGCCCCGGTCGCGCCCCGCTACCAGCCCGCGGCCCCGGCGCGCTGAGCCGGGGTCGGTCCCCGCCCATCGCGGTCGCGCGCGGGCTCATGGGAGGTCGCGGGTCGGGCCGTCGGCGGTCTCCGGCCGGAACGACAGGGTCGCCACGACGCCGCGGGTGGCGCCCGGCACCACCCGCACGCTCCAGCCGTACAGCGCGCACAGCCGGCGCACGATCGACAGGCCGATGCCGCCGCCCTGCGAATGCTCGGCGTGCGAGCCGCGGTAGCCGCGCTCGAACAGCCGCGCCGCGTCCTCGGCGCTGAGGCCCGGCCCGCTGTCGATCACCTCCACCGCCTGGTCGAGCATCCGCACCACCACTTCGCCCGACTGGGTGTACTTCACCGCATTGCCGATCAGGTTGCCCAGCGCGACCGCCACCGCCGCCTCCGGCGCATCCACCACCAGGCCGTCCTGCCTGCCCTCCAGCCGCAGTTCCAGCGCCTTGTTGCCGACCTGGGCGCGGTGCGCGTCCAGCAGCTGCTCGGCCGCGCGCGCGACGTCGGTGGCGCCGTGGCCGCGCTCGTTGCGCGAGAGCAGCAGCAGCGCGCTGATCAGGTCGGTGCATTGCTGCTCCGCGCGCTGGATGCGCAGCAGGCGGGTCTGCATCTTCTCGTCCAGGTCCGGCCGCGCGAGCAGCAGCTCGACCGCCCCCTTGATCACCGCCAGCGGCGTGCGCAGCTCGTGGCTGACGTCGGCGTTGAACTCGCGGTCGCGCTGCACCACCTCGGTCAGGCGCGCGGCGTAGTCGTCCAGCGCGCTGGCGAGCTGGCCGACCTCGTCGTCGGGGAAATGCGCGGCCAGCGGCTCGGGCTGGCCGGTGCCGCCCGAACGGCGCAGCCGGTTGGCGAGCTCCGACACCGGGCTCATCACCCGCGACGCCGCCCACCAGCCCACCAGCAGCGACAGCAGCGAGAACACCAGCACCGAGCCGTAGATCGCGCGCTGGAACTGCACTTCGCCGCGGATCGACTCGGTCATGTCGTAGGCGAGGAAGAACCACTCGCTGTCGGTCTTGCGCACCGCCAGCCGGTAGGAGAAGGTGCCGTCCTCGTCGGTGCCGGTCAGGCTGTGGTTGCCGTTGCCCAGCTCCACCCACTCGGGGAAGTCGCGCCGCAGGCGGTCGATCCGGTCGGGGGTGAAGACGTACGCGCGCATCTGCTGGACCGGCAGGTCCGGGCTGCGCGTGGGATCGCTGTAGTACAGCCGCGCGTACTCGTCGATGTTGCGGTTCATCACGTCCTCGACCAGCGCGTTCTCCACCCGGTTGCGGGCGTACTGGGTGGCGAACGCGAACAGCAGGGTCAGGCCGAGGCCGAGCAGCAGGAACGAGAGGATGATGCGGCTGCGCAGGCGGCGGCGGTAGCGCCGCGCGCCGCGCAACGGCGCCGGAGCGCCGTCCCGGTCAGCTGCCGCCATCGGGCGCCGCGATGCGGTAGCCGATGCCGTGGCGGGTCTGGATCAGCGGGACCTCGAAGGGCTTGTCCACGACCGCGCGCAGCCCGTGGATGTGCACGCGCAGGGAATCGGAATCCGGCAGTTCCTCGCCCCAGACCCGGGTCTCCAGTTCCTGCCGGGTCACCACCGCGGGCGCGGCCTCCATCAGCGCCTGCAGGATCTTCAGCGCGGTGGGGTTGAGCTGCAGCAGCTTGCCCTGGCGGCGCACTTCGAGGGTGTCGAGGTTGTACTCCAGGTCCGCGACCTCGAGCACCCGCGTCTGCACCCCGCGCCCGCGCCGCGACAGCGCGTTGAGGCGCACCTCCACCTCCTGCAGCGCGAAGGGCTTGATCAGGTAGTCGTCGGCGCCCGAATCGAAGCCGGCCAGCTTGTTGTCGAGCGAGTCGCGGGCGGTGAGCATCAGCACCGGGGTCTGCTTGCGCGCGTCGTTGCGCAGCTTGCGGCAGACCTCCAGCCCGTCCATGCCGGGCAGGTTGAGGTCGAGCACGATGGCGTCGAAGTCGTGCACCACCGCCAGGTGCAGGCCGGTGACGCCGTCGGCGGCGAAGTCCACGGTGTGGCCCCGGTCCTCCAGGTAATCGCCGAGGTTGGCGGCGATGTCCTGGTTGTCTTCAATCACGAGTATGCGCATTTGGGTGTCTTGCGATGGCCAAGGGTGAGGAATCCTCTTCGCGCACACTGTAGCGAAGTGTGAAACCGCCGGACGTCGCCGCCAACCGACATTACTTCCGCGCTTCAGGATTGCGCTCGAGCGTCCGCATCCATCCCTCGGCCTCGTTGCGCTGGCTGCGCAGTTCGGCGACCGTCCTGCAGACCGTCAGCGAACGGCGGGTGCCGGAGGGCCGCTCGCGCTGGCAGACCAGGCGACTGTCCGCGGCGGCCTGGTCCAGCAGCACCTTGACGCGCTCCTGCTCGTTGAAGACCTCCGACTTCGCGCGCGGCGTCAGACGGTCGAGGTCGCCGGCGCTCTCCAGCCGGTTCTCGATCGAATCGAGCAGCCCGAGCACCTCGCTGCGCTGCTCGGGCGTGATCTCCGAATAGCGCTCTCCGCCCGCCAGTTCGCTGCGGATCCTCTCGGCCTGCTCGTCGAAACCGCCCCCGAGCGCATCGAAGCGCTCCGGCTGTGCGAACGCGTTGCCGCACAGCAGAAGCGCAGCCAGCCCCAATGCCCTGCACGCGACACGACCTGTCTTCATCTTCTTCATCGTCTCTCTCTCTTCTCGACGCCCCCGAACAGCGGAGCGGAACGTGACGTTTTCCCCTGGATGCACCGGTCCGCCGAAACGATCGTGAGTCCGGCAACGGACACGGCTCGTCTCCGATTCTGGCACAGAATCCACGGCCCCCGGCACCGGAATCCGTGGGTCCGGGCCACAAAAAACCCAGGCGGACATGCCGCCTGGGCTGAGAAAGGTACCGCCCCGATGACCGTCTTCCGAGGCCGGCGTCGCCGGCCATGGACCACGGAGCCTCACCCTACCGGCCGTGCGATTAAGTCGACGTTAAACGCGCGGTAGCCGGGCGTTACGCGCGCGCCCGCGGCCGCGGCCGGGGTGCGGGGGCGTCCGCCCGGCCTCGGCCGCCACGTATTCCACGATCAGGCCGGCCACGTCCACGCCGGTGGCCCCCTCGATCCCTTCCAGCCCCGGCGAGGCGTTGACCTCCAGCACCAGCGGCCCGCGCGCGGAGCGGATCAGGTCCACCCCGGCCACGCCCAGGCCCAGCGCCTGCGCGGCGCGCACCGCGGCCGCCTGCTCCTCCTCGCTGGGGTCGGCGGGCGTGCCGGTGCCGCCGCGGTGCAGGTTGGAGCGGAAGTCCCCGACCGGCGCCTCGCGCCGCATCGCGCACACCACCCGCTCGCCCACCACGAAGCAGCGCAGGTCGCAGCCCTCGGCCTCGCCGATGAACTCCTGCACCAGGAAGGTCGCGTACAGGCCGCGCAGCGCCTCGATCACGCTGCGCGAGGCCGAGGGCTTCTCGGTGAGCATCACGCCGGCGCCCTGCGCGCCCTCGTTGAGCTTGATGATGTGCGGCGGCGGGCCGAGCATCGACAGCAGGTCGTGGGTGTCGTCGGGATTGTCGCCGAACACCGTGACCGGCAGGCCGATGCCCTGCGCGGCGAGGATCTGGTGGCTGCGCAGCTTGTCGCGCGCGCGGGCGATGGCGGCCGACGGATTCGGCGTGTAGGCGCCCATCAGCTCGAACTGGTGCAGCACCGCGTTGCCGTAGCGGGTCACGGATGCGCCGATGCGCGGGATCACCGCGTCGAAGCCGGCGATCGGGCGGCCCTTGTAGTGCATCGAAAAGCCGTCCGAGGCGATGCGCAGGTAGCAGCGCAGGGGGTCCAGCACCCGCACCGTGTGGCCGCGCCGTCGCGCCGCTTCGACCAGGCGCCGGGTGGAGTACAGGCGCGTGTTGCGCGAGAGGATGGCGAGCTTCATGGGGCCGCGGGCGGTGGGGACGCGACGTTATACCGCAGCGGCGGCGACGCCCGCGGGAACGCCCATGGCCCGGTCCGCGGCCGGCGCTCAGCGCGCCGCGAGGCTCGCCGGCGCGGGCGCGGCCAGCAGTTCGGGCGGGATCTCGCGCTCACCGGCCAGCCGGCGCGCGTCCCGCAGCGCGGCTGCCCAGGGCCCGTCCTGGCCGAGGGCATGGAACAGGCGCGCCTGCAGCAGGGCCAGGTCGAAGTCCCGCGCCGCCCAGGGCGCGATGCGCCCGGCCAGCGCGGCGGCGTCCTGCGGCGCGCGGCGGTCCAGCAGCCACGGGGCGTAGGCGAGCGCGACGTCGGCGATCTCGCTCGGCACGCCTGCACGCTCGGCCTGCGCGACCGCGGCGCGGTAGGCGCGCGCGGCGGTCCCGGCGTCGCCCGCGGCATGCGCCGCCACCGCCTCGAGCAGCCGCGCCCCGGCACCGTCCGCCACGACCTCGGCCTCCGCACGCGGCGGGCGGCCAAGCCGCAGCGCAGCCTGCTCGCGCAGCAGCCGCAGCGCGCGCCGATGCGAATCGCCGGCGCCCGGCGGCCAGCGGTCCAGCGCGGCGTCGGCCAGCCGCAGCGCCCGGCCCGCGTCGCCGGCGCGCCAGGCCAGCTCGGCCCGCAGCGCCTCCGCGCGGCGGCGCTCGCCCGCCGGCGAATGTCCGTCGCCATGCGCCGCCAGCAGCGCGCGCACCGCCGAGAGCTCGCCCTGCCGCAGCAGCACCTCGGCGCGCCCGAGCGCGAGGCGCGCGACCTGCGCCGGAGCGACGACGCGCTCGCGCAGCGCCCAGGCCCGGTCGATGCGGGCGCGGGCTCGGTCCGGTTCCAGGAGCTGCAGGTGCACGGCGGCCAGGGCGGCATGGGCCGGCGCCGCCTCGCCCGGCAGGTCGTGGCGCTCGAACGCCTCCGCGGCGCGCACCAGCGGCTCCAGCGCCTGCGCCGGCCGGCCGCGCCGCAGCTCGAGCTCGCCGAGCGCGGCATCGACCCTGGCCAGCGCCAGCCGATCGCCACTGCGGACCAGCACGACCCGCGCGCGCCCCAGGTCCTCGTGGGCGGCGTCGAAGTCGCCGAGCGCAGCGCGGGCGATGCCGCGCCCGGTCAGCGCCGCGCCCAGCAGCGGCATCCGCGCCAGCGCCTCGGACAGCGCGATCGCCTGCGCGTGGTCGCGCTCGGCGGCACGGGCCTGGCCGAGGCGAAGGCCCGCCCCGCCGCGGACCAGCAGGGCGCGGACGCGGAGCGAGGCGTCCTCGCGCGCGGGCGCCGAGGCGAGCACCGCGTCCGCCTCGGCCAGGGCCCGGCGGTCTCGACCGCAACCGAGCTCGGCCTGCGCCAGCAGCAGCCGCAGCTCCGGCGCCTCGCGCTGCGCCGCGGGCGCCGCATGCAGCAGCGCCGCCGCCGCGCCGGGCTCGTGCGCGCGCAGCGCCGCCTGCGCACGCCGCAGGCGCTCGGCGAGCGCCAGCGCGTGCGAAGGATCGGCCCCGGCGAGCGCGCCGAGCAGGCGGCCGGCCGCGAGGTCCGCCGCCCCGAGCAGCTGCGCGTGCTCGCCTTCGGCATGCAGCGCGCGGCCGCCCGCATCGTGCGCGCTCAGTTCCACCCGCCAGCCGGCGCCGGCAGGACGGAGCGTGCTGGCGATCGCCCAACCGCCGACGGCCGCGCGGGCGCGCGCCAAGCGTTCGGCCGGGGTGCCGGCGCCGTGCAGCAGCGCCAGCACGCGCTCGCTGTCCTGCACCGCGAAGCCGCCGCGTCGCAGGCGGTCGCCCAGGTAGTCCATCACGCCCAGCCGCGCCCACGCGGCCGTGGCCTCGCCGCCGGCCACGACCTCAGCGGGCAGCACGATGGCCGGCGGCGGCGATGGCGCACGATCGGCGGGGGTTCGCCAGAGCGCGACAGCGACCAGCACGGCGAGCGCAGGGACTGCGGCCGCGGCGGCCGGCCACAGGCGCCGGAGACGCCGGGCCGCGGCGCCCGGCAGGACAGGCGCCGGCGTCGCGTCGCCCGGCGCGTCCCGGGGTGCGGCGACCTCCTCGCGCGTGGGCGCGACCCAACGGAAGCCGAAGCGCGGCACGGTGCGGATGAAGCGCTGCGCCTGGCCGTCGTCGCCGAGCACGCGGCGCGCGCGCAGCACGACCTGGCCCAGTTGGGCGTCGGACACGTTGTCGCGGGAAAAGACCGCCCTGGCCAGCTCGTCGCGGCCGACCGCGCGGTCGCGGTGGGCGATCAGGGCATCCAGGCACTCCAGGACCCGCGCCGGCAGCGCGACGGGCGCACCGTCGCGGCGCAGCTCGCGGGCGCCGCAGTCGAGGACGAAGCCTTGGAATCGATAGACCGCGCTGGACATCCGGCCCGATGCACGCGCAGCACCTCCCTATCGAGCGCGTCTCGCCTCCGCCTGGTTGGAGCCATCAGTATGGCCCAGCCGGGTCGCAAGGCCCGCGACCGCCGGCGCCCCCACTGCGGGGCCGCCTCAGCCGCCGCAGGACTCGCCTTCCACGCGCAGCTGCGCGGCGTACAGCGCCGGCTCCGGCCGCTTGCCGGACTCGGCGTCGGCCTTCGCCTGGTCCAGGTAGATGCGCGCGCGTCCCTGGGCGTCGAGTTCCAGCCCGTCGGCGCCCGGCTTGCGCCAGATCCGCGCCACCGCCACCTGCCCGGCGCAGGCCGCGCTGGGGATGCGGATCTCGTCGTGGTAGATCCAGCCCTGGGCGCTGTCGGGATGCACCTCGTCGGCGTTGACCAGCCGCGCGCGCGGCTGGCAGCCGGGGTAGCTCTCCTTGACCGAGAAGCGGTACGGCGGCTCCGCCTGCCCGGTGAAGACGCCCTCGATGCGGGCGCAGGCCTCGGGGATCTGGCGCAGCGTGTGCGCGGCGCCGACCGCCTGCGGCGGCGTCGGCTCGCGGGCGATCTCCGGACGCTCCTGCGCGGGCGCGGACGCCGCGGCGCAGAGCAGCAGCCCGGCGGCGAAGAGCGGGACGCATCGGTTGCTGGTCATGGCGGGCGACGACGTGGGGAAAGGGCGCACAGGCTGTCACGGCGTCGCTGAATCCCGCTTCCACGCGCGCACGGGGCGCGTTTGCCGCACTGCGGTTGGCGCCGCGTCGCGGCCCTGTGCGATAGTCGCCGGGCATCACCGCTGTGCAGGAGAGGGTGGCCCTCGTCTTGGCGGGCAGCCCCTGGCATCTCACTCTGGGAGGGGTCGTATGCTCGAGCAACACGGTCTGTGGCTGGCGCTCGCCTGCGCCGTCATCGCGATTCTGTACGGCGTGGTCTCGGCGCGCTGGATCGTCCGGCAGCCGGCCGGCAACGAACGCATGCAGGAGATCGCCGCGGCGATCCAGGAAGGCGCGCGCGCCTACCTCAACCGGCAGTACCTCACCATCTCCATCGCCGGCGCCGTGCTGTTCGTGGCGATCGGCTTCGCGCTCGACTGGGCGACCGCGATCGGCTTCCTGATCGGCGCGGTGCTCTCCGGCGCCGCCGGCTACATCGGCATGAACGTCTCGGTACGCGCCAACGTGCGCACCGCGGAGGCGGCGCGGCGCGGGGTGGGCCCGGCGATGGACGTGGCGTTCCGCGGCGGCGCCATCACCGGCATGCTGGTGGTCGGCCTGGGCCTGCTGGGCGTCGCCGGCTACTGGGTGCTGCTCAACCAGGTGCTCGGGCTGACCGGCGAGCAGGCGCTGCACGCGCTGGTCGGGCTCGCCTTCGGTTCCTCGCTGATCTCGATCTTCGCCCGCCTGGGCGGCGGCATCTTCACCAAGGGCGCCGACGTCGGCGCCGACCTGGTGGGCAAGGTCGAGGCCGGCATCCCCGAGGACGACCCGCGCAACCCGGCGGTGATCGCGGACAACGTGGGCGACAACGTCGGCGACTGCGCGGGCATGGCCGCCGACCTGTTCGAGACCTACGCGGTCACCGTGATCGCGACGATGCTGCTGGGCTACCTGATGGTGCTCGAGGTCGGCAGCAACGGGCCGCTGTACCCGCTGGTGCTGGGCGGCGCCTCGATCCTCGCCTCGATCGTGGGCGCACTGTTCGTCAAGGTGAAGCCCGGCGGCTCGATCATGGGCGCGCTCTACCGCGGCGTGATCGTCTCCGGCGTCATCGCCGCGATCCTCTACTACCCGATCACCGCCGAGCTGATGGCCGACAACCGCCACGGCGCGACCAACCTCTACGTCTGCGCGCTGATCGGCCTGGTGCTGACCGGCGCGATCGTCTGGATCACCGAGTACTACACCGGCACCCAGTACAAGCCGGTGCAGCACGTGGCGCAGGCCTCCACCACCGGCCACGGCACCAACATCATCGCCGGCCTGGGCATCTCGATGAAGTCCACCGCGCTGCCGGTGGTGGCGGTGTGCGCGGCGATCTGGGCCTGCCATGCGCTGGGCGGCCTGTACGGCATCGCCATCGCCGCGACCTCGATGCTGTCGATGGCGGGCATGATCGTCGCGCTCGACGCCTACGGCCCGATCACCGACAACGCCGGCGGCATCGCCGAGATGGCGGAGCTGCCGCCGGAGGTGCGCGAGGTCACCGACCCGCTGGACGCGGTGGGCAACACCACCAAGGCGGTGACCAAGGGCTACGCGATCGGCTCGGCCGCGCTGGCCGCGCTGGTGCTGTTCGCCGACTACACCCACAACCTGCAGGCCAAGCACCCGGGCACCGCCTTCGCCTTCGACCTGTCCGACCACTACGTCATCATCGGCCTGCTGATCGGCGGCCTGATCCCGTACCTGTTCGGCGCGATGGCGATGGAGGCCGTAGGCCGCGCCGCCGGCGCGGTGGTGGAGGAGGTACGGCGGCAGTTCCGCGAGATCCCCGGGATCATGGACGGCACCGGCAAGCCGCAATACGACCGTGCGGTGGACATGCTGACCCGCTCCGCGATCAAGGAGATGATCCTGCCCTCGCTGCTGCCGGTGGCGGTGCCGATCGTGGTCGGCCTGCTGCTGGGCCCGCGCGCGCTGGGCGGCCTGCTGATCGGCACCATCGTCACCGGCCTGTTCGTGGCGATCTCGATGACCACCGGCGGCGGCGCCTGGGACAACGCCAAGAAGTACATCGAGGACGGCCACTTCGGCGGCAAGGGCTCGGAGGCGCACAAGGCCGCGGTCACCGGCGACACCGTGGGCGATCCCTACAAGGACACCGCCGGCCCCGCGATCAACCCCCTGATCAAGATCATCAACATCGTCGCCTTGCTGATGGTGCCGCTGCTCTAGGGCCGATCCTCCCCCGCTCTGCGGGGAAGGATGGGATGGGGGGCCGAAGGCGGGATCGTCGTCGCCCGCGCGCTCGTCCCCGCGCGGGCCGCGTGCGATCATCGGACGCGTGTCCCGCACCGGCCCGTCCATGCACAAGATGCTGCGCCCGCTCGCCTGCCTGCTGCTGTGCGTCGCCTGCGCGGTGCAGGCGCAGGGCGCCGGCGGCGCGCCCGAGGGCAACGGCTTCGCCCTGCGCCCCGGCGACTACCTCTGGCATCCCGAGGCCGCGCCCGAGGGCCCGGTGGTGCTGGTCGTCAGCCTCGACGAACAGCGCGCCTACGCCTACCGCAACGGCATCGCGATCGGCGTGTCGACGATCAGTTCCGGGCGCGAAGGCAAGGAGACGCCCACCGGGGTGTTCACCATCCTGCAGAAGCGTCGCGACCACCGCTCCAACCTCTACAACGACGCGCCGATGCCCTACATGCAGCGGCTGACCTGGGACGGCATCGCCCTGCACGGCGGCACCCTGCCCGGCTACCCGGCCTCGCACGGCTGCGTGCGCCTGCCGCAGGCCTTCGCCGAGAAGCTGTTCGCGGTCACCCGCAACGGCGACACCGTGGTGGTGGCCGGCGGCCAGGCCTCGCCGGCGAGCCTGGTGCACCCGGCGGTGCTGGCCCCGGTCGACGCCGCGGGCCGCCCGCTCGCGTCCTCGCGGGCAGCCGCCGCCGACGCCGCCTGGGACGACGCCGCCAGTCCCGACGGGCCGCTGAGCGTGCTCGTCAGCCTGGCCCAGCGCCGCGTGTACGCGCTGCGCAACGGCGTAACGATCGGCGAGGCGGCGCTGGAGGTGGAGCCGGGCTTCGAGGTCGGCGGGTCGGTGCTGATGGTCGTCGGCAGCGAGACCGAGGCCGTGCCCAGCCCGATCGATCCGGACCGGCCGCGGCACCGCTGGACCGCCTACCCGCTGCTGGGCGTGGACGCGGAATCGCTGGCGGTGCTGCAGCTGCGACTGCAGCAGCGGCCGCTGCGGGTCGACCCGGCGTTCGCGCGGCGCCTCCACGCGGCGCTGGCGCCGGGGTCGACGGTGCTGCTCACCGACCTGCCCGCGGTGCGGCCCGACCCGGCGGCGCAATCCCAGGCCCCGGTGCTGGAATCGGACGCCGGCGACGGAAGCTGAACCGACTTCACGCGCCGTACACTGCTATCCTCGCGCCCCATGCGCCGTCTTCTCCCGACCTGCGTCCTCGCTGCGCTGCTGCCGGCGATGGCCACCTCCGCCGCGCCGGTGGCGGCGCCCGCGCCCGACGCGCCGGCCGCCGCGAGCCCGGCCCTGCCGGCCGCCGCCCCGCGCCTGGCGAAGGCCATGCCTGCCCCGGACCCGCTGCTGGAGCGGCTGGCCCGCAATGCGCCGGCGCTGGACCGCGACGTGCTGCAGCTCGCCACCCGCGCGCTCGGCTGCGCGATGCGCCAGCCGGGCGCGGCCGCGCCGCGCACCCTCGGCGTCATCGACTACTCGCTGCCGTCCACCCAGCGCCGCATGTGGGTGTTCGACCTGCGCGACGGCGCCCTGCTGTTCGAGGAGTGGGTCGCCCACGGCCGCAACACCGGCGAGAACCTCGCCACGCGCTTCTCCAACGTCAACGGCAGCTTCCAGTCCAGCCTCGGCGCCTTCCTCACCGAGGAGAGCTACGTCGGCCAGAACGGCTACTCGCTGCGCCTGCGCGGGCTGGAACCGGGCTTCAACGACCTGGCCCGGGAACGCGCGATCGTCATCCACGGCGCGCCCTACGTGAACCCGCAGGCCGCCGCCGGCCAGGGCCGCCTCGGCCGCAGCCTCGGCTGCCCCGCGGTGCGGCCGGCGATCGCGCGCGAGCTGATCGACACCATCCGCGGCGGATCGCTGCTGGTGGCCTACTACCCCGACCCGGAGTGGCTGCGGACGTCGCGGCTGCTGCTCGAGGACTGCGCCGGCACCCGGCTCGCCGGCCACGGCGCGCCGGCGGACGCGGTCGCCGCGCACTGGATTCCGTAGGAGCGCGCCCGCGCGCGATGCTCCGGATCTGAATCTCGCGGAGAAGAGAACATCGCGCGCGAGCGCGCTCCTACACGGATCAGCCGGCCTCGAAGCGCTGCGCGGCCACGTCGAACCACGGGGTGCACAGCAGCGTCTGCCGCGCGGCCAGGTCGAAGCTGCCGCGCCAGACCTCCACGCCGTCGACCTCCTCGGGCTGGGTGAAGCCCTCGGTATCGAAGGGCGCCACGCCCAGGCACCAGCGGATCCGCTGCGGCTCGCGCTCGGTCGGCGGCGCGAACAGGAACTCGCCCGCCAGCGATGCGCCGGGCTCGACCCGCGCCGCCAGCGGCGTCGGCGGCACGGTGGGCGGCGGCTCGGGCAGCGGGCGCGCGGCATGGCGCAGGACGACGTCGCCCGGCGCCTCCTCCTGGAAGTGCGGCGCGCCCACCGCGCCGCCGTGCTGGCGGCCGACCAGCACGGCGTGGCGGTCGCCGCGGTCGAAGACCGCCAGCGGCGACTCGCCGACGTTGTCGAACCGGTAGTGCACCTCGACGGCACCGGTCCGGGGCGTGTAGGCGAAGCTCGCGGTCAGCCGGCCGCCGGCGGCCTCGACGGTGGTGGTGGTGGGCTCGGACATGGATGAGGTTCCTGACGGGTCGCGATCGGCCGACAGCGCGCAGCCTGCGGCCAGCGCGGACGACAGCAGCACCGCGGCGAGGCGCGGCGGCATGCGGGAGGAGGGACGCTTGGACATGGAAGGGCCTCGGGCGGGCACAGGCGCGGGCCGGGCGATCGCCCCGGGGCCCGCGGACTAGCCTAACGGACGACGGGCGACCTGCGTGAGCAGGCCGCCCGTCGCACCATCCCCTGATCGCGGACTCGGTACGGCCCCCGGGCCGGGGCCGTCAGCGCTTACAGCGCGTAGCTGGGACGATCCGGCAGCCCGAGCTCGCGGCGGATGCCGTTCTCGGTCAGGTGGATCGGGTTGTGGGTGGTGGCCGGGGTGCCGGGGTCGCCGTCGAAGTCGTAGGCGGGCGCGGAGCTCTCCAGGCCCACGGCCTGGCGCTCGGCGTTCGGCACGCGGCCGCTATCCGGTCCCTCGCCCACGTAGGTGCCCGGCAGGAAGGTGCCGTTCACGCCGTTGTAGGCATGCGACATCTCGTGGTACAGCACCACGGTCGGCGCCGGGAACGCGTCCATGTGGAAGGACGGGTTGTAGCTGATGGTCACGTCGCCGCCGGCGCCGGGCCGGCCGTTCACGATCTCGGCGCTACCGCGGCCGTGGGTCTGGGCGTAGCCGTTCTGCTCGTTGGCCAGTTCCTGGATGGTCACGCGGTTGCCCTTGCTGGCCGCCGCGGCGTCGAACTCGCTCAGCATCTGGGTGCCGTTCGGGGAGGCGCGCAGGAAGTCCAGCTCCGCCTCGATGCGCTGGCGGAACTGCTCCGAGCCCTGCACCGTCACCGTGTTGCCGGCGTCGGCGTCGATCTCGACGTTCACCACCGTCGGCCGCGCGTTGGTGGCGGCGTTGATCAGGTCGCCGACCTCGGCGTACACGGTGCCCTGGTCGCCGGCGCCCTCGACGGTGTCCTGCCCGAGGCCGGTGTAGATGTAGTTCTCGCCGGAGGCGTCGGCGTGGATGGTGTCGTCGTCGCGGCCGCCCGAGAGCACGTTGTGGCCGGTGCCGCCGCGGATCTCGTCGTTGCCGCGGCCGCCTTCGATGAAGTTGAAGCCGTTGCCGCCCTGGATGGTGTCGTCGCCGTCGCCGCCGAAGACGATGTTCTGGCCGTCGGTGGCGGTGATGACGTCGTCGCCGTTGCCGCCGTCGATGTCGTTGCGGCCGCCGATGGTCTCGATGGTGTCGTTGCCGTCGCCGCCGAAGATGCGGTCGTCGCCCAGGCCGGTGCGGATGGTGTCGTCGCCGGCGCCCGCATCGACGACCAGGTTCACGGTGACGTTGGGCGCGGCGACGATGGTGTCGTTGCCGTTGCCGGTGCGCAGGGTCAGTTCCTGCTGGGTGTTCAGGCGCACCGCGTACTGCTCGCCGTTGACGTCGATGTCGAGCGTGCCGTCGTCGCGCTGGCTGATCTGGATGTTGTCGTCGCCCTCGCCCGAGGTGGTGAACACCACCTGGTCGCTGCTGACGTAGCCGCCGGCGTTGGTCTGCTCGCGGGTGACGGTGGCCTGCTGGCCCTCGTGGAGCTGGGTGTTGGTGATCGGCTTGCCGTCGGGGGTGGTCTTGGACGGCAGGCTGGTGCCGCGGTCGTTGCCGCTGATCGGGATCGCGGTGTCGGCGGCGTTGCGTGCGGCCCGCTCGACCGGGGCGGACTCGCCGGGGCTCAGCGGCGCCTCCGCGAAACGGTCGGCCTCGGCCGCGCGCTGGTTGTCCCAGTAGCCCTGGGGCGCCTGCGGGGCGGAGGTCTGGATGTTGTCGAAGCTGGACATGGACGGCCCTGGAGTTCAGTACGGTGCTGTACAGATACGGGATGGTATGGGCGGCCGAAAGCTAGGGCGTACCCCATGCTGGGGCCGACCCCAGGCCCTCCGGGCCCGCGCCGTGGCGCCTGCCGGGGCGCGCTGCACCGCAACACCGCCACCGGTAGAATGCGCGGTTTCCCCATTCCCGGGACGCGCCCGCCGCGCCCGCCTACCGGAGTCGTCAGCACCATGGGCCTGGACCTCGTCACCACCGGCAAGAACCCGCCGCACGAAATCAACGTCGTCATCGAGATCCCGAAGGACGCCGAGCCGGTGAAGTACGAGGTCGACAAGGCCAGCGGCGCGATCTTCGTCGACCGCGTGCTCTCGACCCCGATGCGCTACCCCTGCAACTACGGCTATGTGCCGCACACCGTCTGCGGCGACGGCGATCCCGCCGACGTGCTGGTCATCCTGCCGCTGCCGCTGGTGCCGGGCTCGGTGATCCGCTGCCGCCCGGTCGGCGTGCTGAAGATGTCCGACGAGGCCGGCAGCGACGAGAAGCTGCTCGCGGTGCCGGTGGAGAAGGTGTTCGCCGGCTACGCCCACGTCGACGACCTGGACAAGGTCTCCGCGCACTGGCTGGAGCGCATCGGCCACTTCTTCGAGCACTACAAGGACCTGGAGAAGGGCAAGTGGGTCAAGATCGACGGCTGGGGCGACGCCGCCGAGGCGCGCGCCATCCTGGAGACGGCGATCGCCGCCTACGGCGCCGAGGGCTGACGCCCGCAGCGGGGCGCGCGTCGCAGATCGCGGCACGCGCGCCCGGGCCGGCGCGGCGCCGGTGCTAACATCGGCGCCGGCCCGCGACGCGGCGAACCGGGCCGGTCTGCAGGGGGAACATCGCGTGCGCATTCTGTTCGTGGGCGGGAACGACAGCTTCCCGCCCGGATTCGTCGACCTCGTCGCCGACATCGACGACGGCTGGGAGGTCCACCGCGCCGCCGACGGCGGCGCCGCCAGCGCGCAGGCCGCGGCCGCCGCGCTGGACGTGGTGGTGGTGGCGCCGGCGCTGCCGGACATGCCGGCCGCGACCCTGCTCGGGCAGATCCGCACCCTGCGCCCGGAGACCTCGCGCATCGCCCTGATCGCCGCCGGCCAGCCGCCGCCGGTGCGGGTGCTGTCGCTGGCGCACCGCTTCCTCCCGCTGCCGCTGGGCGAGGAGCTGCTGCTGGAGGCGGTCGGCAGCCTGGAGGAGCTGCGCGACCTGCTCGGCAATCCGGTGCTGCGCGAGCACATCGGCCGCATCGACCGCCTGCCCTCGCCGCCGCAGACCTACCTCGCGCTCATGCACGCGCTCGAGGCCGACGAGGACGCCGGCGCCGCCGACATCGCCCGGCTCGTCGCCGGCGATCCCGCGATCGCCGCCAAGGTGCTGCAGCTGTGCAACTCGGCCTACTTCGCCGCCGGCCGCACCATCACCGACCTGCGCACCGCCGTGACCCGGCTGGGACTGGCGACGCTGCGCGACCTGGTGCTGGCCAGCGAGGTGTTCGCACAGCCGGCCGCGGCCGGCGCCGACCGCCACGCGCTGCAGCAGCGCGCGCTGCTGGCCTCGCAACTGGCCCGGCGCATGCTGCCCGACGCCAGCGCCGAGCTCGGCGCCACCGCCGCCCTGCTCGCCGACATCGGCCTGCTGCTGCCCACCGTGCGCGACGAGCGCGAGCAAGCGCCGGCGGACGCGTCCGGCGCGCCGGGCCACACCGAGGCCGGGGCCTACCTGCTCGGACTGTGGGGACTGCCGATGCCGATCATCGAGGCGGTCGCCTTCCAGCGCACCCCGGCGCGGTCGAGCACCCGCAGCTTCTGGGTCACCGGTGCCGTGCACGTCGCCACCGCGCTGGCCGCGGACGCCCCGGTGGACGAGGACTACCTGCAGCGCGCCGGCGTGCTGGACCGCCTGCCGGCCTGGCGCCGGCTGGCCGACGAGCTGAGCGCGCGCTCGACGCGCGCGGACGCCCAGACGGCCTGAGCCGCGCCGCCGGCGCGCTTGCTTCGCACGTCTTCACCAGCGGCCTCGGCCGCGGCATGCGCGTGGGCGCACCGGGCTCCCCCGCTCGCTCCGTTCCGGACGCCAAAAGAAAAGAGGCGGGCCTTGCGGCCCGCCTCCTCTTGCTGCCGATCGGGGAAACCGATCAGAAGCGCTGCTGGTACTTCATGTACGCGAAGCGACCGATGTCGAAGCCGCCGTAGTACGCGAAGCCGCTGTTCGGAGCGGTGTACAGCACCGGGCCTTCGCGATCGAACACGTTGTTCACGCCGACCGAGACGGTGGCGTTCCAGGGCGCCTGCCAGCGCACCTGGACATCGTTGAAGGTGTTCGAGCCCGTCTCGTTGATCGGGAACGAATTGCCCTGATAGTCGACGTAGTCCGGAGTGCTGCAGGGCTCGTCGAAGTAGCACTCCTCGCGGATCTTCGAGAAGTAGCGGGCCGTCCAGGTCGCACCGAAATCGCCGTACTCCCAGTTGAGCGAGGCCACCGAGCGGATGCGGAAGGTGCTGCCGAAGCTGACCTGCGGTGCCGGATCAGTGTTGGTGGTGTCGTCGGCCTTGATCTCGAAGTTGCTGTAGTACGTGTTCTGCCAGTTGACGCCGAAGGTGCCGAAGCGGGTCTCGGGCAGGGTGTAGTTGACCTCGAAGTCGAAGCCTTCCACGTCCCAGTAACCGGCGTTGCGGCCGGTGCGGATCAGCGAATCCACCACGCCGTCTTCGTCGCGGGTGAAGTACTGGCACTGCGAGGCGATGTCGTACAGGTAGCAGTCGTTCAGGATACCCGACGCCGAAAACGCGGTGACCACGTTGTCGATCTTGGTCCGCCACCAGTCCAGGCTGACGTTGAGGCCCTCGACGTAGCTCGGGCTGTAGACGATGCCCAGCGAGCGGCTGGTCGAGGTCTCCGGGGTCAGGAGCGGATTGGAGCCGCTGAGGAACGGCGTGCCGGTCTGGCCGCCATAGGCGATGCCACCGCCCTGGCCCACCTGCTGGTACGGACCGCCATCCGGACCGATGGTGGCATAGCCCGGGATCGCCGCCGCGCAGCGCGCGAAGACGTCGGGGTTGTTGGACGCAGCGCCACTGACGCCATCGCAGGGATCGACGTAGTAGTCGAAGGTCTGGCCGACGCCACCGTACAGGTCGGAGATCGACGGCGCGCGGAAGCCCTGGGCCCAGGTGCCGCGGACCAGTACGTCCTCGATCGGGCGCCAGCGGAAGCTCGCCTTGCTGTTGGTGGTGTCGCCGAACACGTCGTAGTCGGAGTACCGGCTGGCGACGTTCAGGGCCAGCTCCTGCGCACCCGGGAGATCGGCCAGCAGCGGGATGTCCAGCTCCAGATAGACCTCGTCGACCGAATAGCCGCCCGAGGTCTCCTGGGCTGCCAGGTTGGTCGAGTTGCCGGTCTGCGCGAAGGCGTCGGGCGAGTAGCGGCCCTCGACCTTGCGGTGCTCCACGCCGGCCGCGAAGCCGAACTCGCCGGCCGGCAGCGTGGCGATCACGCCGCTGACGTTGGCGAAGTAGTTGTGCGTGGTGGTCTCGGACGTCGCGTTCTCCATCAGGAAGAAGCGGTTCTGGATGTCCGGGTTGGCCAGCGAGTACTGGCCATCGCTCAGCACCGGGCTCCACGGCGTGCAGTCCGCCAGCGCGATCGGCGCGTCCGGCGTGCCGCACTGGACGATACCGTCGCCATTGAGGAACGACGGACCCACGGCCTGGGCGACGGCGAGCTTGTTGAAGTCGCCGCGGCCGCGGATGGTGGCGTCGCCACGGGTGTACAGGTAACCGGCATCCCAGTCGAGGAAGCGGTCGCCGAAGTCGAAGGTGCCTTCGAACACGCCGCTGAAGCGGTAGGTGTCAAGCCTGCGATCGGTGGTGCGCGGCACTTCCCAGCCGCGGCGGCGGAAGTCGAGCGACGCGCCGGTCGGATTGAAGTAGCTGTCCGGGCTCATCGGCGTCTGCACGTCGACGGCGGCGCTCTGGTACGGGTAGCCCGCGACCTGCACGCTGGTCTCGCGGCGATTGAAGCTGGCGTCGGCGACGAAGCGGATGTTGTCGGTCAGGTCGAAGTCGGCACTGGTGTAGATGGAGGTGCGCTCCATCCCGGTCTTGGCCATCATCTGCTCGGCGGCGCGGCTGGTATCGCCGCCCGCACCACCGACCTGGGGACGGTAGTCGGCCAGGTTGGTCGGATCGCCGCCATCACGCAGGACGAGCCACTGGCCCGGGTTGGCCGGGTTGCGGATGTTGCCGATCGCACCCACGGTCGTGTAGCTGTAGGCCGGGTAGCCGGGATAGGTGTCGAGCGCCCAGAAGCGGTCGCGCGCCCACACCGGGTCTTCCTTGTCGTACTGCACGCCGAAGGTGATCGAGCTGCGCTCGCCGACCGAGCCGATGGTGAAGTCGAACGACTGGGTCTGGCCGTCGCCCTCGCCGTACTGGCCGACGTAGGCGTTGGCTTCTGCGCCGTCGAAGTTGCGGCGAGTGATGATGTTGATGACGCCGGCGATCGCATCGGAGCCGTACAGCGACGAGGCGCCGTCCTTCAGCAGCTCGATGCGTTCGACCATCGACGACGGGATCGTCGCCAGGTCCTGCAGGCCGTCGTTGTTGACGCCCAGGCGGCGGCCGTTCAGCAGCACCAGGGTGCGCTCGGGGCCGAGGTTGCGCAGGTCGACGTAGGTGCCGCCGGGGCTCTCGCCGGCGTTGAGCGGCGAGGAGCGGCTGAGCGCCGGGGAGCCGGTCACCGCGATGTTCTGCAGGATGTCGCCGACGGACTGGAAGCCCTGTTTCTCGATGTCGGTGCGCGAGATCGTGAGGATCGGCTGCGCGGTCTCGACATCGACCTTGCGGATGCGCGAACCGGTCACTTCGATGCGGTCGAGCGTGGTCGCGCCGCTACCTGCCTCGTCTTGGGCGAAAGTGACCGACGCGGGAACGAGCGCCGTCAGGATGGCAGCCGGGAGCAAGCCCCGCCGCATCGCTGGAATGCGAGCTTTCATTAATTCTCTCTCCAGAATTGCGTTAGTGACGCGTTAAGACGCCTTCGCACGTTAACGTTTCCACAACGTTACATGCTTTGCGGACGCGGCCCGCTGACTTTGCCGAATATGTCCGAACGTTCTCGTCGCGACGCTGGCGTCACACCGCAGTCGATCTGGAGAGAGAGCCGACCGGGCCGGATCCACGCGGCTGCGAGGCCCGGTACCGGGTGGCCGACGTGCCGAAGCGGGCACGGAAAGCCCGCGCGAAGCTGCAGCAGTTGTCGAAGCCGCAGGAGGCCGCGACTTCGCTCACCGTCATCTCGGTCGAACGCAGCAGGTCGGCTGCGCGTTCCAGCCGCAGCCGGGCCGAGAGCGCCTGCGGGCTCTCGTCGTAGAGGCTCTGGAAGGCCTTGGAGAAGTACCAGCTGGAGAAGTTGGTCATGTCGGCCAGCTCTCCGATCCGCACCACGCGATCGCTGTGCCCCTCCAGATAGAGCCGCGCGCGCTGCATGCGGCCGAAGACCTGGCGCTTCCGGCTCCGAGACCGCCCGGGACACAACTGCACGCGCTCGGCGAGATCGCGCTGCGCCCGCGCCATGTGAAGCAGGATCGGTCGCAGGGCCTCGGATTCACGCCCGTCCTTCGCCGTGCGCCAGAGGCGGAGCGCCACGCACCTGTCGTGGCTGGCGAAACGTCCCCTGCCGGGATACAGCACGCTGTCCGACAACTGCTCGAGCGCGTGCAGATCGGGGGTCGTCAGCAGCACCCCGAGCCCGAGACCATGCTCGCTGCTCTGCAGCACCGGGTTCGAATCGCGCTCGAACAGCATCCATTCGCCTCGCCGCAGGCGGAACCGTCCTTCCTTGCAGTCCACCCAGACGTGGCCCCTGACCACCATCCAGATCGAGCAGGCGCCGCCGGTGACGCGCACGCCGCCCATCCGCGACAGCCCGACACAGGCGGGCGGCCTTGGCGAGTCGTCGAGGTCGAACTGGAGCATCTGGCCGCGGTCGGCCCAGGCAGGATCTCGCATCGTCGCGGCTTTCGGTCTGGAGGGGCTCCTTGATACCCGGCGGGTCGCCAGGCCGCATGAAATCGCGGCGAATCTTGTGCGAAATCTGGCGAAAACTTGTACGAAGTTGTTACGAAAAGGAAATATTCTTATGGATCAATGACTTGACACGGGCCATCAGGTCCTCCTTGGGGCGTCGGGGCAACTCCGCGAAGCCGATGTCGGAGCTCTCGTCGACCACCATGGCCAGGTAGAGCACGCCGCTGCGCCGATCCACGCTGAATCCCGTCGTCGCGCTCTGGCGGTCCGGCGCCAGACACACTTCGCGGGGCCGCGGCCCGGTCCGGTGCAGTGCGCTGAGGCAGGACGCCGTGACGACGACATGGTCCACGCCGCCGCCGGCCGAAGGCGACCAGGAACGGTATGCGCGCCGCGTCGGGCGCTCCCGGTCGCGCAATCGGATGCTGTCGGGGTCCAGTCCGGCATCCGCTTCCCAGAGCCCGTCCGCGGACAGGCGCGTGAACAGCACGCGCCGCTGCTCGGGCTCGTAGCGGAACTGGGACACGTCGCGGATGGTCCGCCTGGCCTGCCAATCCCCACCGGGCCCACGTTCATACAGGACCAGCCGCATGGCACCGGCATCCCCTTCAGCGCCGACGAGCAACCGTCCGTCGCCGAGCATCGCGCCCTGCAGCGGCCGACGCTCGGGCACGGGGAGCGCGGTCGCGGTCGCGCGGGCGGCGTCCACCTCGAACAGGGCGGTGTCGCCGCCGCCCTCGGGATCGAGGCCGGCAGCCACGAAGCTGCGGCCATCGGCGGACCAGATGGGCGGATGGTTGCCTTCGGGATTGAGGCCCGCCACCGGGATCGGCGTCGCCTCGGGTTCGAGCAGGTCCGCCAGCCAGAGCTCGTAGGGCCCGGCCCGATCCGACGCGAACAGCAGCCGCCGGCCGTCGGGCGACACGACGGGCAGATTGTCGCGGCCCGACGACGCGAAGATGCGTTCCTTGCGCGGCTCCCCGTTCTCTCCGATCTCGACGCGGAACAACCCGAACTGCGGGCGACGCCTCACGAAGGCGAGGGCACCGCTGGCCAGCGACGTCGTGGGGGCCTGCGCATCGTCGAGCCCGAGGTCGCGAACGCTTCCGCCCGGCAGGTCCACGCTGAAGAGCCTGACCTGAGCGTCCACCCGGCGACCGAAGACCACCTCGTCGTCGGAGATCCAGGCCCAGCCGCGCAGGTCGCCCTGCAGGTCCGTCAAGCGCTCGGCCTTGCCGCCTGTGGCGGGTACCCGCCACAAATCGCCGAGCTGCGGATTGCGCGCGAACAGGATCCAGCGGCCGTCGGGAGAGTATCTCGGGGCATGGTCGATGACCCCCGGCTCGTGGTCGTACTCGATGGCACGCCAGTCACCGGTGGCGAGGTCGAGCACGCGCAGGCCCGGTGCCGGCGCCGGACCGTCCCTCGTACCGAACACCAGCCCGCGCCCGTCGGCCGTCCAGTCGAAACTCAACGTGTCCGCACCTTCGCAGCGCAACACCTCGCGCGCGGCGCCACTGCCGTCGGCCGGCGCGATCATCACGCTGCAGGCACCGTCCCCGCTTCTGCGCAGGAATGCGATGTCGCGCCCGTCGCGGGACCAGCGCGGCTCGCTCTCGCTCGTTCCCGCCAGCGCCGGTGTCAACCGCCGCGGCGGTGCGCTGCGCGTGGGCTGGATCATGATGGCGCCGTGGAGGCGGTCGGCGCCTTCGGACACGTAGGCGACCTGCTGTCCGTCGGGAGACAGCGTGGGCGAGGAGCGCAGGCCGAGCGAGGAGGTGATGAGCCGGTAGCCGTGCTCGGACCCCTCGCCCAGCAGCGCCGAGGCCTCGTCCGCACCCTCGCCCCACCACCACAGCCCCGCACCCGCCGCCAGGGCGATCAGCGCGGACAGCGCCAGCCAGGCCACTCGCCAGGAGCGCGCTCGGCGCTCGGGCGCGGCCGCGGCCGCGGGAACCGCGTCGGACGCTTCCGGGCTCGCATCTGCGGGCACGTGCTGCACCGGTGCCGCGGCGGACGCGCCTGGGGGAACAACCGGGACCGCAGGCCCGGTCTCTTCCGCGGGGATCGGCTCGACGTCCCGCATCAGCCGGTAACCGCTCTTCGCGATCGTTTCGATGTACGCGCGCCCTTCCTCCGGACCTCCGGGACCGCTGCCGAAGGCCTTTCGGAGCTGGGTGATGGCCTGGTTGAGGACGTCCTCGGTCGGGAGCGTCTCCGGCCATACCGCCGCAAGCAATGCCTGCCTGGAGACCACCTGGTGCGGATACGCGGCCAGCACGCGCAGGACGGCCAGGGCCTTCGGAGTGACTCGAACACTCCGGCGCCCGCCTTCCATGCTGATCTCGCGTGTCGGCGCCTCGATGCGCGCCTGTCCCACCCGCCAGCACTCACCTTCAATGGCCCGTGCGCTCTCCAATTCAGATCACAGTCAACAAGATGAGCCTCGGATGATGCCGACTCCAGACTGAACGTATGGCAAGGCAGTGGGCAGATTCGGCAAAGTCGCCCCTGACACAAGCATACCTAGGGCACGTCCCAGTGTTCAGCTTCGCGATGCGCCGCCTAAGCTCGCCGGACACCCGCCCCGACCCGTCTCGCCATGCCAGAGATCGCCGCGTCTCCTCTTCCCGCCCTGCCGCGGACCGAACTCCCGGGCCAGGGACTGCGCGCACTGGACGCCGCGGCCGGCGACCTGGACCTCGAGGCGCACCTGGCCGGGCTCGCCGAATCCGGCGGGCTGGCCGAGTTCCTGTCGCAGACCGACGAGGCCCTGGACCTGGCCGCGCAGTCGCCGGTCTTCGCCCAGCAGCTCGATCCGCTGCTGGGGCGCATTCGCGACGGCCTCGAGTCCCTGCCCGCGGACCGGCTCGACGCCGCCGAGCGCGAGCGCGTCGACCAGACCCTCTCGCGCCTCGAAGCGCACCTGCCCGAGCCGCCGACCGGGGCGCCCGCGGCCGAGGTGCCGGGCGGCGGCCTGGAGGCGCACGAGGATGTCGGCGGGCACCTGATCGAGCGCCACGTCGGCAAGAGCGAGCAGTGGCTGGCCGACCGCGTCGCCAACGAGAACATCAGCGCGGCGTCGAGCTTCCGCGACCTGCCGGCCGCGGAGCACTTCGTGGCCGAGACCCTTGCCCAGCACCAGGACCGCATCGACGACTGGATCGGCGGCCAGGGCGGCAACCGCCTCGTCGTCGACGCCCGCTTCGACGCCAGCACCGGCATCTCCGTGCAGCGCGGCGACACCCGGGCCGAGGACGTGTTCTCGGTCCGGCTGGTGCTGGAGCGCTCGGACGCTCTGGACATCGGCTATAGAATCGTCACCGGCTACCCGACCCCGCCCTGAGCCGCCGCGACCGCATGAGCGACTACCCCACGCTTGAGAACCTCTTCGCCGCCTACTTCCACCAGGACTGGGCCGCCGAGCACGCCACCGCCGATGCGGTGATCGACTACTACCGCGGCGCGGAGTCGGCCGACCAGGTCGAGGCCGCGCGCGAGGAACTCGACCGCCTGCTCGCCCAGGACTACGACGAGCACGCGCTGGCCCAGCTGGCGCGGGGCCTGGGGTCGGAGTACGACCCGACCCGGGAAGGCCGCAGCTGGCGGGACTGGCTGGAATCGCTGCGGCAGCGGCTGACGCCGCGCCCGCGGCCGGCGCCGCGCTGAGCGCACGCGGCCCGGCCAGCGGCGCCGCCCGCGGTCACATCGGCGCGCCGCTCGCGCCCGCCCGGTGCGGATAGCGGGCGAAGATCTCCACCACCGCGGTGTTGATGCGCGCGTTGCGCTCGGCCGGCTCGCGGCTGTTGCCCACGCGGCCCACGGCGATCCCCTCCCACACCAGGCGGTTCTGGCGCACGTCGATGATGTCGACGTTCATCGTGCCCTCGGTGTAGCGGTAGACCTGGGTGCGGTCGTTCCAGTACGGCACCGCCACGTAGCCGCGGGCGCGGTAGCTGTAGTAGTAGGCGTAGTCGACGGTCGGCACCGTGCTCACGTCGGTCCGGCGCTCCAGGTAGGCGTTGATGTTGACCCGCAGGTCGGGGCTGCCCTCGTCGTAGCGGTAGCCGCGGTTCTCCATCTGCGCGCGGACCGCGGCCTTGGCGGCCTCGCTGCTCGCGGTCTCGTAGCCGTCGCGCTCGATGGCCAGCGGGGAATAGAACGCCCAGGTGCGGTAGGCGGAGAAGTCGGCGCGCGGGTCGGCCTCGGTGGTCACCCGCGGGCCGGTGGCGCAGCCGGCCAGCAGGGCCAGCGCGCAGCCGGCCGCGAACCAGGCGGCGATGCGACGGGAAGTGCTCATGATCGGTTCTCCAGTGCGTGGCCGGGCCGACGCCCGTCCCTCGCCGTGCACAGTACCCACGCCGCCGTCGCGCGGATGCGACGGCCGGTGAACCGTTCAGGCCCCGCCGGGCAAGGGGTCCGGTCCTAGCCCGGGCGGTACACGTCCGCGCCCTGCGAGCGGAACTCCGCGGACTTCTCCGCCATGCCGGCCGAGAGCGCCTGCGCCGCGTCCACGCCGTGCTCGGCGGCGTACTCGCGCACGTCCTGGGTGATCTTCATCGAGCAGAAGTGCGGTCCGCACATCGAGCAGAAGTGGGCCAGCTTGTGCGCGTCCTTGGGCAGGGTCTCGTCGTGCATCGACTGCGCCCGCTCCGGGTCCAGGCCCAGGTGGAACTGGTCCTGCCAGCGGAACTCGAAGCGGGCCTTGGACAGCGCGTTGTCGCGCACCTGCGCGCCCGGGTGGCCCTTGGCGAGGTCGGCCGCGTGGGCGGCGATCTTGTAGGCCATGATGCCTTCGCGCACGTCCTCGCGATCCGGCAGGCCCAGGTGCTCCTTCGGGGTGACGTAGCAGAGCATGGCGGTGCCGTACCAGCCGATCATCGCCGCGCCGATCGCGCTGGTGATGTGGTCGTAGCCGGGCGCGATGTCGGTGGTCAGCGGCCCCAGGGTGTAGAACGGCGCCTCGCCGCACTCGCGCAGCTGCTTGTCCATATTCTCCTTGATCAGCTGCATCGGCACGTGGCCCGGGCCCTCGATCATGGTCTGCACGTCGTGCTTCCAGGCGATCTTCGTCAGTTCGCCGAGCGTCTCCAGCTCGCCGAACTGTGCGGCGTCGTTGGCGTCGGCGATGCAGCCGGGGCGCAGGCCGTCGCCGAGCGAGAAGGCCACGTCGTAGGCCTTCATGATCTCGCAGATGTCCTCGAAGCGCTCGTACAGGAAGCTCTCGCGATGGTGCGCGAGGCACCACTTGGCCATGATCGAGCCGCCCCTGGAGACGATGCCGGTCACCCGCCTGGCGGTCAGCGGCACGTAGCGCAGCAGGACGCCTGCGTGGATGGTGAAATAGTCCACGCCCTGCTCGGCCTGCTCGATCAGCGTGTCGCGGAAGATCTCCCAGGTCAGCTCCTCGGCGCGCCCGTCGACCTTCTCCAGCGCCTGGTAGATCGGCACGGTGCCGATCGGCACCGGCGCGTTGCGCACGATCCATTCGCGGGTCTCGTGGATGTGCTTGCCGGTCGACAGGTCCATCACGGTGTCGCCGCCCCAGCGGATCGCCCACACCAGCTTCTCGACCTCCTCGGCGATCCCGGAACTCACGGCGGAATTGCCGATGTTCGCGTTGATCTTGGTCAGGAAGTTGCGGCCGATGATCATCGGCTCGCTCTCGGGATGGTTGATGTTGCTGGGCAGGATCGCGCGGCCGCGGGCGATCTCGTCGCGCACGAACTCGGGGGTGATGACCTGCTGGATGCTGGCGCCGAAGGCCTCGCCCGGGTGCTGGGCCAGCAGGCCGGCGTCGCGCATCGCGTCCAGGCGCTGGTTCTCGCGGATCGCCACGAACTCCATCTCCGGGGTGACGATGCCGCGCCGCGCGTAGTGCATCTGGGTGACGTTGGCGCCGGCCCGCGCCCGGCGCGGCAGCGCGCGCGCCGGGAAGCGCACGCCGTCCAGCCGGCGGTCGGTCTCGCGGGCGCGGCCGAAGTCGGAGCTGAGCCCGTCCAGCGCCTCGGTGTCGCCGCGCTCGGCGATCCAGCGCGCGCGCAGCGGCGGCAGGCCGCGCGAGAGGTCGATCGCGGCGTCGGGATCGGTATAGGGGCCGGAGGTGTCGTAGACGGTGACCGCCGGGTTGTCCTCGCCGCCGAACAGGGTGGGCGTGCGGGTGAGCGCGATCTCGCGCATCGGCACCTGCAGGTCGGGGCGCGAACCCTGGACGAAGATCTTGCGCGAGCCGGGGATCGGCCGGGTCACGGACTCGGAGAGCTCGCCGGTGCGCTGCAGCAGGCGGGCGGAGGCGTCGTTCGGGATCGCGTTCATCGGCATCGTCCTGTCGTTGGCTGCCGGGAGGGAGTTCCCGGGCGGCTGGACGAAGCGAAGGCGCACCGGCGGCGCCTGCGCGCCACCGTCGCGAAGCTTCCCTACGGCGGTATCAACCGCGTCAGGTTCGAAGGGACTGTCTCAACCCGTCTGGGTACCCCCGCTTCGCCGGCGATTAGACCGCGAAGCGCCTCGAGTTGCCAGTCCCGCCGCCGAAGGCCGCGAATCGGCCCCGACCGGACCGACACGGTCGAGGGCGCCCGCATCGGGGCCGAACGCGACCGGGCGTTTTCCCGCCAGCGATTCCGCCATGACGAACTTTCCTTGGCACCGCTGAACGCGCGTCGCTATCAATCGCGGAAGGGGGGACTTTCGCGACTGGACAACGGGGAATCACCATGGGGAACGAGGGAAGGAGACACGCGCTCCTGGCGGCGGCGCTGGGTCTCGCGCTGCTGAGCGCCGACGCGTCCGCGCAGTCGAACGCCACCGGCAACATCTTCGGCAACACCGGCGCGGCCGGGGACCGCGTCACCATCCGCAACCTGGATACCGGCAGCGCGCGGAACCTGACCTCGGACAGCGACGGCCGCTTCCGGGCGGCGTCGCTGCCGGTGGGCCGGTACAGCGTGACGCTGGAGCGCGACGGGACCGCGGTCGCCACCCGCGAGGACGTCACGGTGCTGCTGGGGGGTGGCGCCGAGGTGTCGTTCGCCGCCGCACGGGCCACCGAGCTGGACCGGGTGGTGGTCACCGGCACGGCCGGGCCGGCCATCGACGTCTCCCAGGTCGACTCGCGCACCGTCTTCACCGCGCAGGACATCGAGAAGCTCACCGTCGCGCGCGACATCAGCGCGCTGGCCCTGCTGACGCCGGGCGCGGTGCGCGGCGATTCGCGCTACCAGGGCACCCGCGGCTTCACCGACGTCGCCTCCTTCGGCGGCTCCTCGGCGTCCGAGAACGCCTACTACATCAACGGCTACGCGGTCACCAACCCGTACACGGCGATCGGCTCGAGCACGCTGCCGTTCGGCGGCATCGCCCAGTACCAGGCCATCACCGGCGGCTACAGCGCCGAGTTCGGGCGCGCCACCGGCGGCGTGGTGAACATCATCACCGAGCGCGGAAGCAACGAGTGGCGATTCGGCGGCCAGGTGGTCTGGGAGCCCGACGCCGGCCGCGCGGCACGCCGCAACATCTACTTCCCCGAAGGCACCGGCAGCGCCAACGCCGGCCGCATCTACCACGACCGCAGGCGGCACTACGAGGACGAGTCGCTGACCTACGCCGCCTACGTCGGCGGCCCCATCGTCCGCGACCGGCTGTTCTTCTACGCGTCGGGCGAGTTCACCGACCGCAGCTACGACACCCTGGCCGCCAGCGCCTCGAGCACCAGCCAGACCGGCTACCGCGAGTACGACTACGAGATCCCGCGCTGGCTGACGAAGTTCGACTGGTACGTGACCGACGACCACCTGCTCGAACTGACCGCCGTCTCCGACGTCACCAAGCAGACCGACGTCTACTACGGCTACGACTACAACGCCCGCCGGATCGACTACGGCCAAGTCTCCGGCTACGACTACGAGGACGGCGGCGAGCTCTACATCGGCAAGTACACCGGCTACCTCTCCGACGACCTGACCCTGACCGCCCTCTACGGTCGGCAGAAGCTGGATCACACCTCGCTGCAGTTCGGCCTCAATCCCGACCCCGACGCGGTCTACGTGACCGACAGCCGCCAGAACGTGCCCGCCGAGCAACGGGTGACCGGCGTGCAGCCGTTCTCGTCCACGCCCTGGCCCGACGCCTACGACAAGACCGAGGGCTACCGCCTCGACCTCGAATGGCGGATCGGCGACCACGACATCCGGGTCGGCGTCGACCACCAGGACCTGGAGGTGCGCCGCGGCACCACGCCCACCGGCCCCGGCTACTACTGGTCCTACGGCAGCGGTGCGCCGGGCACCGCGCTCGGCGGCGGGGCGGCGATCCCTGCCAGCGGCGAGTACGTGACCCGGCGCGTGGTGGAACAGGGCGGCACCTTCAGCGTGGAGCAGTCGGCCCAGTACATCGAGGACCGGTGGCGCATCAACGACCGCTGGCTGCTGTCGCTGGGCCTGCGCAACGAGCAGTTCACGAACTACAACAGCGAGGGCCAGGCCTTCATCTCGCAACGCCACCAGCTGGCGCCCCGGCTCGGCCTGTCCTGGGACGTCCACGGCGACGCCTCGCTGAAGTTCTTCGCCAACGCCGGCCGCTATCACCTCGCGCTGCCCAACCGCACCGCGTACCGCCAGGCGCTGCCGTCCACCAACACCTCCGAGTACTTCGCCTTCGAGGGCATCGACCCGGCCACCGGCGCGCCGCTGGGCCTGACGCCGCTGGGCGACGGCCCGCACTCGCCGAACAACGAGTTCGGCCAGGCCAAGGACCCGACCTCGATCGCGGCCCGCGACATCAAGTCGCACTACCAGGACGAGCTGATCGTCGGCTTCGAGAAGCTGGTCAACGATCGCCTCAACGTCGGCACCCGCTTCGTCTACCGCGATCTCAAGAGCGCGATCGAGGACTTCTGCGACTTCCGCCCGGGCGTGGCCTGGGCCGAGGCCAACGGCATCGATCCGTGGCTGCCCGGCGGCATCGCCGACAGCTTCTGGAACTGCCGCCTGTTCAATCCCGGCGAGGACAACACCTTCGTCATCACCGACGATGCCGGCACGGTCACGGAGGTGCCGCTGACCGCCGAGGCGCTGGGCTTCCCGAAGCTCAAGCGCCGCTACCTGGGCGTCAACGTCTTCGCCGACTACCAGATCGGCGACCGCTTCCGGGGCCGCATCGACTACACCTGGTCGCACAACTACGGCAACGCGGAAGGGCAGCTGCTGTCCGACCTCGGCCAGGGCGACGTGTCCGCGACGCAGACCTACGACTTCCCGGAACTGGGCCTGCACGCCTACGGCGACCTCCCCAACGACCGCCGCCACTATCTCAAGACCTACGGCACCTACGAGATCAACCCGCAGTGGCAGGTCTCCGCCACCTTCACCCTGGCGTCCGGGCGGCCACTGAACCGGCTGGGGCGGCTGCCGGCGGAGATCTCCGCCGACGACCCGTACTTCTACGAGTACATCTACTACAACGGGCCGTACTACTTCTTCGTCGACGGCGAGCCCTCGCCGCGAGGCAGCGCCGGCAACCTGCCGTGGACCCGGCAGCTCGACCTCGGCCTGGCCTGGCGCCCCGCCTTCGCCGGCGGCCGGCTGCAGGTGCGCGGCGACGTGTTCAACGTGCTCGACGGCCAGACCGTGCAGAACGTCACCGAGTACTGGGAATGGCCCAGCGACGGCGACATCTACCAGTACGCGCACCAGCCCCTGAGCTACCAGGCGCCGCGCGCGTTCCGGTTCCAGGTCCGATACGACTACTGAGCGCGGTCGCCGCGACACGCTCGCCCCTCCTTCCCGGCCCGCCACTCGCGGGCCGCTCTTTTCTCCCGGACAGCCGAAGGCGACGCCCGGCCCTTGAACACCCGCGCGGATTCGATATATTCGAGAAAATATATCGACCGCGGCCACGCCCGGACCGCGGCAGGGGAGCTTCCGGAATGACCGTGCCGTTCCACCGCGGCGGCCTCGCCGCCGCCGTCGCCTGCGCGCTGGCCGCGCCGCCGTGCTTCGCCCAGGCCGCCGACGCGGGCGATACGTTCACCCTCGGCCGCCTCACCGTGACCGGCGAGCGCATCGCCCCCGGGGTGGGCGACGAGGTGATCGAGCGCGAGGAACTGTGGCGCTTCGACGCCCCCACCCTGGTCGACGCGGTCAAGCTCGTGCCCGGCGTGACCGCGACCCAGGACGGCAACGGCCGGCGCAACGAGCACGACATCCTGATCCGCGGCTTCGGCCGCTGGCAGGTGCCGCTGTCGATCGACGGCGTGCGCATCTACCTGCCCGCCGACAACCGCCTCGACTTCCGCCGCTTCCTCACCGCCGACCTGGCCGAGATCCAGGTCCGCAAGGGCTACGTGTCGGTCATCGACGGGCCCGGCGCGATGGGCGGCGCGATCAACCTGGTCACGCGCAAGCCGACCCGCGCGTTCGAATCGCAGTTCCAGGCCGGCGTGGACCTGGGCCGCGACGGCAGCCACGACGCCTGGAACGGCTACGCCTCGGTCGGCACCCGGCGCGAGCGCTTCTACGCCCACGCCAGCGTCGGCTACCAGGACCGCAAGCACTGGCGCCTGCCCGGCGACTACGCGCCGACCTCGATCCAGGGCGCGGGCGCGCGCGACCGCTCGGCCAGCCGCGACTCGCGGGTCAACCTCAAGCTCGGCTTCGTGCCCAACGCCACCGACGAGTACACCCTCAGCTACACCCGCCAGGACGGCAGCAAGGGCGCGCCGCTCAACGTCCACAACGACCCGCCGAACCCGCCCAACAGCTACTGGGACTGGCCGACCTGGGACATCGGCAACCTGTACTTCCTCTCGCACACCCGGCTGGGCGGAACGGCGTTCCTGAAGACGAAGCTGTTCCACAACACCTTCGACAACGTGCTCGACGCCTACGACGACGGCACCTACACCACGCAGTCCAACAACGGCCGCTTCCGCAGCGTCTACGACGACGAGGGCTACGGCGGCAGCGTGGAGTTCGGCTTCCGCCCGACGCCCGGCGGCGAGACCCGGCTGGCC
Organism: Alterluteimonas quercicellularis; assembly: GCF_021191635.1. Lineage (GTDB taxonomy): Bacteria > Pseudomonadota > Gammaproteobacteria > Xanthomonadales > Xanthomonadaceae > Luteimonas > Luteimonas quercicellularis. The sequence continues at coordinate 58,339 of NZ_JAIWPR010000027.1, forward strand.
GCGCACTGGCGCAGCGACCGCCACGCCGAGTACAGCCTCAACCGCCCGACCCACCCCACGCTGAGCAGCCGCGAGCCGACCCAGCACAGCCGCGAGGACACCTGGTCGCTGGCGGCGGAGCACGCCTGGCGCGCCGGCGACGCGCTCGACTTCGTGGCCGGCGCCAGCTACGACCGCAACGAGGTCAAGCTGGCCGAGGACTACGATGCGGCGCGCGGCGTGTACGCCTACCCGACCGGCGGCAGCGACGCCTGGAACGGGCAGGCCGCGGTGCACTGGACGCCCGCGGCGGGTTCCCGCCTCGGCCTGAGCCTGTCCTCGCGCACGCGCTTCCCGACCAGCTTCGAGCGCTTCAGCACCCGCTTCGGCACCGCGATCCCCAACCCCGACCTGTCCAGCGAGCGCGGCACCCAGCTGGAACTGTCCTGGCGGCGGGAACTGTCCGAGGATGCGCGCTTCGAGGCGGCGGTGTTCTACGCCGACATCGCCGACATGATCCAGACCGTCGTCGTCGAGCCCGGCCCGCCGCAGACCACCCAGACCCGCAACGTCGGCGACGGCGAGTCCTACGGCGTCGAGCTGGGCGGCCAGGCGCGCGTGGCCGACGCGCTCGTCGTCGGCGGCCACTACACCTGGCTGCGCCGGGTCATCCGCGACCCGCTGCAGCCCGGCTACCGGCCGGTCGGCACGCCGTCTCACCAGGCGCTGCTCTACGCCAGCTGGACGCCGTGGGCGGCGTGGACGTTCACGCCGAGCCTCGAGTACGCCGGCGACCGCTGGAGCGACGGCCCCGGCGGCGGCTACCTGCGCACCGGCCGCTACACGCTCGCCGGCCTGCAGGCCGAGTGGCAGGCGCGGCCCGGGCTGCGCTTCGCCGTGGGCGGCCGCAACCTGCTCGACGAGGCCTACGAACTGGCCTGGGGCTTCCCCGACCAGGGGCGCTCGTTCTACGCCAAGGTGCAGGTCGGCTTCTAGGCGCGCGCCCGCGCGCGATGCTCTTTCGTCCGGCGCCTGCAGGCAACCAAGAAAAGCGTCGCGCGCGAGCGCGCTCCTACAGGCCGATACGGCTACGCGGACGGGCACCGCGGACCGAGCGGCCAGGACGATCGGGAACCGAATGAGGTAAGGACGATAAATCATTTTGGACCGATCCAATGCGGGTTACATATTGATCGCTTCTCCATGACGCCTGCCGGCGGACGAGACAGCATCGATGACGCCCCCGCAGCTTCAGCCCCCGCATCGCCGCTCCACGCCGATCCGCCGAACCCTGCTGTCGGCAGCCCTCACCGGCGGCCTGGGCCTGGCCACCCAGGCCGCCGCCCAGGCGCCGGTCGACGACCGGGCACGCGACGCCGCCGCCACGCCGCAGGACGCCGGGTCTCCGGGCGGGCAGGTCGTCGAGATCGATCGCGTGACCGTCTCGGCAGCGTCGCGGATCAGCCGGCCGGGGTTCGACGCCCCGACCCCGACCACGAGCCTGGATGCCGAGGAACTGCAGGTCGGCGCCCGCTCCAACATCGCCGCGTTCCTCAACGAACTTCCGCAGTTCAAGAACACCTCCTCGCCACGCACCGACGGCACCGTCCAGGGCGGCGCCCGCGCACCGGTCGACCTGCGCGGACTGGGCAGCGGCCGGACCCTGGTGCTGCTCGACGGCCGGCGCTTCAAGGGCGACGACGACCTCAACACCGTTCCCTCGATCCTGGTCGGCGGCGCCGACGTCGTGACCGGCGGCGCGTCCGCGGCATGGGGCTCGGGCGCGGTGGCCGGCGTGGTCAACCTGACGATCGACGAACGGCTCGTCGGGGCCAAGGTCGACCTGCGCACCGGCATCTCCGACGACAACGACGCCGAGGAACAGGCCTTCGGGGTCGCCGTGGGAAGCGCGTTCGCCGGCGGCCGCGGCCACGTGGTGTTCGGCGCCGAGTACTACAACAACGAGGGCATCACGCCCCGGACCCGCCGCGAGCACTTCGGGCGCTGGTCGCAGATCTCGAATGGCGACGGCACCTTCACCATCACCCCGGACGTCCGCTCCGCGACCGCCGTCGTGGGCGGCGTGATCCGCTCCGGCGTGCTGTCGGGCAAGGCCTTCAACCCGGATGGCACCCTGCGCGACCACGACTTCGGCCGCGTCGTCGGCAGTTCGTCGATCGGCGGCGACGGCCCGGCCCTGGACGACTACGCCGCACTGCTGGTCCCCAGCCGCAACTACCGCCTGCTCGGGCGGGCGATCTACGACGTCACCGACTCGGTCAAGCTGACCGCGCAGGTCCGCCACGCGCGCGCCTACGGCGACTTCAAGCGGTTCTTCGACAACGACACCACGCCGCTGACCATCGGCATCGACAATGCCTTCCTGCCCGAGGCCGTGCGATCGACCTTGCAGGCGGCCGGCGAGACCAGCTTCCGGCTCGGCCGCTGGAACAGCGACTACGGCTGGCCCGACCTGGACTACGACCGCAGGATCGACGAGTTCACGGTCGCCCTGGACGGCCGGATCGGCGACACATGGCGCTGGGACACCCACTACAGCCACGGCGAGTACGCAGGACGCTGGTCGACCCCCGGCTTCCTGCTCCGTGAGAACTACGCCCTGGCCGTGGACTCGGTGATCGACCCGGCCACCGGGCAAGCGGTCTGCCGCATCGCCCTGACCGACCCCGGCACCGACTGCGTGCCGCTCAATGTGTTCGGCGACGGCGCGGCCTCGGCCGAGGCGATCGCCTATGTCCAGGGCCACCCCTGGCGCCAGGAGCGCGAGCGCCTGGACGTGGCCGGCCTGGGCTTCCAGGGCGACTGGCTGCAACTGCCGGCCGGCCCGCTGTCGGTCAGCTTCGGCCTGGACCTGCGCCGGGAGGAGATCGTGCACCGGGTCAGCGCGGAAGACGAGGCCGGCGCGCATCGGCTGATCAACTACTTCCCGTTGTCGGGCTCCTACCTGGTACGCGAAGCCTTCGGCGAAGCCCTGATCCCGCTGGTGGCGAACGCCGGCGTCCTCAACGACCTCGAACTGAACCTGGCCGCGCGCTTCAGCGACTACGACACCGTCGGCGGCGTCTGGCAGTGGAAGGTCGGCGCGACCAACGAGTTCTTCCCCGGCTTCAAGGGCAGGACCTCGCTCTCGCGCGACGTCCGCGCGCCCGGCATCGGCGAACTCTACGCCACCGGCGGCATCGCGTTCGGCACCGTCGCCGATCCGTTCACCGGCACCAACGTCGCCTACACCTCCTACAGCGGCGGCAACCCGGACCTGACCCCGGAGGAATCGGATACGTTCACGATCGGGGTCAGCTACTCCCCGCCCGCCATCGCGGGGCTGAGCGTTTCGCTGGACTACTTCTCGATCGACATCGACCAGGTCATCACCACGGTCGGCATCTCCGATGCGCTGGGCCGCTGCTTCAACGGCAACCAGGCCCTGTGCGACCAGATCACCCGCCTGGCCGACGGCAGCATCGCGTTCCAGTCGGTCCCCGTGAACCTCGCCCACTACACCACCGACGGCATCGACCTCGACATCGCCTACGCCACACCGGCCAGCAGGCTCATCCCGTCCCTGGGCGGCGGACTGAACTTCCGCCTGCTCGGCAGCTGGATCCACAGCCTCAAGACCGACGACGGCATCGCCGAAATCGAGTACGTCGACAACCTGGGCTCGGGCCTGGGCGTGCCCCGCCTGCAGTTCAGCGGCCTGGCGTCCTACCAGGGCAACCGCTTCGGCGGCAATGTCCGGGTCCGCCACATCGCCGCCGGCAACCAGTCCAACACCGTCGCCATCACCAACAACCACATCGGCAGCCACACCTATTTCGATCTCGGGCTCAGGGCCCGGCTGCGCGACAGCCTGTCGTCGCAGGTCGAGCTGTACGCGAACGTCAACAACCTCTTCGACAAGGCGCCGCCGATCGGCGCCTTCAACGCCCGCTACCACGACGTGATCGGCCGCTACTACACCCTGGGGCTCAGGCTGAACTTCTGAGCGCGTGCTTCAGGCGCCGGCGCAGCTGCGCGATCTCCCCGGCCGCGGCGTCGGCGCTGCGCGCCTCGATGCGGCGGTACAGCGCCAGCACCTCCTCGCCCATCGGGGTCAGGCTGGCCCCGCCGCCGCCGCTGCCGCCCTTGCTGGTCTGCACGACCGGCTCGCTGAAGTAGCGGTTCATGGCGTCGATCAGGTCCCAGGCGCGCTTGTAGCTCATCTCCATCCGGCGCCCGGCCGCGGAGATCGACCCGGTCTCGCGGATGCCCTCCAGCAGGTCCGCCTTGCCGGGCCCGAGCACGACGTCGGGCCCGAACACCACCCGCAGCCGCAGCCGCCCCGCCCCGTCCGGTCCCGTCACGTTGGTCCTCCTCGTCCCGCGTCGTGCGGATGATAGCCACCGCCCGCGGCGCGCAGCCCTTGACGCGGCGCAGCAGGGTCGGGTATTGCTGTCGCCCATGCCGCACCCCCACGCCGCCGCCGATTTCCGCATCCCGCACGCCGCGGGCCGGACGACGGCCGCGTCCGCCACCACCGTCATGACCTTCACCGGCACCGGTACCACCGGCCCCGGGATGCGGACGCGCGCACGCAGTTGACCTGACCCTGCCGCTCCGCTTCCCGCCCCCGGGAACGCGGACGCTTCAGGTCCCCGCCCGAACGAGAACGCGGAGCCCCTACCGGAGCTTCCCGATGTCGTCCGCCGCCTTGTCCGATCCGCCCAGCGCCCCCGCCGCGCCTCCCGTCCCCGCCGGCTGCCGGCTGCACAAGTTCGGCGGCAGCAGCCTGGCCGATGCCGAGCGCATCCGCGCCGCCGCCGGCCTGGTCTTGGCGGAACCCGGGCCGCGTGTGGTGGTGGTCTCGGCGATGCGCGGGGTCACCGACGCCCTGGTCGCCCTGGCCGAGCGCGCGCGCGACGGCGAGGACTGGAGCGAGGGCTGGCAGGCGCTGCGGCAGCGCCATCGCGACGCCGCGCTGGCCCTGGCGCCGGCCGATCCCGACGCGCTGCTGGCCGCGCTCGACGCCGAGAGCGACGCGCTGCTGGCCGACCTGGACGCGCTCGCCGCCGGCGACGGCGACGGCGAGCGCCTGGCCGAACGCGCCTGGGGCCACGGCGAGCTGTGCAGCGCCTGGCTGATGCACGCCGCGCTGGGCGGCCACGCCGCCGGCTGGGCGCGCCTGGACGCGCGCGAGGCGCTGGTGGTGCGCCCGGGCGAGATCGGCGTGGCGCTGGACCGCGAGGCCAGCCTGGCGCGGCTGCGCGCCTGGCGCGCGCGCCACCCGCAGCCGCACGTGGTCGCCACCGGCTTCGTCGCGCGCACGCCGGACGGGCACGCCACCACGCTCGGCCGCAACGGCAGCGACCATTCCGCCACCCTGCTCGCCGACCTGTTCGACGCCGCGGCGGTGACCATCTGGACCGACGTCGACGGCGTGCTCTCGGCCGACCCGCGGCTGGTGCCGGACGCGGTGCGCCTGGCTTCGATGTCCTACGCCGAGGCCTGCGAGCTGGCCTACTTCGGCGCCAAGGTGCTGCACCCGCGCACGCTCGCGCCGCTGCAGGCGCGCGGCATTCCGCTGTCGATCCGCAACACCCTGGACCCGTCCGCGCCCGGCACCCGCATCGCCGCGCAGGGCGAGCCCGCGCGCTCGCCGGTCAAGGGCCTGAGCCTGGTCGACGGCATGGCGGTGCTGGAGCTGACCGGCAGCGGCATGGCCGGCGTGCCCGGCGTGGCGGAGAAGCTGTTCGCCGCGCTGCACGGCGCCGGGGTGTCGGTGACGATGATCTCGCAGGGCTCCTCCGAGCACTCGATCTGCTGCGTGGTGAAGCACGCGCAGGCCGCGCTGGGCCGCGCGGCGATCGAGGCGGCGTTCGCGGACGCGGTCGCCGCCGGGCAGGTCGAGGGCGTGCGCGTCGAGGACGGGCTGTGCGTGCTGGCCGCGGTCGGCGACGGCATGGTCGGCACCCCGGGGGTCGCCGCGCGCCTGCTGGGCGGGCTGGCGCAGGCGCGGGTCAACGTGCGCGCGATCGCGCAGGGCGCCAGCGAGCGCAACCTGTCGGTGGTCATCGCCCAGGCCGAGGCCGCGCGCGGGCTGCGCGCCGCGCATTCGGCGTTCTGGCTCTCGCCGCAGACGCTGTCGGTGGGCATCGTCGGCCCCGGCCACGTCGGCCGCACCCTGCTGGCGCAGCTGGCGGAGGTGGCGCCCGCGCTGCGCGAACGCTCCGGCGTGGACCTGCGCCTGCGCGCGCTGGCCAACAGCCGGCGCATGGTGCTCGACGCCGCGTCGATGTCGCCCGCGGAGGCGCAGGAGCGCCTGCTGGCGGATTCCGCGCCGGCCGCAGACCTCGACGCCTTCGCCGCCCACGTGCGCGCCGGCCACCTGCCGCACGCGCTGATCGTGGACTGCAGCGCCAGCGAGGCGGTGGCGGCGAAGTATCCCGGCTGGCTGGCCGCCGGCATCCACGTGGTCACCCCCAACAAGCACGCCGGCAGCGGCGACTGGGCGCGCTACGCCGGCATCCGCGCCGCGCAGCGCGACGGCGGAGGCCGCTTCCTCTACGAGGCCACGGTGGGCGCGGGCCTGCCGGTGATCCAGACCCTGCGCAGCCTGCTCGACACCGGCGACGCGCTGCACGGCATCGACGGCATGCTCTCGGGCACCCTGGCCTGGCTGTTCAACAGCTACGACGGCGCGCGCCCGTTCTCCGAGCTGGTGCGCGAGGCGCGCGCGCTGGGTTACACCGAGCCCGATCCGCGCGATGATCTGTCCGGGCTCGACGTGGCCCGCAAGCTGGTGATCCTGGCCCGCGAGGCCGGGCGCGAGCTGTCGATCGACGACGTGGACGTGGAGAGCCTGGTGCCCGAATCCCTGCACGACGTGCCGCTGGAGGCCTTCCTCGAGCGCCTGCCCGAGCTGGACGCGCCGATGCGCGCGCGCCTGGACGCCGCGCGCGCGGACGGACGCGCGCTGCGCCACCTGGCGCGGCTGCACGCCGACGGCCGCGCGAGCGTGGGCGTGGTCGCGCTGCCGGCCGACCACGCCTGCTGCCACACCCGGCTCACCGACAACCTGGTGCAGTTCCGCAGCGCCCGCTACGCCGACAACCCGCTGGTCGTGCAGGGCCCCGGCGCGGGCCCGGACGTCACCGCCGCCGGCGTGTTCGGCGACGTGCTGGCCATCGCCCACGCCCTGGGCCGGCAGGCCGGCCTGCCGTTCCTGCGCCACGACGAGGCCGCGGCATGAGCCTGCAGGCCGAGGAGGCGAGCGCGTTCGCGCCGGCCAGCGTGGGCAACATCGGCGTCGGCTTCGACCTGCTCGGCCACGCCATCGAGGGACCCCGCGACGTTGCCCACGTGCGCCGCATCGACGCGCCCGAGGTGCGGATCGAGGCGATCGGCGGCGAGGTCGCCGGCGCGTCCGCGATCCCGCTCGACGCCGCCCGCAACACCGCCGGCGCCGCGCTGCTGGCGCTGCGCGAGGCGCTGCGGCCGCCGTTCGGCTTCGCGCTGCGCATCGACAAGGGCATCCCGCTGGGCTCCGGGCTCGGCGGCTCCGCCGCTTCCTGCGTGGCGGCGCTGGTGGCCGCGAACGCGCTGCTCGACGCGCCGCTGCCGCGCGAGGCCCTGTACCCGTTCGCGCTCGACGGCGAGTCGGTCTCCAGCGGCAGCCGCCACGGTGACAACGTCGCGCCGATGCTGCTGGGCGGCGCGGTGCTGGCGACGCCGACGCGCCTGCTGCGGCTGCCCGCCCCCGGCTGGCTGCACGCCGTGGTCGTGCACCCGGACCAGGTGCTGGAGACGCGCCGCTCGCGCGCGGTGCTGGCCGCGCCCTACCCGCTGCACGAGATCGTCGAGCACGGCGCCCACCTCGCCCAGTTCGTGCTCGGCCTGGAGCGCGGCGATCCGGAACTGCTGCGCGCCGGCCTGCGCGACATCCTGGTGGAGCCGCGCCGGGCCGGGCTGATCCCGGGCTTCGCGCGGGTCAAGCAGGCCGCGCTCGACCACGGCGCGCTGGGCGCCAGCATCTCCGGCGGCGGCCCCAGCGTGTTCGCCTGGTTCGACTCGCGCGCCGCCGCGCAGGCCGCCGCGCCGGCGATGCGGCAGGGTTTCCTGGACGCGGGCTTCGACGCGCGCGCCTACGTGAGCCCCGTCGCGGCCCAGGCCGCGACCCTGCTCCCATCCTCCCCGGAGCCCGCGCCCGATCGGTCCTCGCACAACCGCTCGACGCACCTACCGCACGGCACCGACGCCCCTCTCCCGTCCACGGGAGAGGGGGTGGGGTGAGGGCGCTCGCGCCGAGCCCGCCCCGAAAAGCCCCCATCCGCCCCTTCGCGGCCCCTTCTCCCGCTTGCGGGAGAAGGGGCCCAACGCCAACGCACACCGCCCATGAACTTCGTCAGCACCCGCGGCCGGACGCCCACCACCTCCATCGACGACGCGCTCGCCGCCGGCCTCGCGCACGACGGCGGGCTGTACGTGCCCGAGACCCTGGCGGCGCTACCCGCGTTCGCACCGCAGCCCACGCTCGCCGCCACCGCGCAACGGCTGCTCGCGCCCTGCTTCGAGGGCTCGCGCCTGCGCGATGCGCTCGACGCCCTGTGCGACGAGGCCTACGCCTTCGATGCGCCGCTGCGCCCGCTCGCCGGACCCGGCGACCACGTGCTGGAGCTGTTCCACGGCCCGACCGCCGCGTTCAAGGACTACGCCGCGCGCTTCCTGGCCGCCGCGCTGTCGGCGCTGCGCGACGACGAGGGCGACACCGACATCGTCGTCGCCACCTCCGGCGACACCGGCGCCGCGGTGGCGGCCGCGTTCCATGGCCGGCCGGGCTTCCGCGTCACCATCCTCTACCCGCAGGGGCGCGTTTCGCCGCGCCAGGCGCACGGGCTGGAATGCTGGGGCGGCAACGTGCGCGCGTTCCGGGTGGCCGGCAGCTTCGACGACTGCCAGCGCATGGCCAAGGCGGTGCTGGCCGACGCCGACCTGCGCGCGCGGCGCAGGCTGACCTCGGCCAACAGCATCAGCCTGGGCCGGCTGCTGCCGCAGATGGCCTACTACGCGCACGCCGGCGCGCAGCACCTGGCCGCGCACGGCACGGTGCCGGGCTTCGTCGTGCCCACCGGCAACCTCGGCAACGCCTGCGCGGCGGTGCTCGCGCAGCGCATGGGCGCGCCGGTCGGGCCCATCGTGCTGGCCTGCAACGCCAACGATGCGCTGCCGCGCTACTTCGGCGGCGCCGACTACGCCGCGCAGCCCACCCGCGCGACGCTGGCCAACGCGATGGACGTCGGCGCGCCGAGCAACTTCGAGCGCCTGCGCCACCTGTTCGGCGGCGACGACGCGGCGCTGCGCGCGGCGATCGTGGCGGTGTCGGTGGACGACGCCACCATCCGCGAGACGATCCGCGCCGCGCAGGCGCGGCACGGCATCGTGCCCTGCCCGCACACCGCCACCGCGCTGCACGTGCTGGAGACGCTGCGCGAGCGCGGCGACGCGCGGCCGTGGGCGGTCGTGGCCACCGCGCATCCGGCCAAGTTCGAGACCATCGTCGAGCCGCTGGTCGGCGCAGCGGTCCCGCCGCCGCCGGCGCTGGCCGACTGCCTGGCCCGTCCCGCGCACGGCGAGGCGCTGCCGGCCGATGCGCAGGCCCTGCGCGAGGCGCTGCTGGACGACTGAGCGGAAGGGCCGCCCCCCCAACGAAGCGAGGCCCGGACATGCCGGGTTCACTCCGGACGAAGCGAGGCCCGGACATGCCGGGCCTCGGGCCGCCTTCCGTGGCGGCGAACCCTCAGTCCTGCGCGGCCTGGTAGGCCGGGAGATAGCGGCTGGCGGCCACCGCGAACGCGGCGCGGGTGACCTGCGTGGAGGGATCGAAGTACGCGCGCAGCGTCGGCTGCAGGTCGTACGGCCCCTGGCTCACCGCGAAGCGCGCGTTGAGCAGGCCCTGGTCGAGCGCGAGCTGGGCGTAGCCGCGCAGGCTGGCCGGGATCGAGGCGGCGTCGGCCACCGGGATGCGCTTGCCGTCGTAGAACGCGGTCAGTTCGCCCGAGAACGCCTGCGCCTGGTCCTGCAGGCCCAGGCTCTGCACCAGCGAGTAGGCCAGGCTGATGCGCGACACCCCGGCGTTGGGATGGAACGCGCCGTTGGTCAGGCCCATGACGCCCGCATGGTCGTGGTCGAGGTCGCGCAGGGGCGCGCCCTTGGCGACCGCCGCCTCCGCGTAGGGATACCAGGGATGGTTCGCCGCCAGGTCGGTGAAGCCGCGGCGGCCGCGCTCCGGCAACGACTGGCGGACGCTGGCGCCCATCACCAGGTACTGCGCCAGCTCGCCGCGCTTGAGCACGTTGTCCGGGCGGAAGCGCCCGTCGGCGTAGCCGTCGACCAGCCGGTTGGCCACCGCGAACTCGATCGCCTGCCGCGCCGGATGGCTCGCGATGTCGCCCAGGCCGGTGTAGCCGCCGCTGCGCAGCAGCTCCACCTCGCCGTCGACCGTGCCCGGCACGCCGTAGCCGTTGGTCGCGCCGGCCGGATCGAGCGGGATGCCGGAGAGCGAGCCGATCCCGCGCACGCTGACCTTCCAGGTGCCCGGCTTGCCGGGCGCGCCGGTGCTGACGGTGTCGCCGAGCACCGGCAGCGAGATCGCCGAGCCGTAGCGCACGCCGTCGGGATCGGTGAGGACCACCGCCAGGGTGTTGGTGCCGATGGTCGCGCGCGCCGACACGTAGGCCACGTCCGCCCCCACCTCGAAGGTCTGTTCCCCGACCGTGCCGACCGGCGCGAAGAACACCGAGAACGGCAGCGGCGCGTCGGCCGGGCGCAGCAGCGCGTTGGCGTTGAACTCGCGCAGCAGGTTCACCGTGCGGCCGTGGTCGTCGCGCAGGCCGGCGGCCTCGCGGGCGGCGGCGTAGGCGTTGAGGTGGCCGGCGCCGGCCTCCCAGGGCAGGCGCGCGGTCATGTTGGTCGCGGTGCGCTCGATGATGTCCTTGACCTGCGCGGGGGTCAGCTCCGGGTTGGCCTCCAGCATCAGCGCGACCACGCCGGCCACGTGCGGGGTGGCCATCGAGGTGCCGCTCATGTGGGTGTAGAACGGCAGGTGCGCCGGCGCCAGCGCGGCGGCGTCCTGCTCCGCCGCCAGCGCGCCTAGGGCGCCGGTGAGGGTGCGGGTGGAGACGATGTCGACGCCGGTGGCGACGATGGTCGGCTCGTTGAAGTAGGTCCACTGCTCGCCGTCGGGCATGGTGAAGCTGCCGCTCTCGCCGCGCTTGCCGCGCGAGGAGAAGTCGGTCAGCACGCCGTCCTTCTCGCCCGCGCCCACCGAGATCACCCAGGGCGCCTGCGCGTAGGGGTTGTGGGTGTCCTCGCCGGGGCCGTCGTTGCCGGCGGCGAACACGCTGACGATGCCGCGCTTGTACAGCTCGTAGGTGGCGATGTTGACCGGGTTGAGCGGATCGAACTTGCCCGAGCTGCCCCAGGAGTTGCTGGTCACGCGGATCGGCGCGTCGAAGCTGAACTGGTGGGTGGCGGCGTAGTCGAGGCCGCCCACCGCGTCGAGGATGAAGAGCACCGCGCCCGATCCGTAGCCGACCATCTTCGCGCCCGGGGCGACGCCGCGGTACAGGCCGCCCGAGCGCGCGCCGTTGCCGCCGATGGTGCCGGCGCAGTGGGTGCCGTGGCCGGAGCCGAGGTCGGTGTTGGGCTGGTTCTCCAGGTGGGTGATCGGCACCAGGCCGGGGACGACCGACTCGGCGATCTCCGCCAGCACGTTCTGCGGCGCCAGCACGTTCTGCACCACCTGCTGGCCGAGCTTGAGGTCGGCGTGGGTGGCGTCGATGCCGGAGTCGTTGACCACCACCGTGACCCCGCGCCCGCTGTAGGGCAGCGCGCGGCCGAAGTCGCCCGGGTTCTCCACCGTGCGCGCGGCGCCGGAGATCTGCCGCTGCTCCTTGTTGAAGTAGCGCAGCGGCGCGTTCCAGTAGATCGACGCGACGTCCTCGCGCCGGGCCAGCGCGCGGATCTCGGACGGGGTGGCGATCACGCCGGCCACCGGCAGCGTGCGCAGCGTCACCCCGCGCTCGATCCCCAGCGCCTGCAGCGCGGCGCGCTGCGCGGTGCTGACCGGGGTGGACTGCCGGTAGCTCACCACCACCTGCAGCTCGTCGGTGGGCAGCGCCGCGGTCAGCCGCGAGAGCAGCTCGGGGTCGAGATGGGCGTCGGCGAGCGCGACGCCGCTGAACAGCAGTCCGGCGGCGAGGGCGGTGACGCGGTGGCGGATCTTGCGGGGGGCAGGCATCGGGCGGCTCCGGTCTGGGGCCCGCGGGGGCGGGCGTGCGGTATCGAGTCTCGCCGCCCCCTGCCCGCCGTCGCATCCGGGGTTTCGCCCAGCCGGCGTGGGCGAAAACCCCCAGCCGCCCGGTGCCGGCCGGCCCCGCGGGCGCCGCGCCGCCGCGCCTGCTGACACCGGCCGCGGCGCCGTATACGCTGCGTTGACGGCGCTGTCGCCAGACAGACCGACGGGACCATCACTCCGCGCGAAAGGGACCGCGACCGAGCCGAGCCACAGGGGGCCGTCCATGTCCATCTTCCATACCGCAGCGCGGCTGTTCGCGGCGCTCCTGCTGGGCCTGTCGGCCGCGATGCCGGCCGCCGCGCAGACGCTGCCGGTTTCGGTGGACGTCTCCGGGCAGGTCGCCAGCGTGCGAATCGGCTCCGCGGTCGCCCCGCTGGCGCGGCTGACGCTGACCTTCGAGGACGCGGTCGGCCTGTCGGCCGCCTCGCTCGGCATCCAGGCCCGCCTGGTCGGCCTCGACGATCCGCAGCTGCTCTCGCGCCTGGCCGATCCCGCGCTGCTGCACCTGGACGGCCAGCTGCCGCTGCTGATCTCGGTGGAGCCGCCCGCCGGCGGCGGGCTGCGGCTGCAGCGGACGGTGCAGGTCGAGGTCTACACGCAGTTGCTCGCCTACAGCGTCGGCAGTTCCTACCGGCTGTTCAAGGCGCAGCCGGGCGGGCCGTTCCGCGACATCACCCGCGAGATCGCGCCCGGCAGCGTGCGCGCGCGCGGCACCACCGGGGGCTTCTCGCAGTTCCTGGTGCTGACCGACCTGCGCCCGACCAGTGCCGTGGTCGCCGGCAAGTTCGCCGCGCTGCGCGCCCGCGTGGACGGCCTGGCCGCGGCCGAGCGCCCGCCGCTGGCCGCATCGCTGGACACGGCCGAGACCGCGGTGGCCGCGGGCGACTACGACGCCGCCCTGGGCGCGCTGGACGGGTTCTCCGCCCACGTGCGCAGCCGCGCCGGGCACGGCATCGCACAGGTCTGGCGCGCGACGCGCGATGCCGACAACGATGCCGGCGAGCTGCTGGCCGGCGCCTCGACGCTCGGCTTCAGCATCGGCTACCTGCGCGACTTCGGCCTCTAGCGTCGCGCTGCGGGCGGGCGGGGCCGCCGCCCCGCCCGCCCGCATCCGGACAGCCCGCATGCCCGCCCGCCTCACCGTCCACACGCCCCACGGCGCCGCGGCCGCGCACTGGCTCGACGACGACCGCCGGGCGCTGCGGATCGGGCGCGGCGCGGACTGCGAGCTGCGCATCGACCATCCGTCGGTCTCGCGCCTGCACGCGGAACTGCACGCCGCCGGCGGTTGGCGGCTGGCCGATGCCGGCAGCAAGAACGGCACCTGCGTCGACGGCGAGCCGGTGCGCAGCGCCGAGCTCGGCCGCCACGCCTGGCTGCGCTTCGGCGACGTGCATTGCGAATTCGCCGCCTTCGGCCGGGACGAGCTCGACGCCGACCGGCAGCGCCGCGAGGCGCGCCGGCAGCGCGCCACCGCGCTGACCGAGGGCTTCGTCCGCAACGCGCGCGGGAGCGGCGTGCTGGAATCCGCGGTGCGCGCGGTGATCGAGCTGGCGCGCTGCGAGCGCGGCTTCCTGCTGCTGCGCGACGGCGACGACTACGCGGTGCGCGCGCGAATCGCGCTCGACCCCGGGTCCGCGGGCAGGGGCTTCTCCGGCAGCGTCGGCGCGGTGGAGCGCGCGCTGCGCACCCAGCGCACCTGCGTGGTCAACGAGATCGAGCGCGACGCCTGGCTGCGCGGGCGCGCCTCGGTGGTGGCCGGCGGCATCCGCGCCCTGGTCTGCCTGCCGCTGCTCGACGAGGCGCAGACGCTCGGCGCGATCTACGCCGACCGCAGCGCGCCCGGCGAGCCGGTCGACGCGCTCGACGTGGAACTGCTGGAGGCCTTCGCCGACCGCGCGGCGCTCTACGTCGCCGCGCGCGGCGCCGCCGACGCGCTGGAACCGGCGGCCGACGCCGCGGCCGGCGCGCGCTGGCGCGGCATCGTCGCGTCCTGCGCCGCCCCCCGATGACCGGCGGCGACGCCACCCGCACCGGCCTGCACGCGCTCGGCGACCTGGCCCCGGACGCGCTGGTGGCCGGCCGCTTCCGCATCGTCCGGCTGCTCGGCGTGGGCGGCATGGGCCTGGTCTACCTCGCCCGCGACGAGGCCCTGTCGGTGCCGGTCGCGCTGAAGGTGCTGCGGCCCGAATTGGCGGACCGGCCGGAGGCCTTCGAGCGATTCCGCCAGGAACTGCTGCTCGCGCGGCAGGTGTCCAGCCCGCGCGTGGTGCGCATCCACGACATCGCCCGCCACGACGGCCGCTGGCTGATCAGCATGGACTACGTGGAGGGCGAGCCGCTCGACCGCCTGATCGACCGCGAGGGCCCGCTGCCGCTCGAGCAGGCGCTGCGGCTGGCGCGGCAGATCGCGCAGGGGCTGGCGGCCGCGCACGCGCGCGGCGTGGTGCATCGCGACCTCAAGCCCGCGAACGCGCTGATCGACCGCGAGGGCGACGCCTACGTCAACGACTTCGGGGTCGCGCGCTCGCTGGTGGACAGCGCCCGCAGCCGCACCGGCACCGTCGCCGGCACCCCCGACTACCTCTCGCCCGAGCAGGCGCGCGGCGCCGCGGCCGATCCGCGCAGCGACCTCTACGCGCTCGGGCTGATCCTGCACGAGATGCTGACCGGCCAGCTGCCGTTCGCGGCCGGCACCGCGGCCGAGAGCCTGGGCCGACGCCTGGTCGCCACGCCGCCGCCGGTCGATCGCCTGCGCCCGGGCCTGCCGGGGTGGGTGGTGCGGCTGGTGGACGCGCTGCTGCACCCGCGGCCGGGCCGCCGCCCGCAATCGGCCGACGCGGTGGTCGCGGCGATCGAGCAAGAACGGATGCCGCGCACGCTGCACCCCGGCCGGCGCGCGACGGCGGTGGCGGCGGTGGTCCTGGCCGCCGTCGGCCTGGCCGCGGGCACGGCCTGGTGGCTGCGCCCCGGCGACGAGGCCGCGGCGACCGCCGCCGCGCCCGCGCTGCAGCGCCTGCTGGTGCTGCCGCCGCAGGCCGCCGCGGCGGACGATGCGCCGCGGCTGGATGCCCTGGCCGAACTGCTGCGCGACGCCCTGGCCGGCGCCGGGGTGACGGTGGTCGACGGCGAGCGCACCTGGCAGGCGCAGCGGCAGCTCGACCCCGACGGCAGCGGTCGGGCCGACCCGGCGGCGCTGCGCGGCGTCGCCGCCGCCGACCGCATGCTCGTCCCGCGCCTGCGCCGCGACGGCGACGGCTGGCGCGTGGAGGCCGAGCTGCTCGGCCCCGGCGACGCCCGCACCGCGATCGCCGGCCCGCGCGCCGGCGACGCGGCGCAGGCCTGGGCCGCCTGGATGCCGCGCGCGCTGGACGCGCTCGGCGTCGCCCGGGCTCCGGGCCCCGCCATGCCGCCGGTGGACGCGCTCGACGCCTACGGCGCGGGACTGCGCGCGCGCCGCGCAGGCGAGTACGCCGCCGCGCGCACCCGCTTCGCCGAGGCCGCGCAGGCGGCGCCGCGCTTCGCCGCGGCGTGGCGCGCGCAGGCCGAGGCCGCGCTGGCCGTGGGCGAGGAAGACGACGCCCGCGCGCTGCTGGCGCACGCGCAGCGCGCCACCGCCACCACCGCCGACGATCGCGGGCGGCGCCAGACCGCGGCGGCGCTGGCGCTGCTGGACGGCGATCCCGCCGCCGCGCTGGCCGCCTGGGCGCCGCTGGCCGAGGCCCACCCCGACGACACCTACGCCGCGCTGCAACTGGCGCGCGCGCAGGGCGCGGCGGGGGAACTGGACGCGGCCACGGCCACGCTGCGGCGCCTGGCCGCGGCGGACCCGGACGATCCGCGCATCTGGTTCGAGCTGGGCAAGTTCTCGATCCTGCGCGGCGACGCCCGCGCCGCCGTGGACGAGCACCTGCTGCGCGCGATGCTGCTGTTCCGGCGCGGCCGCGACGCGCACGGCCTGGCCGAGACGGCGAACGCGCTGGGGGTGGGCTACGGCCGGCTCGGCCAGACCGCCGAGGCCGAGGCGCAGTACCGCCAGGCGGTGGAGCTGCGCGGCGCGCTCGGCAACCGCCGCGGGGTCGCGATCAGCCTGCGCAACCTGGCCGGCGTGCGCGCCCTGCGCGGCGACTTCGACGAGGCGGCCGAGCACCTGGCGCAGGCCCTGGCGCTGCTGCGCGCCACCGGCAACCGCGGCGAGCTGGCCGCCACCGAGAACGAGCTGGGCCTGCTCGAGGAGGAACGCGGCGACCACCGCGCCGCGCTCGACGCCTACCGCCGCGCGCTGGCGGCGTGGGAAGCGTCGGGCGACGCCCACGGCGTGGCCGAGACCCTCAACCACATCGGCTTCGCCCACTTCCAGCTCGGCGCCTACGACAGCGCGCAGGCGTTCTGGGGACAGGCGGCGGATGCCTACGCCGCGCTCGGCGATCTCACCGGCGACGTGCGCACCACCCAGAACCTCGGCCTGCTCGACGTCGCCCGCGGCCGCTGGGACGAGGCGCGCGAGCGCCTGCAGCGCTCGCTGCAGGCGGCCGAGGCGCAGCAGATGGTGGAGGAAGCCGCGGTGAGCCGGCGCAACCTCGCCGAGCTGGCGCTGTGGCAGGGGCGGATCGACGACGCCCTCGCGCAGGCCGAGGCCGCGCAGGCCGCCTTCCGCCATCGCGAGGACCGCCGCGGCACCCTCGACGCCGGCCTGCTGCGCGCGCGCGCCCTGCTCGCCGCTGAGGCCGGCGCGCAGGCCGGCGCCGGGCTCGACGCGCTGGTCGGCGACCTCGCCGAGGCCTCGCTGGAGCAGCGCGCGATCGCCGCCCTGCTGCGCGGCGACCTGGCCCGCCGCGCGGGCGACGCGGGCGCGGCGTCGGCGGCGTGGGCCGAGGCCGACCGCCTGGCCGCGCGCTCGGGCATCCCGCTGCTGCAGCTCGACATCGCGCTGCGGCGCACGCCCGCGCGCGCCGACCTCGATGCCGCCACCGCGCGGCTTGGGCATGCCGGCCTGCGCCTGCAGTACCTCGAACAGGCGATCGCGCAGGCATTGGCCGGCGGCGACGCCACCGCCGCGACCGCCGCCTATCGCGAGGCGCAGCGCCTGCTGCGCGCGGGCGCCTACCTGCGCGCGGACCGCCTGCACGCGCTGGGCGCGCAGGCGGCGGCCGCCGCCGGGGATGCGGCGGCCGCCGATGCCGCGCGCGCGGACGCAGACGCCGCGCGCCTGGCCCTGCGCGAGCGCGTGCCCGACGCGCTGCGCGACGGCTTCGACGCCGCCACCGCCGCCCGATGAACGACGTCGACGCCCTGCGCGAACGCTATCGCCGGCTGCTGGCGCGGCTGGAGGCGAACGAGGACGAGTTCCGCCGGCTCGGCCGCTCGGTCTGGCGCGTGCAGGAGGAGGAACGGCGCCGGCTCGCGCGCGAGCTGCACGACGGCGTCGGCCAGAACCTCACCGCGCTCAAGCACCGCCTGTCGCTGCTGGGCGCCGAACTGACCCCCGCCCAGGCCGCGCTGCGCGCGCGCGTCGACGAGGCGGTGGCCCTGTGCGCGCAGACCCTGGAGGACACCCGCCAGCTGTCGCGGCTGCTGCGGCCGCCGATCCTGGACGACCTGGGCCTGGAAGCGGCCCTGCGCTGGCTGGCGCGCAGCGTCGGCGAAGCCGGCGCGCTGCCGGTCGAGCTGTCGCTGCCGCCCCTGGAGCCGCCGGGCGACGAGGTGGGCACGCTGCTGTTCCGCATCGCGCAGGAGGCCCTGACCAACGTCCTCAAGCATTCGGGCGCACGCCGCGCCAGCCTCTCGCTGCGCGAGCGCGGTGGGTGCCTCGAACTGCGCATCGAGGACGACGGCCGCGGCTGCGACCCCGGGCGCGCGGCCGGTGCCGGCGGCAGCGGCCTGGCCGGCATGCGCGAACGGGTGCGCCTGTACGGCGGGCGCTTCGAGTTCCGCTCGCGCCCGGGGCACGGCACGCTGGTGCGGGCGACGGTGCCCGGCGAAGCGCCGGCGCCGCCGGCTTGACGCGCGCAGCGCCGCGATCGCATGGTGCGGGCATGCCCCGCGTACGCGTCCTGGTCGCCGACGATCACACCCTCGTGCGCGAGAGCCTGGTGGGCGTGCTGGAGGCCGAGGGCGACATCGAAGTCGTCGCGCAGGCCGCCGACGGCCTGGAGGCGCTGCAGCAGGCGCAGGCGCACCGTCCCGACGTCGCCGTCGTCGACCTGTCGATGCCGCGCCTGGGCGGGATCGAGGTCGTGCGCCGGCTGCGCGAGACTGCGCCCGACACCCGCGTCCTGGTGCTGACCATGCACGAGGAGGAGGAGTACGTGCTCCACGTGGTGCGGGCGGGGGCTTCGGGCTACCTGGTCAAGGACAGTTCCAGCGCGGAACTGGTCGCCGCGATCCGCGCCCTGCACGCCGGCCGCGGCCATTTCGGCCCGCAGGCGGCGAAGGCGCTGGCCCAGCAGGTGCAGCGCCCCGACCAGGCCCTGCAAGACCCCTATCGCGGCCTGACCGCGCGCGAGCGCGAGGTGTTCCACCTGCTGGCCGAAGGCCTGCGCACCAAGGAGATCGCGCGCGCGCTCGACATCAGCGTCAAGACCGCCGAGAACCACCGCGCACGGGTGCTCGACAAGCTCGGCGTGCGCAACTCCGCCGAGCTGGTGCGCTACGCCGTACGCCACGGTCTGGTGCGCTAGCCGGCGACGCCGGCGGAAAGGGACGGACGACGGCGTCCGTTCCGGGATCGGGCCGGGGCGGAAACGTGAGCCCGGGCATGGAACGGCCGCCGGAAAGCGCGCAGCGTACCGGTGTGGCATCCGCGCGTCGGGAGAGCGCTCGGGAGGATGGCACCCAGGCACGCGGCGCCACCCGGGCACGACGCCCGGCCGCTGGATCGCCCCGCTTCGTCGCAGGCGGCGGGGATCCTTCACTGGAACCACCGATACACGTCAAGGAGAGATGTCATGCAACAGATCGACCATGTCGTTTCCGGATGGCTCGACGGCTCGGACAGCATCGAAGGCCACGACAACCCGGCCGGCCCGCTCTACCTCGAAGGCCGGGAGAGGACCGAAGCGGCGCTGATGGGCCCGGGCGCGAAGGCCGCGATGGCCGGTCGCCAGGCCACGTTCGTCGCCTGCCCGACGTTCGTGGGCGGGACCTCGTGCAGCTACGACGGCGGATGTATGTGCTGTTGATCCGGATCGCCGGCGGCGCGTAGCGGAACCGCGCGCCGTCGGCCGCCACACCGCCGGCCATCCGAGGCCGGACCGCACGGACGCCGAATCCCATGAGCCTACCGAACACGCCGGCCGCCTTCGCGCGCGTCGTCGCGCGCTTCACCGCCGCCGCCCGCGCTTCGCTCGCCACCCGTCTCGCCGCGCTCGCACCGGGCCTGGACCCGGACGAGGCCGCGCTCGCCCAGGCCGAGGCCGACGCCGCGCTGTCGGCCAGCGCGAGCCTCAAGCTCAATCGCGTGCTGCTGCTGGAACTGCACGCGGCCGCACGCGCCGGCGGGCTGACCGCGGCCGCCGAACCCGATCGCTTCGCCCAGTTCGTCGGGCGCGCCCTGGACCCCGGCTTCGACGCGCACCTGGATCGCCGCTATCCGCCGCTGCGTGCGCGCCTGCAGCGCGCGCTCGACCGGCAGGGCAACGCGATCCACGACCTGCTGGCCCGGTTCGCCGCCGACCGCGACGCGCTGGCGCCCCTGCTCGGCGGCGCGGCCGGACGCCTGCGCGCGCTCGCGCTCGGCCAGGGCGACCTGCATGCCGGCGGCCAGTCCGTGGCACGGCTGACGCTGGACGGCGGCACCGCGATGTACAAGCCGCGCCCGCTGCGCATCGACGCCATCCTCGACGCGTTCCTGGCGCGGGTGTTCGAAGACGCCGCCGACCGCGTCCGCGTTCCCGCCGTGGTCGATCGCGGCGGTTACGGCTGGGCCGCCTTCGCCGCCCACCGCCATTGCCGGGACGAGCGCGAACTGGACGCGTTCTACCGCGGACTCGGCCACTGGCTGGCGGTCCTGCGCCTGCTCGGCGGTACCGACATCCACCTGGAGAACCTGATTGCGGTCGGCCCGGTGCCGGTGGTGATCGACGCAGAGAGCCTGTTCGAGCCGCCCGTCGGGATGCCGCCGTCGCCGTACGGCCGCGCCTACGACGCGGCGCTGTCGCTGATCGGCAACTCGGTGCTGCGCACCGGCATCGTGCCATTCCGGACTCCCGCGCTGGGCCTGGAAGGCGTCGACCTCTCGGCGGCGGGCGCGCTGCCGGGCCAGCAGCCGCAGGTCCGGGCGCCGGTGATCGCCGGCGACGGCACCCTGCAGGCGCGGCTGGAGATCGTCGGCATCGACATCCCGGTGGCGCGCAACCACCCATGCCCCGACCCGGACGTGTCCCGCCACTGGGACCGGATCAGCGAAGGCTTCCTCGATGCCACCGCACGCCTGCGCCGGCTCGATGCGCGCGGCGCGCTCGCGCCGCTGCTCGCCGCGTTCGAGGGCAGCCGGGTGCGCGACATCCGCCGTGCGACGCGCGCCTACGTCGAGATCGGCCGCATGCTGTGGCACCCCGCGTCGCTGCACGACGAGGCCGCGGCGATCGAACGCGCCCGCGCCCTGCTCGAAGGCAACGCCGCGGCGTTCGCGGGCGCGCCCTCCGCGCCGGAGGAGATCGCCGCCGAGATCGACGACCTGCGCCACGGCGACGTGCCCATCTTCGTGTCTTCGCTCGCGCCCGCACGGATCGCCGCGGTCGCCGCCGACTGGCGCGCGATGCGGACCGACCTGGAGGAGCTGACGATCCGCAGCGCGCTGGTCGCCACCGATCTCAACCAGCGCATGCGCGAGCGCGAGGCGGAACGCCGCGGCCGCCTGTACGCGGCGCGTCGCCCGCACGGCGACCGGCTGGAGGCGCGCCGCCGCGCACTGGCGGCCGATGCGGTCGGACGCCTGCTGCGCCTGGCGGTCCGCGGCGACGACGGCTCGGCCACCTGGATCACCCCCGAGATCTCCCGCAGCGGCTGGCTGGTGCAGCCGGCGCAGGCGGAGCTCTACTTCGGCCTCGGCGGCATCGCGGTCGCCCTGGGCGGCTACCGGCACGAGGCCGCCTGCGGCCGCGCGCAGCCGGTGGACGGCCTCGACGGCACGCTCGACGGCGCCCTGCACGTGATGCGCGCGATGCACGACGCGGACGCCCCGGAAACGGTCGGTGGCTTCTCCGGCTACGGCGCCCGGATCTGGACCTGGCTCGCCCTGCACGACCTGCTGCGCCGGCCGGACCTGCTGGCCTGCGCGATCGCACAGGCCGGGGCGCTCGGGCGCACGGGATTCGACGACGACCGGTTCTTCGACGTCATCGACGGCGCCGCGGGCGCCATCGTGCCGCTGCTGGGCCTGGCGGACGCGACGGGCGATGCGCGCTGGCGCGCGCTGGCCGCACGCGCGGCGCATCGCCTGGAGGCCGCGGCCATCGTCGACGGGCACGGCGCGCGCTGGCCGACGCAGGGCGCCGACGAGCCCGCGAACGGCTTCGCCCACGGCGCGACCGGGATCGCCTGGGCGCTGGCACGGCTGGCGATCGCCAGGGGCGCGGCGGAAGCGGAGCGCGCGCGCTGGGAGGCGCTCTCGGATGCGGCGTTCGCGTTCCAGGAATCGTTCTACGACGAGGCGCGCGGCAACTGGCGGGACGCCCGGGTGCAGGACGGCAGCGACAACTACCACACCTGGTGCCACGGCAGCATCGGCATCGGCCTGGCCGCCTGCGACCTGTACGGCCGCACCGGCGCTCCGCGCCACCTGCGCACCCTGCGCCGCGCGGTGGCGGCCGCAGAGGGCACGTGGGGATCGAGCCATACCCTGTGCCACGGCGACCTGTCCCTGCGGGAACTGCTGGTGCAGGCCGCCGCACTGGATCCCGGCGGCTGCGCGATCGACCGCGACGCGCCGGCCATGCAGATCGTCTCCTCCATCGAGGAGCACGAAGGCATGGTCGGGGGCCTGACCCGGGCCGCGTTCACGCCGGGGCTGATGACCGGGCTGGCGGGCGCGGTCCATGGCCTCAACCGCATGCACCCGGACTGCGCCCTGGCCTCGCCGCTGCTGCTGGAGCGCATGGCCGCGCCCGCATCGCGAACACCGGCGTCGCGACCCGAGACCGCCGAGGTGCCGCTCGGCGCCTGACCCGCACGGGCCCGGAAGGAGCGCGCTCGCGACCGCGCCAGGTGCGGCTGGAACCTCGGCAAATGCCAGCGGGCACCGCCTTGCGGAAACTGGGCGACAGCCGTCGCGCGCCAGCGCGCTCCTACGGGACGGTCGGATGCCGGCTGCAGGTCGCTTTCGTAGGAGCGCGCTGGCGCGCGACAGG
>NZ_JAIWPR010000028.1 GCF_021191635.1 Alterluteimonas quercicellularis
GCGCGGCCGGGCCGCCGCGGGCCCCGGCGCCCCGCCCGCGCCCGGCGCCCCCCCCCCCCCCCCCCCCCCCCCGCGACAGGATGCGCCGGGCAAGCCCGTCGCGCGCAGGCGCGGTGCGACGAAGCGTGTCGCATCGGGTCGTCCGGCCCTACGCCGCGCAGGCGTCGGCGGCCACGCGCCGGCGCGCGTCCACCGCGCGCGCCAGGCGTTCCAGCACGCGCACCGAGTCCTCCCAGCCCAGGCAGCCGTCGGTGATGCTCTGGCCGTGGACCAGGGCGCGGCCGTCGACGAGGTCCTGGCGGCCGCCGACGAGATGGCTCTCGATCATGGTGCCGACGATCCGCCGCTCGCCGGCCTCCAGCTGCGCGGCGATGTCCTCCGCCACCTGCGGCTGCCGCTCGGGCCGCTTGCCGCTGTTGGCGTGGCTGGCGTCGATCATCAGCCGCGGCTGCAGGCCGGCGGCCTGCAGCACCCGCGCGGCGGCGTCCACGCTCGCCGCGTCGTAGTTGGGCTCGCGCCCGCCGCGCAGGATCACGTGCCCGTCCTCGTTGCCGGCGGTGGTGACGATCGCGCTGACGCCCTGCTTGGTCACCGACAGGAAGCGGTGCGGGTGCGAGGCCGCCTGCACCGCGTCGGCGGCGATGCGCACGTTGCCGTCGGTGCCGTTCTTGAAGCCCACCGGGCACGACAGGCCCGAGGCCAGCTCGCGGTGCACCTGGCTCTCGGTGGTGCGCGCGCCGATCGCGCCCCAGCTCACCAGGTCGGCCAGGTACTGCGGGGTGATCATGTCGAGGAACTCGCAGCCGGCGGGCAGGCCCGCGGCGTTGACGTCGAGCAGCAACTGCCGCGCCAGCCGCAGGCCCTCGTCGATGCGGTAGCTGCCGTCCAGGCGCGGATCGTTGATCAGCCCCTTCCAGCCCACGGTGGTGCGCGGCTTCTCGAAGTACACCCGCATCACGATCTCCAGCGCATCGCCCAGCCGCGCGCGCTCGCCGGCCAGCCGCTGCGCGTATTCGCGCGCGGCCGCGGGGTCGTGGATCGAGCACGGGCCGATCACCACCAGCAGGCGGTCGTCGCGGCCGTGCAGGATGTCCTGCGCGGCGCGCCGGGCGCGGGCGACGTGGCGGGCGACGGTCTCGGGCAGCGGGCAGCCGTGGATCACCTGCCCCGGGGTGGCCAGGGGCTGGATGTCGCGGATGCGCAGGTCGTCGGTACGGGTGTTCAAGGTCATGCTCCGGTGGGGGCGTCCGGCGGCATGAAAAAAGCCGCCAGGGTGGCTGGCGGCTTCTGGGGAAAATCGTGTGATCTGTCAGATCGTGCGCACCCCGTCCGCCGCCGGCATCGGAAAGCCGTAGAACCACGCATAGGGGCGGAGGACGGTGCGCTGCATGGCGTCTTGGTAACACGCCGCCCGCGGCCTGCGCAAGCGCAGGGCCCGCAGACGCGCGCCCCGCCGGCGAGGCGCCGGCCTCGCGCGGACGCTCCCTGCGCAACGGTTGTCGACGAAACTGTTGACACGCCCTGCACGGCCGTGTTTATCTCGGCGGGCCATGACGCAGCGCAACAGCCACCCGCAGCTCCGCAACGCCGCCCTCCCGGGCGCGGCGGACCCGCGTGTCCCGGTTGCGCTCGTTCCCGTCGTCGTCCTCCTTATTACCTGCTCAACCGGCGCGGGAATCGGGTTTGCGTAAGTAGAAAACAAACCCAGGTCGAAAGAACCAAGACCCCGCGCCCGAAACGGCGCGGGGTTTTTCGTTTCGGGGCCCAGGCCACTACACGAGGAAACACCGCAAGTGCGCAGCGATGCCATCAAGCAAGGCCCCGACCACGCCCCGGCGCGCGCGATGCTGCGCGCCACCGGCCTCGACGACGCCGCCATCGCGCGGCCGCTGGTGGCGGTGGTGCACACCTGGTCGAACGTCTCGCCCTGCAACCTGGGCCTGCGCGACCTGGCGGCGGACGTGGCCGAGGGCGTCAAGGCGGCCGGCGGCACCCCGATCGAGTTCAACACCATCGCGGTGACCGACGGCATCGCCATGGGCTCCTCCGGCATGCGCGCCTCGCTGGCCTCGCGCGAGCTGATCGCCGATTCGATCGAGCTGGCGGTCGACGGCCACTGCCTGGACGCGATGGTGCTGCTGTGCGGCTGCGACAAGACCATCCCCGCCGCGGCGATGGCGGCCGCGCGCCTGGACATCCCCACCGTGATCCTCTACGGCGGCACCATCCGCCACGGCCACTGCAAGGGCCGGCCGGTCACCATCCAGGACGTGTTCGAGGCGGTCGGCCAGCATGCCGCCGGCACCCTCGACGACGAAGGCCTGCGCGAGGTGGAGGCCGCCGCCTGCCCGGGCGCCGGCGCCTGCGGCGGCCAGTTCACCGCCAACACCATGGCGATGGTGCTCACCTTCCTGGGGCTGTCGCCGCTGGGGCTCAACGACATCCCCGCCACCGATCCCGACAAGCCGGCCGCCGCGCGCCGCTGCGGCGAGCTGGTGATGCAGGCACTGCTTTCCGGCGGCCCGACACCGCGCGTGATCCTCTCTCCGATCGCGCTGCGAAATGCGGCACGTGCGGTGTCGGCCACCGCCGGATCCACCAACGCCGCGCTGCACCTGCTGGCGATCGCGCACGAGGCCGGCCTGCCCTTCGACCTGGAGGACTTCCACGCCGCCGCGGCCACCCCGGTCATCGCCGACCTCAAGCCCGGCGGCCGCTACAGCGCCGCCGAGATGTACGCCCAGGGCGGCACCGCGCTGGTCGCGCGCGAGCTGCGCGCCGCCGGCCTGATCGAGGACATCCCCACCGTCACCGGCCGCTCGCTGTTCGCCGAGCTGGACGATGCGTGCGTATCCCTGGCGCGGGCCGCCGTCCCGCAGGACGTGGTGCGCCCGGTGGCCGACCCGATCAAGCCGCAGGGCGGCTACGCGATCCTGTACGGCAACCTGGCCCCCGAGGGCTGCATCCTGAAGCTGGCCGGGCACGGCCGCAGCCGCCACAGCGGGCCGGCGCGCGTGTTCGATTCCGAGGAGGCCTGCTTCGCCGCGGTGCAGGCGCGCGCGATCCGCCCCGGCGACGTGGTGGTGATCCGCTTCGAGGGCCCCGCCGGCGGGCCCGGCATGCGCGAGATGCTGGCGGTGACCGCGGCGCTGGTCGGCCAGGGCCTGGGCGACGACGTGGCGCTGATCACCGACGGCCGCTTCTCCGGCGCCACCCGCGGCTTCATGGTCGGCCACATCGCGCCCGAGGCCGCCGCGGGCGGGCCGCTGGCGCGGCTGCGCGAGGGCGACATCGTCACCATCGACACCGCCACCCGCACCCTGGCCACCGCCGCCGCGCTGGACGCGCGCGAGCCGGTGCGCATCGCGCCGCGGGTGACCACGGGCGCGCTGGCCAAGTTCGCGCGCCTGGTCGGCTCGGCCTCGAAGGGCGCGGTGACCTCGCCCCGCCCCGAGGCGCCCGCCGCCGTCCCGTCCGCCCCGCCTCCGGCCCCGCGCGTCCCCGCCCCCTCCCCCCCGAGCGGGGATGCCGGGGCCGGAGGCGGCGCGGCCGCGACCCGGCGCGATGCCATCGATGCCGTCCTCACCGACGACTGACCGCGCTCCGGCGCGAAGCCTTTCCCTTCCCACGCACCCCGTCCAACGGAAACCGCCATGACCCAGCAGCACACCGCCCGCAAGCCCACCATCGCCGTGATCGGCTACGGCAGCCAGGGCCGCGCCCACGCCCTCAACCTGCGCGACTCCGGCTTCGACGTCACCGTCGGCCTGCGCCCCGGCGGCCCCACCGAGCAGCGCGCGACCGCCGACGGCTTCGCGGTGGTCGCCCCCGCCGAAGCGGCCGCCGCCGCGGACCTGGTGGCGGTGCTGACCCCGGACATGGTGCAGGCGCGCCTGTACGAGGAGGTGCTGGCGCTGAACATGCGCGAGGGCGCCTGCCTGCTGTTCGCGCACGGCTTCAACGTCCACTACGGGCGGATCGCCCCGCGCGAGGACCTGGACGTGATCCTGGTCGCGCCGAAGGGCCCGGGCGCGCTGGTGCGGCGCGAGTACGAGATCGGCCGCGGCGTGCCCTGCATCTTCGCGATCGAGCAGGACCGCAGCGGCCACGCCGAGGCGCTGGCGCGCACCTACGCCGCGGGCATCGGCGGCGCGCGCGCCAACGTCATCCGCACCACCTTCAAGGAGGAGACCGAGACCGACCTGTTCGGCGAGCAGGCGGTGCTGTGCGGCGGCGCCAGCGCGCTGGTGCAGGCCGGCTACGAGACCCTGGTGGAAGCCGGCTACCAGCCCGAGATCGCCTACTACGAGGTGCTGCACGAGCTGAAGCTGATCGTCGACCTGTTCTACGAGGGCGGCATCAGCCGGATGCTGGAGTTCATCTCCGAGACCGCGCAGTACGGCGACTTCGTCAGCGGCCCGCGGATCATCGACGCCGACACCAAGGCGCGCATGAAGGCGGTGCTGGCCGACATCCAGGACGGCACCTTCGCCCGCAACTGGATCGCCGAGTACGAGGCCGGGCTGCCCAACTACAAGCGCCACCGCCAGGCCGACCTGGACCATCCGATCGAGGAGACCGGCCGCAGGCTGCGCGCGGCCATGCAATGGCTGCAGGACGGCCAGCCGGTCGCCGCCGCGGCCAGGCCGCCGGCGAGCCCCGCGCAAGCGCAGCCCGAGGCCGCGTGATGCACGCCCAAGCCGCCGACGACGACGCGCCCGCGCCGGAGACGACCGAGGCGGCCGCAGCGACCGCGCCGGCCGCCGCCGCGGCCGCGCCCTGCAACGGCGCGCGCTGGCTGGTGCGCGCGCTGCAGGCGGAAGGCGTGGACACGCTGTTCGGCTACCCGGGCGGCGCGATCATGCCTTTCTACGACGCCCTGCACGGCGCCGGCCTGCGCCACGTCCTGGTCCGCCACGAGCAGGGCGCGGCGTTCGCCGCCAACGGCTACGCGCGCGCCAGCGGCCGCGTCGGCGTGTGCGTGGCGACCTCCGGCCCCGGCGCCTCCAACCTGGTGACCGGCATCGCCGACGCGATGCTGGACTCGGTGCCGATGGTCGTCATCACCGGCCAGGTCGCCACGCCGCTGCTGGGCACCGACGCCTTCCAGGAGCTGGACGTGTTCGGCATGACCCTGCCGATCGTCAAGCACAGCTTCCTGCCGCGCAGCGTCGACGAGCTGCCCGAGGTGCTGGCCGAGGCGTTCCGGATCGCCCGCAGCGGCCGCCCGGGCCCGGTGCTGATCGACCTGCCCAAGGACGTGCAGGTGGGCGACGCCTCGCACCTGCCGGCGCACGCGCCGCGGCCGGCGGAGCCGGTGCCGGCGCCGGCCGATGCCGCCCTGCACGCGGCGGCGGCGCTGATCGCGCAGGCGCAGCGGCCGGTGGTCTACGGCGGCGGCGGCATCGCGCTGGCCGGCGCGGTGGAGGCCTTCGGCGAGTTCGTCGAGCAGACCCGCATCCCCACCGTGCTGACCCTGAAGGGCCTGGGCGCGCTGCCGGCCGGCCACGCCTGCCACCTGGGCATGCTGGGCATGCACGGCAGCCGCGCGGCCAACCACGCGGTGCAGGCCTGCGACCTGCTGATCGTGGTCGGCGCGCGCTTCGACGACCGCGCCACCGGCAAGCTGGCCGAGTTCGCGCCCGAAGCGCGCGTGGTGCACCTGGACGCCGACGCCTGCGAGATCGGCAAGCTGCGCGCGGCCGACGTCGGCGTGCAGGGCGACGTCGCCCACGCGCTGCGGCGGCTGACCGGCCCCTGCGCGATGCAGGCGTGGCAGGGCCGCCACGCCGCCGCCCGCCGCGACTGGCTGCAGCAGTGCCAGGCCCGGCGGGCGCGCTTCGCCGCCCGCTACGACGCGCCCGGCGACGGCGTGTACGCCCCCGCGCTGCTGAAGCGGCTGTCCGAGATCGCCCCGGACGCGGTGATCAGCTGCGACGTCGGCCAGCACCAGATGTGGGTGGCCCAGCACTGCCGCTTCGCCGATCCGCGACGGCACCTGACCAGCGGCGCGCTGGGCGCGATGGGCTTCGGCCTGCCGGCGGCGATCGGCGCGCAGCTGCAGGACCCGGCGGCGCAGGTGGTGTGCGTGAGCGGCGACGGCTCGTTCCTGATGAACGTGCAGGAGCTGGCCACGCTGCGCCGCTACCGGCTGCCGGTGAAGATCGTGCTGCTGGACAACCAGGCGCTGGGCATGGTGCGGCAGTGGCAGGAGCTGTTCTTCGAGAAGCGCTACTCGGAGATCGACCTGTCCGACAACCCGGACTTCGCCGAGGTCGCGCGCGCGTTCGGCGTGCAGGCGCTGTCGGTGGACCGCGCCGACGGCGTCGAGGACGCGCTGGCCGCGCTGCTGGCCGCCGACGGCCCGGCGCTGCTGCACGTGGCGATCGATCCGGCCGCCAACGTCTGGCCGCTGGTGCCGCCCAACCACAACAACGCGCAGATGATCGACGACGGCCACGACGCCGACGCGGCCGCCGCGCGCCCCGACCCCACGCCCGAGGAACCGACCCATGCGATACCGGCTTGACATGACCCTGCGCCGCGCCGAGGGCGCGCTGACCCGCGTGGTCGGCGCGGCCGAGCGCCGCGGCTTCCGCCCGCTGGCCGTGGACGGCGAGGCCCAGCCCGACGGCGACCGCTGGCACCTGCGCATGACCGTCGAGAGCGAGCGCCCCGGCGAGGCGCTGCGCCAGCAGCTGGACAAGCTGTACGACTGTCTCGCGGTGGAGGTGTCGCCATGCAGCTGAATCCGCAGCCCGAGGCCGCCGAGGCCGTGGTGCCCGGGCCCGCCGCGGCGGCCGCGGCCAACGTCGCACCGTTCCCGCAGCCGGCGCCGGCCGCGCGCACGCAGCTGTGGTTCGACGGCGCGCTGGCCGACGTCGAGTCGCTGCAGGCCGACCTGACCACCCATGCCATGCACTACGGCAGCGGCGTGTTCGAGGGCATCCGCGCCTACGCCACCGCCGACGGCGGCGCGGCGGTGTTCCGCCTGCCCGAGCACCTGGAGCGCATGCGCCAGGGCGCCGAGCTGCTGGGCATCGACTTCGACGTCGCCCTGGCGACCGAGGCGGTGCTGGCCACGCTGCGCGCCAACCGCCACCGCGACGCCTACGTGCGCCCGCTGGCGTGGTTCGGCGCCGGCGGCTTCGGCCTGGACGTGGACGGCCACCCGCAGCACCTGATGGTCTCCACCACCGCCACCCGCGTGCACCTCAACGGCCAGCGCGCGCGCGTGGCGGTCTCGCGCTGGCGGCGCAACCCGGCCGATTCGCTGCCGCCGCTGAAGCTGTGCGGCGGCTACGTCAACTCGATCCTGGCCAAGCGCGAGGCCAAGGCGCGCGGCTTCGACGAGGCGCTGTTCGTCGACCGCGACGGCTTCGTGGTGGAGTGCACCGGCGCCAACGTGTTCTGGGTCAAGGACGGCGAGGTGACCGCCGTCGAGCACCGCGACGCCCTGCCCGGCATCACCCGGCAGACCCTGATCGAGCTCTCCGGCGCGCGCTCGCGCGCGGCGACCCTGGACGAGCTGCTGGACGCCGACGAGGTGTTCGCCTGCGGCACTGCCGCCGAGGTCGCGCCGATGGCGCAGCTGGAGGACCGCCACTACGGCGAGGGCCCGGTGGCGCGCGAGCTGGCCGCGCTGTACGGGCGGGTGATCCGCGGCGCCGAACCGGCCTACGCGCGCTGGCTGACCGTCGTCTGATGGAGCCCGACGTCGCCAGCGCGCAGACGGTGTCCGTGGCCGAGGTGTTCGCCGCGCAGGCGCGGCTGCGCCCGTACCTGGCGGCCACGCCGCTGCACCACGCCGAGCGCTTCGGCTGCTGGCTGAAGCTGGAGAACCTGCAGCGCACCGGTTCCTACAAGGTGCGCGGCGCGCTCAACGCGCTGCTGGCCGCGCGCGAGCGCGGCGACGAGCGCCCGGTCATCGCGGCCTCGGCCGGCAACCACGCGCAGGGCCTGGCCTGGGCCGCGTGGCGGCTGGGCGTGCCGGTGATCACCGTGATGCCGACCGACGCCCCGCAGACCAAGGTGGCCGGCGTCGCCCACTGGGGCGCGACGGTGCGCCTGCACGGCGAGAGCTACGACGCCGCCAAGGCCTTCGCCGCCGCGCTGGCCGAGCACAACGGCTACCGCCTGCTGTCGGCCTTCGACGATCCCGACGTGATCGCCGGCCAGGGCACCGTGGGGCTGGAGATCGCCGCCGCGCTGGAGCCCGACGTGGTGCTGGTGCCGATCGGCGGCGGCGGCCTGGCCGCCGGCGTGGCGCTGGCGCTGCGCGCCGCGTGCCTGCCGGCCGCGCGCGGCGGGCGCCGGGTGCGCGTGATCGGCGCGCAGGTCGAGGGCGTGGACGCGATGGCGCGCGCCCTGCGCGGCGAGCCGGCGACGCCGCCGCGCCCGACCCTGGCCGACGGCGTGCGCGTGGCCGACCCCGGCCGCCTGACCCGGCGCCTGCTGGCCGAGCTGCTGGACGACATCGTCATCGTGCGCGAGGCCGAGCTGCGCGAGACGCTGGTGCGGCTGGCGCTGGAGGAGCACGTGATCGCCGAGGGCGCCGGCGCGCTGGCGCTGGCCGCGGGCAAGCGCGTGGCCGCGCGCCGCAAGTGCGCGGTGGTCTCCGGCGGCAACCTCGACGCCGGCGTGCTGGCGCGGCTGCTGACCGACGTGCGCCCGCGCGCGCCGCGCAAGCCGCGCCGCCGCACCGCCGCGACCGGCGACGCCGCGCCCCCCGCCGTCCCCGCTGCGCGCGACGCCGCCTCCCCGCCGGCGCCCGCGCCGGCCCCCATCCCCCGCATTCCCCCCGCACCCGCACACGCCGGCGTAGCCCGCCGCGCCCAAGCAGAGGAAGTC
>NZ_JAIWPR010000029.1 GCF_021191635.1 Alterluteimonas quercicellularis
GGCCGCGGCGGCCGGGTCGGCCAGGACGGCCGATCCCGGGCCGCCGCCCGCCCGCGCGCGTCCCGTGATCCCCATTCCGCTCAGGAGGAGCCGCATGTCCAGCCCACGCTTTCCGTTCGCCGTCCCGATCTTCGCCGCCGCCCCGGCGCTGGCCGCCGTCTGTGCCGCGCTGGTCCTCGCCGCGACGTGGCCGTCGCGCGCCGCGGAACCCGCCCCGCCGCCCGCGGGCCCCTACGTCGACGCGCCCACCTACGTGCGCGGTGACGACGACCGCGTCGAGGCGTGGTACGGGCTCACGCGGGCGCTGAAGCAGGGCTTCGACCAGAGCTGCGGCGACACCTTCTGCGAGGGCGAGTTCACCAACATCCAGTCGCTGGCCTACCGCTGCTCCGTGCACGCGACCACGGGCCGCATCGGCATGTGCGCGTGGGCCTTCGCCGCCAGCGACGAGACCGTCGATCCCGCTTCCGGGAAGATCGCCGTGCGGCCGCAGTCCTGGGCCTGCGCGACCCCGCTGGCGCCGGGCACCACGCTGGAGGAATTGCTGGCCGCGCTCGCCGGCGACGATCCGCTGTACGCACCGTTGCCGCGCGGCGAGGCCTCGGTCTTCGACGGCCTCATCGACTGCCTGTAGGCGCGCGCTCGCGCGCAACTTGATTCGCGGGGAAAGCCCTTTCGCGCGCGAGCGCGCTCCTACAAAGTCGTGGTGGCATTCGCTTTTTTTGTAGGAGCGCGCTCGCGCGCGACCCGGGTCGCAGGCAAAGCCCAGTCGCACGAGCGCGCTCTTGCGACCAGCGCCGCGCCGCGCGCCTACGCCTCGCGGTAGGGGTCGGCGATGCCCAGCTCGGCCAGGATCGTGCGCTCCAGGCCTTCCATCGCCTCGGCCTCGACCTCGTCGGCGTGGTCCCAGCCGAGCAGGTGCAGGGCGCCGTGCACGGTCAGGTGGGCGTAGTGGGCGGCGAGGGGCTTGCCCTGTTCGGCGGCCTCGCGGGCGACCACCGGCGCGCACAGCACCAGGTCGCCCAGCAGCGGCAGGCGAATGCCCTCGGGCAGGCCTTCCGGCAGCTCGGCGGGGAAGCTCAGCACGTTGGTGGCGTAGTCGCGGCCGCGGTAGTGGCGGTTGAGCGCGCGTCCCTCGTCCTCGCCGACGATGCGGATCGCCAGGTCGGCCTCGCGGATGCGGCCGGCCAGCGCCGCCGCCACCCAGCGGCGGAAGCTGGCCGCGGCCGGCAGGCCCTTGCGCGGCACGGCGTAGCCGACGGCGACATCGAGACGGACGGGGCCCTGGGTCATGGGCCGGATTGTACGTCGCGCCGGCGGCCGGCTGCGGCGAGGGCCCGGCGGGGACGCGCGCGATCGCCGGACTCGCGCGTCGTCTTCAGGCGGCCGGCCCGGTGGCCTGGTCGGCGGCGTCGCGGCGGTCGTAGGCGCCGACGATGCGCGCCACCAGCGGGTGGCGCACCACGTCGCGCGACTCGAAGAAGGTGAAGCTCACGCCCTCGACCTCGCGCAGCACGTCGATGGCGTCGCGCAGGCCGGACTTCACGTGGCGCGCCAGGTCGATCTGGGTCAGGTCGCCGGTGACCACCGCGGTGGAGCCGAAGCCCAGCCGGGTCAGGAACATCTTCATCTGCTCGATGGTGGTGTTCTGCGCCTCGTCCAGGATCACGAACGCGTCGTTGAGCGTGCGCCCGCGCATGTAGGCCAGCGGCGCGATCTCGATGACGTTCTTCTCCAGCAGCTTGAGCACCTTCTCCACGCCCAGCATCTCGTACAGCGCGTCGTAGAGCGGGCGCAGGTAGGGATCGACCTTCTGGCTGAGGTCGCCCGGCAGGAAGCCCAGCTTCTCGCCGGCCTCCACCGCCGGGCGCACCAGCACCAGACGCTGCACGCGCGACTCGTTCAGCGCCTCGACCGCCATCGCCACCGCCAGGAAGGTCTTGCCGGTGCCGGCCGGGCCGATGCCGAAGTTGATGTCGTGGGTGGCGATCGCGTGCAGGTACTTCGCCTGGTTGGCGCCGCGCCCGCGGATGGTGCCGCGCTTGACCCGCACCGCCACTTCCTGTGGCGCGTAGCCGGGGCGCTCCACGTTGGACTGCGACAGGCGCAGGTTCACGCCCTGGCTGTCGAGCGTCTCGGCGGCGGTCTCGTCGTACAGCGCGCGCACGAAGCGTTCGGCGCGGGCCACCGCCTCCTCCTCGCGGCCGGTGATGCGGAACACGTTGCCGCGGCTGGCGATCTCCACGCCCAGGCGCAGCTCGATCAGGCGCAGGTGGCCGTCGAACGGGCCGGCGAGGTTGGCCAGGCGCTCGGTGTCGTCGGGTTCGAGGACGAAGTCGGCTTGATGGGGACTGGTCATAGGGCGGCGAGGTTACTCCAGCTCGGCGCGTGGGCGGCGGACGCGGTCCATGTTCCCGCCGATCCCCGGGCCGTGGCAACGCGACAGGGCGGCGGATCGTCAGGAATCCGTCCTTGCGTGGCCGGCCCCGACCCGCTTCGCTGCCGTAGCGCTTCGAGCATTTCGACCGCCCACGCGCCCGGGGGCCGCCAACGCCGATGGCCCGCCTCGCGCCGGCCCGCTGGGCGGCTCCCCGGCCGCGGTGCGGCGCCCGCGCCGCTTGCCCGCGATCGGCCGGGCGCTGCGCCGCACCACACCCCACCGACGGCCACGGGAAGGCCTGCAGCGCAGGCCACTGGCGCTGACGGCCCCGGCCGCGCCGCTACGGCATTCAGGACCGGTTCCTTGTATTAATTGATGGATGAATTAATTTAGGCGCCATGAGCCCGTCTTCCCGCAATCGACCGCCCAAGCGGCCCCCCGCCGCGCCGGCCTCGCCCACCGCCGGGTCCGCGAAGGCCCCGGCCGGCGGCCGCCGCCACCCCGGGCGTCCCGGCGGCGACGCCGACCGCCGCAGCCTGGCGCTGGACGCCGCGCTCGCCTGCTACGTGCGCCGCGGCATCGCCGCCACCACGCTGCGTGACATCGCCGGCGAGGCGGGGGTGACCCCGGCGCTGCTGCACTACTACTTCCACGATGCGGCCGGGCTGCGCGACGCGGTGATCGCCGAGCGCCTGATGCCGGTGTTCGTCGAGGTGCGCGAGACCCTGCTGGGCATGGACGACGCCGGCCTGGGCGAGGTGCTGGCGGCCTTCGTCGACCGCATCTGCGCCCTGGTCGCGCGCCACGCCTGGCTGCCGGCGCTGTGGATCCGCGAGGTGGTCAGCGAAGGCGGCAGCCTGCGCGACCTGCTGGTGACCCGGCTGGCGCCGGAGATCGCCGCGGTCATGGCCGCGCGCTTCGCCGCCGAGCAGGCCGCCGGCCGGCTCAACCCCGCGCTCGACCCGCGCCTGCTGATGGTCTCGCTGGTCGGGCTGACCCTGTTCCCCGCCGCCGGCACCCCGATCTGGCGCGCACTGTTCGACGCCGACGACCTCGGCATCGAGGACATCCGCCGCCACGCGCTGGCCCTGCTCGAACGCGGCCTGGAGTTGCCCGCATGACCCGCCCGATCCTCGTCCCCGTGCTGGCCCTGGCCGGCCTGCTGCTGGCCGCCTGCGCGCGCACCCCGCCGCAGGCGCTGGGCACGCTGGAGTACGACCGCATCACGCTGCCGGCGCCGGCCGCCGAGCGCATCGTCGACATCGCCGTGCGCGAAGGCGCGCGGGTGGAGGCCGGCGAACGCGTGCTGACCCTGGAGCGCACGCGCGGCGACGCCCAGCTCGCCGCCGCGCAGGCCGACGTCGCGCGCCAGCGCCAGGCGCTGGAGGAACTGCGCAACGGCGCCCGCCGCGAGGACATCGACCAGGCCCGCGCCAACCTCGCCGCGGCGCAGGCGCAGGCCCGCGACGCGGGCGCCTACTATCGCCGCCTGCAGCCCCTGGGTGGGCAGCGGCTGGTGTCCGCCGCCGACGTCGACCGCGCCCGCGCGGCCGCCGGCAACGCCGATGCGCAGGTCGCTGCGGCGCAGGCCGCGCTGGACGAGCTGCGCAACGGCGTGCGGCCCGAGCAGATCGCGCAGGCCGAGGCAGCGCTGGCGGCCGCGGAGGCGCAGCTGCAGGCGCAGTCGTTCTCCACCGGCCGGCTCGACGTGGTCGCGCCGCGCGCCGGCCGCGTCGACAGCCTGCCGTACCGGCTCGGCGACGAGGCGCCGGTCGGCGCGCCGCTGGCGGTGCTGCTGGTCGGCGAGCGGCCCTACGCCCGCGTCTACGTGCCCGAGCCGCTGCGCGCCGGCGTCGCCGTCGGCGACCGCGCGACGGTGCGGGTCGGCGCCGGGGGCGAGCGCGCCTACGCCGGGCGCGTGCGCATGATCCGCAGCGAGCCGACGTTCACCCCGTACTACGCGCTCAGCGGCGAGGACGCCGCGCGCCTGAGCTACCTGGCCGAGGTCGAGCTGGAGGACGCCGGCGACCTGCCGGCGGGCCTGCCGCTGCGGGTGGAGTTCGCGGGTGATCGCTGAAGCCCCCGCCGCCGCCGACGACGCGGCGATCCGCGCGCGCGGCCTGGTCAAGCGCTTCGGCGCGCTGGTCGCGGTCGACCACGTCGACCTGACCGTGCCGCGCGCCAGCGTCTACGGCTTCCTCGGCCCGAACGGCTCGGGCAAGTCGACCACGATCCGCATGCTGTGCGGCCTGCTGACCCCGAGCGAAGGCGGGATCGAGGTGCTCGGCCTGCGCATCCCGGACGAGGCCGACGCGCTGCGCCTGCGCATCGGCTACATGACGCAGAAGTTCTCGCTGTTCGAGGACCTGACGGTGCGCGAGAACCTGGAGTTCCTGGCCGCGGTGTACGGGCTGTCGCGGCGCGACACCCGCGCGCGCGTCGACGAGCTGGTCGAGCTGTACCACTTCGCCGACCGCCAGAAGCAGCTCGCCGGCACCATGAGCGGCGGGCAGAAGCAGCGCCTGGCGCTGGCCGGCGCAGTGATCCACCGCCCCGAACTGCTGTTCCTCGACGAGCCCACCAGCGCGGTCGACCCGGAATCGCGGCGCGACTTCTGGGAAAAGCTCTTCGAGCTGGCCGACGGTGGCACCACGCTGCTGGTCTCCACCCATTACATGGACGAGGCCGAGCGCTGCCACCGCATCGCGATCCTCGACCGCGGCGCGCTGGTCGCCGACGGCACCCCGGGCGAGCTCGCCGCGGCCCTCGACGGCCGCAGCGTCGAGGTGCTCGCCGCGCAGCCGCGCCGCGCGCAGCAGGCGCTGGTCGGCCAGCCCGGCGTGCTCAGCGTGGCCCAGATCGGCAACAGCCTGCGCGTGCTGACCGCGCCGGGCGCCCGCGGCGCGGACGCGCTGGCCGGCGCGCTGCGCGCGGCGGGGCTGCAGGCGGAGGTGCGCCCGGTCGCGCCCAACCTCGAGGACGTGTTCGTCGCCGCGACCCGCAGCGACGAGGCCGGGGCGGACGCGGCATGAAGCACCTGCGCCGCCTGTGGGCCGTGGTCGCCAAGGAGCTGCGCCAGCTCGGCCGCGACCGCATCAGCCTGGTGATGATCGTGATGATCCCGGTCGTCGACCTGGTGCTGTTCGGCTACGCGATCAACTACAACCCGCGCGGCCTGGACGCGGCGATCGCCGACCAGGCGGTCACCGCCACCTCGCGCACCGCGGTCATGGACATCCAGGCCACCGGAGTGGTCGAGACCGTCGGCGTCGTCGACAGCCCGCAGGAACTGGTCGAGATGCTGCGCCGGGGCGAGATCAGCGTCGGCATCGCGATCCCGCCCGACTTCGAGCGCCGGCTGGTCGACGGCCGCCCGGCGCTGCAGGTGATGGTCGACGGCACCGACACCGTGGTGCAGGCGGCCGCCAACCAGATCGCGCAGCTGCCGCTGGAAGGCCCCGACGGCCGCCGCGCCGCGCGCGGCGATCCGCCGATCCAGGTGGTCAGCTTCTACAACCCCGAGCGGCGCTCGGCGGTCAACATCGTGCCGGGGCTGATCGGCATCATCCTCACCATGACGATGACCATGTTCACCGCGATGGCGATCGTGCGCGAGCGCGAGCGCGGCAACATGGAACTGCTGATCGCCACCCCGCTGGCCCGCGCCGAGCTGATGATCGGCAAGGTGCTGCCTTACGCGGCGATCGGCCTGGTCCAGACCACGCTGATCCTGGTGCTGGGGTTCTGGTTCTTCGACGTGCCGCTGCGCGGCAGCCTGCTCGACGTCTACATCGCCGCGCTGCTGCTGATCCTCGCCAACCTGGCGATGGGCCTGCTGATCTCCACCCGCGCCGGCACCCAGTTCCAGGCGATCCAGGTGACGATGCTGGTGTTCCTGCCCTCGATCCTGATCTCCGGCTTCATGTTCCCGTTCGCCGGCATGCCCAAGGTGGTGCAGTGGGGCGCGGAGATCCTGCCGATGACGCAGTTCCTGCGCCTGGTGCGCGGGGTGATGCTGCGCGGCGCCAGCATCTGGGAACTGTGGCCGGCCATCGTCGCGCTGTGCGCGTTCACCGCGGTCACGATGTCGCTGGCGATCGGGCGCTTCCGCAAGCGGCTGGACTGATTCCGTAACCGCCGGGACGCGCCGGCGGAAAAAGAACGGAGCCGGCATGGCCGGCTCCGTGTTGAGGGCTTGCGCGCTGCGTGCGCCGCAGGCCGTTACTTGCGCCAGATGTTGATGCCCTGACTGACGTCCTCGGCGTAGTTCTGGATCGCCGCGAGGTCGCGCTCGTTCTCGACACCGCTGATCAGCGCCTCGCGCAGCGCGTTCGAAGCGCCCTGCTGGTCCAGCAGTTCGGTCTCGTCCTCGCCCAGGGCGCCGTTCAAGGCTTCCTTGGCCTCGTCGGTCAGGCGGCCCGTCGCCGCGTCGATCAGATTGCCGCTGACGCCCTCCAGGGCCTCGGTCACCCGGGAATTGCTGAATACCTCGCCCAGCAGGCTGGCCACCTCGGTCTTGGCCTTGTCGCCGACCGGGATGCCGGCCATCGCGAGGTCGACGATGAACGACACCATCTCCGCCTGTGCATCCTCCTTGGCCTTGAGGTCGTTGAAGCCCTGGGTGATGGCATCGTCGGCGGCGCCCATCAGCATGGACAGGCGGCCCATCGCGTCGGCGTTGCCCTCTTCGGTATTGATGAGCGTCTTCAGCTCGGCCGCGTAGTCGAGCACTCCGGCGCGTGCGGGACCCTGGTAGGTCTGGTCGTCGTTGAACAGCACCACGTTGAACAGCGCGCCCAGGTCGGACGCGTCCTGCATGTACTGCTTCAGATCGGCATCGTCCTTGCTGCCGATCTTGGTGGTGTCGAACTCGGTGTAGGCCTGCAGGATGCTGTCGGCGTGATTGCTGAACATCAGGCCCATGGCATCGATGCGGTCGCCCGCGTTGGCGCTGCGGCCGTCGTCGAAGGCGTCGCCGTCGGCGGCAGGCAGGCGGGCGAGCTTGGCGGCGGCCTCGGCGGCCTCCGGGGAGTCGATGCGCGAGACCTGCGCGAGCAGCGACGAGAACTGATCCGGCAGCGAGACGTCCGACACCTCGAGATCGTCGCGCAGCGCCACCGTGCTGTTCGGGACGATGTGCTCCAGATGGTTCGCGGTCAGGAACTCGCCGCCGCGCGCCACCCGGCCCATGAAGGCTTCGAGCTGGCCCTGGTCGAGGCCGGCGAGCACGCCGGCGGCGATGTCACCGCGCGTCGGATCGCCGTTGAGCACGATCGCGGCGAGCGTGGCCGCGTTGTCGCGGAGCATGCCATCCTGCACGTTGCCGTTGAGCGCGTACTCGCCGATCAGGTGGTCAGCGTAGTTGGCCCGGAACTCGGAAATCTCGCTGCTGTAGTGCGGGCCCCCGAAGAATTCGGCGAACTCGCGCATGTTGCGCGCGTGCTCCACCTGGTTGTCGACGCCGTCCAGGCTGGTGGAGCCCGGGTTGTGGAGATAGGTGTCCAGCGCGCTGGCGGTGTGGCCTTCTCCGCCGTTCTGGCCGGGGACTTCCTGGGTCGGGATGTCGCCGTTGTTGTAGGCGCCGGCGATGGCTTCCGCCATCGCGCTGCGGTCGGTCTGCGAGATGTGTCCTGCGTCGACCTGCGCGTTGATCCGCGACGGCGTCATCCAGGAATTGAACGCATTCGAGTCCTGGCGAAGGATCTCGGCGATCACTTCCTGCTGGAAGGCGGCATCGCCCTGCGAGAGCGTCTCGGCGAACGCGCGGACGCGGGCATCGTAATCGTCGGTGCCGGACTGCTCGCCGACTTCGAGCAAGTCGCGGGCGGCATCGGCCGGATCCGGTGGATTGGCGGCGTCGACGGGGGGCTGGCGTTCGGTGGGAAGAGGGGACTGCTGGACGGGATCGACCACGGTGGGCTCCTGAGTCCGCGCGGACTCGGCGGTGGAATTGCGGCAAGTGTCGATCGCCGGCACCGCAACGGTTACCCGGGCCGACCCCAGGTGTCGCGGGCTCGTTCATATGCTGTTGCGTACGCATGCCGGCAGTCGCAGGGCCGATGTTGCACTGCGACTTCGATCGCTTCCGGCCCTGGGAGGCGGTTCCGGCGAGACGGCCGCGGCGGGACGACCCGGGTGTTGGCCGAGGCCGCGGCCGCGTGACGCAACATCACCCGCCAGAGCGCGCTCGCGCGGGACCGGTCCGTTCGCGCGATCGCTACAGCCGCACCTCGCGCAGCTCGGCCGAGGCGATGCGCCAGGCGCGCTGGTCGGTGCTGGCGCCGTCGACCACCGCGCGGCGCAGCACGTAGCGGCCGGCGTAGCGGCGCAGGCTGCCATCGTCCTGGCGCGCGGTCAGCGATACCGGCACCTCGACGTAGCGCGAGCCCGCCGCGCCCTCGACCTCGCCGGGCGCGCCCAGCTGCAGGTCGACCGAGCGCGTGCTCGCGAAGCCGGCGGCGAACTGTTCCGGCGACTGGCCGCTGCTGCGGCCGCCGTCCGACCACAGCGCGTAGGCGCGCGGGTAGTCGCGCGCCTGGATGGCGGCGTAGTAGTCGCGCACCGTCGCCGCCGCCTGCTCGCGGTCGGCCTCGGGCGACAGGGTGCCCACGGCCGGGTCGGCGCCGGGCGCCGCGGGCGCCGGCGGCACGCCTTCGACCAGGCCGGTTTCCGGCTCGTCCTCCAGCGGCGGCAGGCCGAAGCGTCCATCGGCCTCCACCCACGGGTCCGGCGCCGGCGGCTGCCCGCCCAGCGGCACGCTGCCCGGGCCGGGCGCGCTCGGCATGCCGGTGACGCTGCCGGTGCCGGCGGCGGGCGCCGGCAGGGCGGCGTCGGTCCCGGCGCTGTCGCGGGTCCGCTCGCCCTCGGGCGCGCGTTCGCCGCAGGCGGTCAGCAGGAGCGCCAGCAGGAGAGGGGGGAGCAGCAGGGCGGTCGTGACGGGGCGCATGCGCATGGCGGCGTTCGGGAAGGCCAATGGGAAAGACGGGGCGCGACGGTTCAGCGCGGCAGGGCGAGCGCGGTGCGGTTGGGCCGCAGCCAGACCAGCAGCAGCCCCAGCAGCAGCATCGCCAGCAGGTCCAGCGCCACCTGCCGCGTCATCAGCCCCAGCGGCAGCGGCTGGCCGACGTAGGCCAGCAGGTGCCAGGGCAGGAACGAGACCAGGGCGATCGCCAGGCCGAAGCGCAGCCCGTCGCGCGCGCGCGCTTCCGGCTGCGGGTACAGGCGGCGGAACAGCCAGGTCATGGTGAAGCCGATCAGCGCGTAGGCCAGCACGATCCAGCCCAGCCGCGCGTTGGCCTCGGCCTGGGTGCGGTAGAGCTCGGCATGGGCGAGGTAGTCGGCGCGCAGCAGCCAGCCGTGCACCAGCGCGCCGAGCAGCATCGCCGCCAGCGTCGTCATCAGGCCGCAGATCCAGAACCGCTTGTCCATCTCCGCTCCGCGCCGCCGGGCCGCCCCGGCTGCCTGGATGCTAACCGCGCCGGGGTGAGGCGTCGATGTACGTGCGTTCACGGCCCCGCCTCCCGCGCGGCCGCGCGCCGTGCGCCCTCGCGCAGCAGCGGCAGCGGGTCGTAGGCGCCGCCGCTGCCGTACACCCCGTAGTGCAGGTGCGGCGGCGTGCCGCGCGCGTTGCCGGTGTCGCCGACGTAGCCGAGCACGTCGCCGGTCAGCACCACGTCGCCCTCGCCCAGTTCCGGCGCCCAGTCGTCGAGGTGGGCGTAGTAGTGGCGCTGCCGCGCGGGGCCGATCACCCACACCTGGCGGCCGCCCAGGCCGGTGTCGCGGATCGAGGCGACGATGCCCGGCGTGGCGCTGAGCACCTCGGTGCCGCGCGCGGCGAAGATGTCCACGCCCTCGTGCGCGCGGTCGAGCCCGCGCGGGGCGCCGTAGGTGTCGGCCACGCGCGCGATGTCCACGCCGCGCACCGGCATCGCCAGCGCGTCGGGCGGCGCCATGCGCGAGAGCTCGAAGCCCATCCGCACCGCCGCCATGAACGGCTGCCGCCACGCCCACGTGGCGGCGAACCATGCCAGCAGCAGGAAGACGGCCCAGGCGACGAGGCGGATCGCGGCGGCGCGGTAGTCGCGGCGCGGCGACGGAGGGGGAGGGGCTTGCACCGGGACAGCCTAGCCGGCCCGGGTGAAGCCGGAGTCGATGCGCCGGGTTTCAGGCCGGCTTGTGCAGCTGCGCTTCCAGCCGCGACTTCAGCGCGTCGTCGATCCCGAGCTTGCGCGCCAGCTCGTCCAGGTAGGCGCGCTCCATGAAGCTCTGCTCGTCGGCGACCAGCAGGCTGGCCAGGTACATCTCCGAGGCGATCTCCGGGCTCGACGAGGCGCCGGCGACCTCGGCCGGGTCCAGCGGCTTCTCCAGTTCCGCGTGCAGCCACTGCTGCACCTCGGCGTCGGCGTTGACGCGCCGGAACTCGCCCTCGATGACCTCGCGCTCGCGCGCGTCGATGTGGCCGTCGGCCTTCGCCGCGGCGACGATCGCGCGCAGGATCGCCTCGCTGTGCAGTTCCGCCTGCGGCGGCGGCAGCCGGTCCACGGTGGCCGGCTCGACGGCGCGGCCGGACTGCTGGCGCTGGTAGTCGCCGTAGGCCTTGTAGGCCATCACGCCGATCGCGGCGAGGCCGCCGTAGGTGGCCAGCTTGCGCGTGGTCTTGTTGCGCCCCAGCAGCAGGCCGAGCGCGCCGCCGCTGAGCGCGCCGCGCCCGAAGTCGGCATTGAGCAGGCCGCCGAGGTTGCCGAGCGCGCCGCCTCCCGCGCTGCCGGCGCCCGCGCCGGGGTCGCGGCCGGCAGGCGCAGGCGCGCCGCCGCCGCCCTGGGCGGACTTGAGGAGATGGTCGAGGAAGCCCTGCAGTTTCATGGGTCGTCGTTCCGTAGGAGGAGAGAGGATCGCAGTGGGATAACCGGGCGCGCCTGAATCGCGGATCAAGCTCGAAACGGAGAGACCGGGGTCAGAGTCGCCTTTTTCTCGAGAGGGCGACTCTGACCCCGGTTTCCCAAGAAAAAGGGCCGGTCGCTCGCGAAGAGCGGACCGGCCCCGGCGACTCGAGGA
>NZ_JAIWPR010000030.1 GCF_021191635.1 Alterluteimonas quercicellularis
AGGAGCGCGTGCCTCAGGCGGCGGCGTCCTTGAGCTTCTTGAGCGGGCGCACCTTGACCTTGACCGAGGCGGGCTTGGCGGCGAACCACTGCTCTTCCTTGGTGAAGGGGTTGATGCCCTTGCGCTTCGGCTTGGCCGCCACCTTGACCGAGGTGATCTTCAGCACGCCCGGCAGGGTGAACGAACCGTGGCCCTTCTTGCTGATCGAACCGTGGATCGCGCCTTCCAGCGCGGAGAGCACGGCGCGAACGTCCTTGGCGACGACGCCGCTGGCGTCGGCGATGTGCGCGACCAGGCTCGACTTGCTCAGCGGATCCTTGATCGCCTTGGGGGCGGCCGGCTTGGCAGCGGCCTTCTTCGGGGCAGCGGCCTTCTTCGCCACCTTGGTTGCTTTCTTCGCCATGTGTCCTGTTCCGTAGAGGATGGTTGGAATGTCGGCCGAACCCAGCCGGCACGCGAAATGTAGGCCATGTCCGCGCCCGCGCCAATAGGAAAACGCAAAAAAACAGGGGTTTTCTCAGCTGCCGGCGGCCGGCGGCCGGCGGCGGGCGGGGGGCCACCGCCACCAGGCGAACGCGGCCAGCCCGACCAGGGCGGTGTAGGCGGCCACGAAGACCCACCAGGGGGCCTCGAAGAACAGCGCGCGCGACAGCCAGTGCTCGACGAACGATTCCCCGTAGACCCGCTGCCCGGCGCGCTCCCGCAGCGCCTGTTCCCACACCGTCAGCGGGCAGAGGCGGCCCAGCCAGGCCTGCAGCGCGACCGTCGCCAGCAGCGCCAGGTGCAGCCAGCGCAGCCAGGGCCTGCGCACCCACGCCCAGCCGCGCGGGCCGCCGACCAGCACCGCCAGCAGCATGCCCACGGCGAAGGCGGCGATGCCGGCGTGCACGGCCAGGACCGCGTCGGCGAGCGTGGCGGCGAGCGGCGGGGACAGGGCCTCCATGCTCGCGAGTCTACGCGCTGCAACCGTTCATGCCGTGCGCGCATCTGCATGTGAGGAAACGTATCGAGGACCCCCCGCCCGTGCCGCGTATCGCTCCCTTCGATGCGGGCCTGCTGGCCGCGCTGCTGGCGGCCGCATCGGCCGCGCATGCGCAGGCGGCCCCCGCGCCGGCGCGGCCGGCGGCGGTGTTCTCGCTGGGCGCCACGACCTGGCTGGCGACGCGTCACTGGGCCTGGCTGGTGTCCGCCGGCGCGCTGCCGCGCGGCGGGCCCGCGCCGGCGCTCAGTCCTCTTCCTGGCGGGGCCGCCACGCCTCCGCCAGCCGCTTCTGCACCTGCGGCGGCGCCGGCTCGTAGTGGCTGAAGTCGATCGCGTAGCGGCCGCGGCCGGCGGTGACCGACTTCAGCTCCGCCGCGTAGCCCTCCAGCTCGGACAGCGGCACCTGCGCGCGCAGCACGATCTCGCCGTCGTCGCCGGCGTCGGTGCCGTGGATGCGCGCGCGCTTGGCGGCGAGGCCGCCGCTGATGTCGCCGGTCTGCGCCTCCGGCGCATGCACCTCCAGCTCGACGATCGGCTCCAGCACCTGCGGCCGCGCGCGCGCCACCGCGTCGAGGAAGGCCTTGCGGCCGGCGGCGACGAACGCGACCTCCTTGCTGTCGACGGCGTGGTGCTTGCCGTCGTAGACCGTCACCCGCAGGTCCTGCATCGGGTAGCCGGCCAGCGCGCCGTCCTTCAGCACCTGGCGCACGCCCTTCTCGACCGCCGGCAGGAACTGGCCGGGGATCGCGCCCCCCTTGACCTCGTCCACGAACTCGAAGCCGCCGCCGCGCGGCAGCGGCGCCACGCGCAGGAACACCTCGCCGAACTGGCCGGCGCCGCCGGTCTGCTTCTTGTGCCGGTGGTGGCCTTCCGCCGCCGCGGCGACCGTCTCGCGGTAGGCGATGCGCGGCGCGCGCGTCTCCACCTCCACGCCGTGGCGCTCGCGCAGGC
The DNA here is from genome assembly GCF_021191635.1 of Alterluteimonas quercicellularis. Taxonomy (GTDB): domain Bacteria; phylum Pseudomonadota; class Gammaproteobacteria; order Xanthomonadales; family Xanthomonadaceae; genus Luteimonas; species Luteimonas quercicellularis. Next base: position 1,933 of record NZ_JAIWPR010000030.1, read on the forward strand.
GCTGCAGCTGCACCCGCAGGTGCAGGTCGGACAGCCCGCGGATCACCGTCTCGTGGGTGTCCTCGTCCTGGTCCACGCGGAAGCAGGGGTCCTCGTCCGCCAGCCGCTGCAGCGCGGTGGCCAGCTTCTGCTCCTGGCCCTTGCGCGCCGGCGCGACCGCCAGGCCGAACATCGGCTGCGGGAACTGCAGCGGCGCGAGATGGATGTGGTCCTCGTCGTGGCTGTCGTGCAGCACCGCGTCGAAGTGCAGTTCCTCGACCTTGGCCACGGCGGCGATCTCGCCCGGCACCGCGCACTCGATCTCGACGTGCTCGCGGCCGTGGATGCGGAACAGGTGGGCGACCCGGAACGGCTTGCGGCCGTCGTCGACGAACAGCTGGGCGTCGCGGCGCACCGTGCCCTGGTACACGCGGAACACGCCGATCCGGCCGACGAAGGGGTCGTGGACGATGCGGAACACGTCCGCCACCACGTGCGCGTCCGGGTCCGGCGACAGCGCGAGCGGCTGCGCGCCGTCCCCTTCGCCCTTCAGGAACGGCGGCGGGTTGGCCTCGCCCGGGTGCGGCAGCAGGCGCTCGATCGCGGTCAGCAGCTCCGGCACGCCGGTGCCGCTGCGCGCGGACACGAAGCACACCGGCACCAGGTGCCCTTCGCGCATGCACCGCTCGAAGGCGTCGTGCAGCTCGTCGCCGCGCAGGCCCTGCTCGCCGAGGTCGAGATAGCGGTCCATGACCGTCTCGTCCACCTCGACCACCTGGTCGAGGATGCGGCGGTGCCAGTCGCCGACCGCGCCGAGGTCGCTCCCGCCGCCGTCGCCGGCGAAGCAGTCGACCACCCGTGCGGCGCCGCCGGCGGGCAGGTTCAGCGGCAGCGCCTCGGGCCCGAACTCGGCGCGCAGGGCCTCCAGCACGCGCGCCGGGTCCGCGCCCTCGGCATCGATGCGGTTGACCACCAGCATCCGGCACAGCCCGCGCTCGGCGGCGCGCGCCATCAGCCGGCGGGTGCCGTGCTCGACGCCGCGCACCGCGTCCACTACCACCGCCACGGTGTCGGCCGCCGCCAGCGCGGCCAGCGCCGGCCCGCGGAAGTCGGGGTAGCCCGGGGTGTCGATCAGCTGCACGTGCACGCCGCCGTGGTCGAAGACGGCCAGCGCGGCGTCGACGGAGTGGCCGCGCGCCTTCTCGATCGGATCGTGGTCGGACACGGTGCTGCCGCGCTCCACGCTGCCCGCCGAGGACAAGGCGCCGCCGGCGTGCAGCAGCGCCTCGAACAGCGTGGTCTTGCCGGCGCCGGGATGGCCCGCCAGCGCGAGCGTGCGGATGTCCTCGGTGCGGTACGGCATGGCGCGGCTCCCTGTGCGGCGGCCTCGCGGCCGGGCGCCAGGGCCGCTGTCGCCCCGCGCGGACCGCGCGCGGCGGACGGTCATGGCGTCGGGACACCATAGCCCGGCGCCGCCCCCGGAGCGCGCTGCGTCGCAGCACCTGCGCGCATCCCTAACATCGGATGCCCTAGTGTGGGCCGCTGCATTCCCCACCACTTCCACGGAGAACACGATGGGCATCACCCGCAAGGCCACCGCACGCTGGGAAGGCGACCTCAAGTCCGGCAGCGGCCGCCTCGACACCCCGCAGAGCGGCCTGCTGTCGGCCACCCGCTACGGCTTCAACAGCCGCTTCGGCGACGAGAAGGGCACCAATCCCGAGGAACTGATCGCCGCCGCCCACGCCGGCTGCTTCAGCATGGCGCTGTCGGCCAAGCTCGGCGAGGCCGGCCATCCGCCCACCTCGGTCGAGACCGAGGCCCGGGTCGAGCTGTCCACCGACGGCGGCCCCACCATCACCGCGATCACGCTCAAGACCAAGGCGGTCGTGCCCGGCATCGACGAGGTGCGCTTCCGCGCGATCGCCGACGACGCCAAGCAGAACTGCCCGGTCTCCAAGGCGCTGTCGGCGGTGCCGATCACGCTCGAGGCCGAACTGGCGGGCTGAGCGCGCCGCATGGCCCCGGCCGAGCCCCCGTGCCTGCTGTGCGTGCACGGCGCCGGCGGCGGGGGCTGGGAATGGGCGATCTGGCGGCGGGTGTTCGAGGCCGCCGGCTGGCGGGTGCAGGCGCCCGGCCTGCAGCCGGCGGCGGGCGGCCTGTCCGCGACCGGGTTCGACGACTACGAGGCGCAGGTGCGCGCCCGGCTCGTGCGCCTGCCGCGGCCGCGCGTGCTCGCCGGCGCGAGCCTGGGCGGCCTGCTGGCCGCACGCTGCGCCGCGGAAGCGGACGCGCTGGTGCTGGTCAATCCGCTGCCGCCGGCGCCCTGGCACGCGCTGCTGCCCGCGCGCGACTGGCCGCCGCGGGTGCCCTGGGACCGCAACGCACGCCTGGCGGGCACGCGCCGCGCGTTGCCGGAGGGCGACGAGGCGACCGCGCTGTTCGCCTTCCGCCGCTGGCGCGACGAGAGCGGCGCGGCGCTTCGCGCGGCCCGGGCCGGCCTCGTGGTGCCCCGGCCGGAGGTGCCGGTGCTGTGCATCGCCTCCGACCAGGACGAGGACGTGCCGCCCGGCGCCACCGCCGCGCTCGCGCAGGCCTGGGGCGCCACTCTGCTGCGCGAGGCGGGCGACCACCTGGCGCCCCTGCTGGGACGCGACGCCGCCGCGGCGGCCGGCCGCGCGCTGGGGCGGCTGCCCGGGTTCAGCACCGCTTTACCGCCGCGGGGCTAGCGTGGGCCATCCTCCCCGGGGTCCGGCGATGGGCAGCAGAACGACGATGTGGGCGGCCGCGGCGCTGACGGGCGCGCTGCTGGCGGCCGGCCAGGCGGGGGCGCAGAGCCCCTATCCACCCGATCGCTACGACCGCGGCTACGGCACCGACCGCGGCTGGCCGGGCGCGCGCGACCGCCATGGCGATCCCTACGGCGCGGTCTACGACGAGGCGCGGGTGGTGCGCGTGGACCCGGTGGTCGCCCGCGGCGGCTACGGCAACGCCTGCTATACCCGCGACGACGGCGCGGTCTACCGCGACGGCTACGGCGCGCAGCGCGGCTACGACCCCTACGATCCCTACGCGCGCGACCGCTACGACCCCCGGCCCGGCAGCGAGGGCGGCCGCACCGTCGCCACCATCGTCGGCGGCGTGGTCGGCGCGGTGCTCGGCAGCCGCGTGGGCGGCGGCTCGGCGCGCTACGCGACCTCGGCGGTCGGCAGCATGGCCGGCGGCATCGCCGGCCGCGAGATCTACGACGCCGTGCAGCGCGACCGCTACGGCGAGCGCGCGCGGGTGACGGTCTGCGAGCCGGTCGACGCGGGCTACGGGTACGGCGACGGCTACGGCTCGGTGCCGGAGTACGAGGTGACCTACGAGTACGCCGGCCGCCTGCACACCGCGCGCATGCCCTACCACCCGGGCAGCACCGTGCGCATCCGCGTGGACACGCGGCCCGAGTGAGGGCGGGGCGGCGCTAGAGCGAGGGCGGTCTGGATCCGTAGGAGCGCGCTCGCACGCAACGGGCCGCCCGGAGTCGAGCGCGCGCGGTCGTCCCGGGCGCTTGCGTACACGGCGCAACGCCGGCCGACGGCCGCTCAGCGCTCCCAGTCCAGCGTGCCTTCCACCACGAAGGCGACCTGCCCGCCGGACCAGATCTCGCCCTCGTCGTCGATCTCCAGCTGCAGCCGCGCGTCGTAGCCGACCTCGCGGCCCTGGCTGACCGTGTAGCGGCGCTTGCCGCCGGGCAGGGCGTCGCGCGAGGCCAGCCAGGCGGCGAGGGTGGCGTTGGCGGCGCCGGAGGCGGCGTCCTCGAAGCGCGCCGGCGCGCCGACCCAGGCGCGCACCACCAGGTCGTAGGGCTGGCCGGCGTCGGCGCGGGCGAAGGCGCACAGGCCCATGCTGGCGGTCGACCCCCCCACCACGCCGATGGCGTCCCAGTCGGGCTGCGCCTGGCGCAGCGTGGCCTCGTCGGCCAGCTCGGCCAGCCACCAGCGGCGGCCGCCGTCGACCAGTGCGGGCGGCAGCGCGCCGGGCAGCAGGCCGTCCAGCGCGTGGCGCAGGCGCGGGTCGCCGCGCGCGGCGGTCTCCACCACCCGCGCCCGCGGCGTGCGCACGGCCACCGTGCGCGCGCGGCCCTCGCCGCGCACCTGCAGCGGCAGCCGGCCGGCCAGGCCGTCCTGCAGCAGGCGGCCGCCGGCGTCCGGCGCGATGCGGCCGGCGGCCAGCAGCGCCTGCGCGGTGCCCACGCTGGGATGGCCCGCGAACGGCACCTCGCGGCGCGGGCTGAACATGCGGATGCGATAGTCGGCGCCGTCGCCGCCGGCGAACACGAAGGTGGTCTCGGGCAGGCGCGTCCAGCGCGCGATGGCCTGCATCGCCTCGTCGTCGAGGCCCTGGGCGTCGAGCACCACCGCGAGCGGGTTGCCGGCGCCGGGGCGGTCAGCGAAGACGTCGAGCTGGACGAAGCGGCGTGCGGTCATGACAGGCGACGGCGTGGGGGCCGCGCAGCTTACCAATCGAGCCGGCCCTCGATCACCGGCTGCACGTCGCCGCCGATCCACACCGCGCCGTCGGCGTCCACCTCCACCGCGATGCGGCCGTCGCGGCCGAGCGCGCGGCCCTGGCGGGCGACGTAGCGGCCGGCCGCGCCGGGCAGCCGGCCCTGCGCGCGCAGGCGCGAGGCGATCAGCGCGTTGACGCTGCCGGTGACCGGGTCCTCCGGCACGCCGACGCCGGGCGCGAACGCGCGCACCGACACCCCGTCGCCGGGGACGGGGTCCACCGCGTAGGCGGCCAGCTTGCCGCCGCCGGGCAGCGCGGCGATGGCGGGAAGGTCCGGCCGCAGCGCCTGCAGCGCGTCGTCGTCGCGCACTTCCAGCAGCCACCAGTGCGGGCCGTTGCTCCACAGCTCGGCGGCCTCGCCCGCGGCGGCGGCCGCGGCCAGCGCGTCGGGCAGCGCATCGAGCGTGGTGGGCAGGTGCTGCGCCTCCGGGCTGCGCACCGCGGCGGTGCGGCGGCCGGCATCCTCGCCGATGCGCACCGGCAGCAGGCCGGCCGCGCAGGCCTGGACCAGCCGCCCCTGGCGCGGCGCGCACAGGCCGGTCTCCACCGCAGCCCACGCCGCGCCGACGCTGGGATGCCCGGCGAAGGGCAGCTCGGCGCCGGGGGTGAAGATGCGCACGCGGTAGTCGGCGCCGGGGCCGGGCGGCAGGAAGAACACGGTCTCCGAGAGGTTCAGCCAGGCGGCGATCGCCTGCATGGCCCCGGCGTCCAGGGCCTCGCCGCCGAACACCGCGCCGAGGGGATTGCCCAGCCCGCGGCGCGGGGCGAAGACGTCGAGCTGGAGATAGCGCAGGCGCGGCATGGCGATGATCCGGGAGCGACGCCCGATGATACGGCGCGCGATGCGGGACGCGGCTAGAATGCGGGGTTCATCGCGCCGCATCGAAAGGCGGCACAGTGCATGGACAACGCACTCCGACACCACACCGCTCCAGGCGCCCGTCTCCCGATGCCATCGTCTTCTTCGTCTTCCCCCTGGATCGTGCTGAAGTTCGGCGGCACCAGCGTGTCGCAGCGCGTGCGCTGGGACACCATCGGCCGGCTGGCCCGCGAGCGGCACGAGGCCGAGCACGCGCGCGTGCTGGTCGTGGTGTCCGCGCTGGCCGGCGTCACCAACGCCCTGCAGGCCATCGCCGAGGGCGCCGACGACCCGGCCGGGCGCATGGAGGCGCTGGTCGAGCGCCATCGCGCCTTCGCCCAGGCACTGGGCCTGGACCCGGACGTCGCGCTCGCCGAGCGGCTGGCGACGCTGCGCGCGCTGGCCGCCGACCCGCGCGCGGCGGCGCGCGCCTACGACTGGCAGGCCGAGGTGCTGGGGCAGGGCGAGCTGCTGTCCTCCACGCTCGGCGCGGCCTACCTGCGCAGCCAGGGCCTGGACTTCGGCTGGACCGACGCGCGCGACTGGCTGGACGCGGTCGAGCTGCCCAACCAGAGCGACTGGGCGCGGCGGCTGTCGGTCAACTGCCGGCGCGAGGCCGACGACGCCTGGCGCGCGCGCTTCGACGCGCAAGGGGCGGCGCCGATGCTGCTGACCCAGGGCTTCATCGCCCGCCACGGCGACGGCGGCACCGCCATCCTCGGCCGCGGTGGCTCGGACACCTCCGCCGCGCTGTTCGGCGCGCTGCTGCGCGCGCGGCGGGTGGAGATCTGGACCGACGTGCCCGGCATGTTCAGCGCCAACCCGCGCGAGGTGCCGGACGCGCGGCTGCTGACCCGGCTCGACTACGCCGAGGCGCAGGAGATCGCCACCACCGGCGCCAAGGTGCTGCACCCGCGCGCGCTGGGCCCCTGCCGCAGCGCCGGCGTGCCGCTGGCGATCCTCGACACCGGCCGGCCGGAACTGCCGGGCACGCGGATCGAGGCCAGCGTGGCGCCGGTGCCCGGCGTCAAGGCGATCAGCCGCCGCAACGGCATCGTGCTGGTGTCGATGGAGACGGTGGGCATGTGGCAGCAGGTCGGCTTCCTGGCCGACATCTTCGACCGCTTCCGCGCGCACGGGCTGTCGGTGGACCTGATCGGCTCCTCGGAGACCAACGTCACCGTCTCGCTCGATCCCAGCGACAACCTGGTCAGCACCGACGTGCTGGCGCGCCTGTCCGAGGACCTGTCGCGCTTCTGCCGGGTCAAGGTGATCGCGCCCTGCGCGGCGATCACCCTGGTCGGGCGCGGCATGCGCTCGCTGCTGCACAAGCTCTCCGACGTCTGGGCGACCTTCGGCCGCGAGCGCGTGCACCTGATCTCGCAGTCCTCCAACGACCTCAACCTCACCTTCGTCATCGACGAGGCCGACGCCGACGGCCTGCTGCCGGAACTGCACGCCGAGCTGATCGCCAGCGGCGCGATGCCGGTGCGCGAGCCGGAGGTGTTCGGGCCGCGCTGGCGCGAGATCGCCGGCGGCCTGCGGCGGCGCCCGGCGCCGTGGTGGCATGCGCGCCGAGAGGCGCTGCTGGCGCTGGCCGAGGCGGGCACGCCGCGCTACGCCTACGACCTCGCCACGGTGCGCGCGCGTGCCCGCGCGCTGGCGGCGGTGGCGCCGGTGGACCGCCGGTACTACGCGATCAAGGCCAACCCGCACCCGGAGATCCTGCGCCTGCTGGTGGCCGAGGGCTTCGGGCTGGAGTGCGTGTCGCTGGGCGAGCTGGAGCACGTCTTCGCGGTGCTGCCGGACCTCGCGCCCGAGCGGGTGCTGTTCACCCCCAGCTTCGCGCCGGTCGCCGAGTACGCCGCGGCGCTGGCGCGCGGGGTCACCGTGACCCTCGACAACATCGAGGCGCTGCAGCGCTGGCCGGAGACCTTCCGCGGCCGCGCGCTGTGGCTGCGCGTGGACCTGGGGCGCGGCGAGGGCCACCACGAGAAGGTGCGCACCGGCGGCCTGGCCTCCAAGTTCGGGCTGGCGGTGGACCGCGTCGAGGCCTTCCTGGAGGCGGCGCGCCCGCTCGGCGTGCGGGTCACCGGCCTGCACGCGCACCTGGGCAGCGGCGTGGACACGCCCGAGCACTGGCGCTCGGTCTGCGACGAGCTGGGCGGGATCGCCGAGCGCATCGGCAGCATCGTCACCATCGACATCGGCGGCGGCCTGCCGATTCCCTACCGCGACGAGGACGAGCCCTTCGACCTCGACGCGTGGAGCGAGGGACTGGCCGAGGTGAAGGCCGCCTACCCGGGCTACCGGCTCGCGATCGAGCCCGGGCGCTACCTGGTGGCCGAGTCCGGCGTGCTGCTGCTGTCCGTCACCCAGGTGGTGGAGAAGAGCGGCGTGCGCCGGGTCGGCGCCGACGCCGGCATGAACGCGCTGATGCGCCCGGCGCTGTACGACGCCTGGCACGACATCCACAACCTCTCGCGCGACGGCGACGCCGGGACGGCGAGCTTCGACGTGGTCGGCCCGGTCTGCGAGTCCGGCGACGTGCTGGGCCGGCAGCGGCGGCTGCCCGCGGACACCGCGCCCGGCGACGTGCTGCTGGTGGCCGACGCCGGCGCCTACGGCTACGCGATGGCCAACGCCTACAACCTGCGCGCGCTGCCGGAGCAGATCGTGCTGCCGGCGGAATCGACGCAGGAGCTGCCCGCATGAGCGCGCCCTTCGACCGCGAGGCCATCGCCGCCTTCCGCTTCGTCGACTGCGGCTTCGACCCGGACACCGGCGTCGCCCGGCTGGTCTACGCCTTCGACGACGGCCCCGAGCTGGTGGAGACGGTGACCGTGCCGGGGGCGCCGTTCGCGCTGGACGAGGCGCGCGAAGCCGCCGCGGTGCAGGCGCTGCGCCTGCTGCACCTGATCGCCGGCGTCAGCTACTACAAGGCCGCGGTGCCGGAGGACATCCGCATCGAGGGCTACGCCATCGACGGCGACACCGCCGCGCTGCTGGAGGACGTCTACGTCCACGGCCTGGGCGAGTTCGCCTACCGCAACGGCCTGGACCTGCACGGCCGCATCCGCTTTCCGGCCGCCGGGCAGGCTTCGCCGGCGGCGCCGGCGCTGGGCCTGCGCGAGCACGCGCTGGTGGCGATCGGCGGCGGCAAGGACTCGCTGGTCTCGATCGAGGCGCTGCGCACGGCCGGCGTCGCGCAGACGGTCGCCTGGATCGGCGGCTCGCAGCTCATCCGCGCCTGCGCCGAGCGCACCGGCCTGCCGACGCTCAACATCCAGCGCCAGCTCGCGCCGGAGCTGTTCGACTACAACCGCCAGGGCGCCTGGAACGGCCACATCCCGGTGACCGCGATCAACTCGGCGATCCTGGCCTTCGCCGCGGTGCTGCTGGACGTGGACCAGGTGGTGTTCTCCAACGAGCGCTCGGCCAGCTACGGCAGCCTGATCGAAGGCACGGGCGAGGTGAACCACCAGTGGTCGAAGGGCTGGGCCTTCGAGCGCGCGTTCGGCGAACACCTGCAGCGGCGCGTCGCCGCGGACCTGCGCTACTACTCGCTGCTGCGGCCGCTGTCGGAACTGGCGGTGGCGCGTCAGTTCGCCAGGAGCGACCGCTACGACGCGCATTTCTCCAGTTGCAACCGCAACTTCCACCTGCTGGGCGAGCGCCCGGCGAACCGCTGGTGCGGGGTGTGCCCGAAGTGCCACTTCGTGTTCCTGGCGCTGGCGCCGTTCATGCCCAAGCCGCGGCTGGTGGCCATCTTCGGCCGCAACCTGCTCGACGATCCGGCGCAGATCCCCGGCTACGACGCGCTGCTGGAGTACCGCGACCACAAGCCGTTCGAGTGCGTGGGCGAAGGCCGCGAATCGCGCGCGGCGATGGCGGCGCTGGCCGCGCGGCCGGAGTGGCGCGAGGACGCGGTGGTGCAGCGCTTCGCCGGCGAGATCGCGCCGCAGCTCGACGCCGGCGAACTGGCGGTGGCGCCGTTGCTGGTGCCCGACGAGGCGCACCGCGTGCCGCCGGCGCTCTGGGAGCGGCTGCGTGCGCATTTCGCAGCTTGACGGCCGCGCGGTCGGGCTCTGGGGCTGGGGCCGCGAGGGCCGCGCCGCGTGGCGGGCGATCCGCGCGCGGCTGCCGTCGCTGCCGCTGACGCTGTTCTGCTCGGACGCCGAGGCCGCGGACGCGGCGGCGCTGGGCGATCCGCTGCTGCACCCGCGCGCCGGCGCCGACGCCGACGCGCTGGCGGCGCTGGAGGTGGTGGTGAAGTCGCCCGGGATCAGCCCGTACCGGCCCGAGGCGATCGCCGCCGCGGCGCAGGGCACCCGCTTCGTCGGCGGCACCGCGCTGTGGTTCGCCGAGCGCGCCGACGCGCGCACGCTGTGCGTGACCGGCACCAAGGGCAAGAGCACCACCACCGCGCTGCTCGCGCACCTGCTGCGCGCGGCCGGCGTGCGCACCGCGCTGGCCGGCAACATCGGCCTGCCGCTGCTGGAGCTGCTGGACGCCGAGGCCGGGGCGTGGGCGATCGAGCTGTCGAGCTACCAGACCGGCGACATCGCCGCGGCCGGCGCGCGGCCGGAGATCGCGGTGGTCACCAACGTGTTCCCCGAGCACCTGGACTGGCACGGCAGCGAGGCCCGCTACGTCGCCGACAAGCTGGCCCTGCTGACCGCGGGGCGGCCGCGCATCGCGGTGCTGAACGCCGAAGACGCGCGCCTGGCCGCGCTGGACCTGCCCGGCAGCGAGCTGCGCTGGTACGGCCGCGCCGACGGCTGGCACCTGCGCGGCGATGCGCTGTACCGCGGCGGCGAGGCCGTGCTCGACACCGCCGGCCTGCCGCTGCCCGGCCGGCACAACCGCGGCAACCTCTGCGCGGTGCTGGCCGCGCTCGATGCCTTCGGCCTCGACGCCGCCGCGCTGGCGCCGCACGCGCGCAGCTTCCAGCCGCTGCCGCACCGGCTGCAGGCGCTGGGCGAGCGCGACGGCCTGCGCTGGGTCAACGACTCCATCAGCACCACGCCGCACGCCGGCATCGCCGCGCTGCAGCTCTATCCCGGCGCGCGCACCGCGATCCTGGTCGGCGGCCACGACCGCGGCCTGGACTGGAGCGCGTTCGCCGAGCACGTGCGGCGGCACCCGCCGGGCGCCGTGGTGACCATGGGCCAGAACGGCCCGCGCATCTTCGAGGCGTTGCGCGACGCCGCCGCACAGGCCGGCTTCGCGCTGCGCCAGGCCGCCGACCTCGATGCCGCGGTGGCCGAGGCGCGCTCTGCGCTGGGCGCGGGCGGCGGCGTGCTGCTGCTCTCGCCGGGCGCGCCCAGCTTCGGCCCCTACCGCGACTACGCCGAGCGCGGCCGCCACTTCGCCCGCCTGGGCGGCTTCGACCCCGACGCCATCGCCGCGATCCCGGGGCTGGGCATCGCCTGACCCCGAGCCCGGTCGCGCGCGAGCGCGCTCCTACCCGCCCACTCCGTAGGAGCGCGCTCGCGCGCGACCGACCTCTGCCCCGCGTTCAGCCGACCGCGATGCTCCGGCGCGTCCGTCACGACGTAAGCTCGGGGTCCCGAACCCGAGGAGACCCGCCATGAACCGGACGCTGACGATGGGCGCCTGTCTCGCCGCCGCCGTGCTGGGCGCATCGCCCGCGCTGGCCGCGCCCAAGGCCGAGCCGGTGGAGTGGACGCTGGACGGGGAGACCTTCCGCGGCGTGCTGGTCTACGACGACGACCACGACGGCCCGCGGCCGGGCCTGGTGATGGTGCCGAACTGGCGCGGGGTCAACGACTCCGCGGTGGAGAAGGCGCGGCGCGCGGCCGGCGACGACTACGTGGTGCTGGTGGCCGACGTCTACGGCCGCGACGTGCGCCCGCGCAACGACGAGGAAGCCGGACCGGTGGCCGCCGCGCTGCGCGCCGACCGGCCGCTGCTGCGCCAGCGCGCGCGCAAGGCGCTGGAGGTGTTGCAGGCACGGCCGGAGGTGGACGCCGGCCGGGTGGGCGCGTTCGGCTTCTGCTTCGGCGGCACCACCGTGCTGGAGCTGGCCCGCGACGGCGCGCCGCTGGCCGGCGTGGTCAGCCTGCACGGCGGGCTGTCGACGCCGCTGCCGGCCGGGGGCGAGGTCGGGCCGGCGGTGCTGGTGCTCAACGGCGCCGCCGACCGGGGCGTCAGCGCGGAGGACATCGCCGGCTTCCAGCGCGAGATGGACGCGGCGAACGCCGACTGGCAGTTCGTCAACTTCGCCGACGCGGTGCACTGCTTCGCCGAGGAGGACGCGGCCAGCCCGCCGGGCTGCGTCTACCACGAGCGTTCGGCCCGCCGGGCGTGGCGGATGATGGACGACTTCTTCGAGGAGCGCTTCGAGGCGCCGGCGCGCCCGGCCGCCGCTCAGTAGGTGCGTTCGACCGCGTAGCGCGCCAACCCGCGCAGCGCGTCCAGCGCGGGATTGCCGGGCAGGCCGTCGAGGGCGCGCTGCGCGGCCTCGGCGTGTGCCAGCGCGCGCTCGCGGCTGTAGTCCAGGCCGCCGGTGACGCGGATCGCGGCCAGCACCTCGGGCATGGCGCCGGCGTCGCCGCGTTCGACGATGCCGCGCAGGCGCTCGCGGGTGGCCGCGTCGGCGTGGCGGATGGCGTGGATCAGCGGCAGCGTGGCCTTGCCCTCGGCGAGGTCGTCGCCCAGGTTCTTGCCCAGGTCGGCGGCGTCGGCCGCGTAGTCGAGCACGTCGTCGGCGATCTGGAAGGCGTAGCCCAGTTCCATGCCGAAGTCGTACAGCCGCTGCTGGACGGCGGCGTCGGCGCCGGCGGCCAGCGCGCCCAGCCGGGTGCCGGCGGCGAACAGCACCGCGGTCTTGCGCTCGATCACGCGCAGGTAGGCGGCCTCGTCGGTGTCCGGGTTGTGCACGTGCAGCAGCTGCAGCACCTCGCCTTCGGCGATGCGGTTGGTGGTGTCGGCGAGGATGCGCATCACCTCCATCGAGTCCAGCTCGACCATCAGCTGGAAGCTGCGCGAGTAGAGGAAGTCGCCGACCAGCACGCTGGCGGCGTTGCCCCAGATCGCGTTGGCGGTGCTGCGGCCGCGGCGCAGGTCGGACTCGTCGACCACGTCGTCGTGCAGCAGGGTGGAGGTGTGGATGAACTCGACGATCGCCGCGAGCTGGTGGTGGTCCGGGCCGCCGGCCCCGCAGGCGCGGCCGGCCAGCACCACCAGCATCGGCCGCAGGCGCTTGCCGCCGGCCGAGACGATGTGCTCGGCCACCTGGTTGATCAGCACGACGTCCGAGGCCAGGCGGCGCCGGATCAGGGCGTCGACCGCGGCCATGTCGTCGGCGGCCAGGGTCTGGATCGCGGCGAGGTCGGCGGGCGGCTTGCGGTCGGCGTCGGCCATCGTGAGCGCTTGCTTGAGGATCGCCGATTATACGGGGCGGTCCGCGAAGGCCGACATCGCGGCGCGGCCTTTTCCCACCCCGCGGCGAGCGCCGGCGGCGGCCGGGGCGGGGCCCCTTGTCGGTATACTGCCCGCCCACAGGCAGCAGCTTCATTCAGCGAGGACGGTCCCAATGGCCCGCGGCATCAACAAGGCGATCCTGGTCGGCAATCTCGGCAACGATCCCGAAACCAAGTACACCCAGAGCGGCATGGCGGTGACCAAGATCAGCCTCGCCACCACCAGCGTGCGCAAGGACCGCGACGGCAACACCCAGGAGCGCACCGAGTGGCACCGGGTGACCTTCTTCGGCAAGCTCGGCGAGATCGCGGGCGAGTACCTGCGCAAGGGTTCGCAGGTGTACGTCGAAGGCTCGATCCGCTACGACAAGTACACCGGCCAGGACGGCCAGGAGCGCTACTTCACCGACATCATCGCCGACGAGATGCAGATGCTCGGCGGCCGCGGCGAGGGCGGTGGCGGCGGCGGTGGCGGCGGCAACTACGAGCGCGGTGAGCGGTCCCCGCGGCCGCCGCGGCAGGAATCGGCCGCGCCGCGCCGGCAGGCCCCCGCGCAGCAGCCGCAGCCGGCGATGGACGACTTCTCGGACGACGACATCCCGTTCTGAGGCCGGCCCGAGGCGGCCCGTCCGCGCGACCCCGGACGCCGCGGGCATCGCGGGGGCGGCCCGTCGAGCGGGGCCGACGCCGGGCGTCGGCCGCCTGAACGCCCCGGCGCTTGCGGCCGGGCGCGCGGGGTGAGATAGATACCGCCCTTTCCCAGCGGAAGCAGGCAGCATGAGGCAGCACAAGACTTCGAAGCGCGTCGCCCTGGGCGCCGCCATCGCGCTCCTGGCGGGCGGCGCCTTCGCGCAGCAGCCGGCGCCGCAGGCGCCACCCGCGCCGGCCCGGCCGCAGGCGGCGCAGCCGCCCGCGCAGCAGCAGCCCACCCCCGAGCAGCGCGAGCAGCTGGCGCGCCAGGACGCCGAGATCACCCGCGCCGCGCAGCAGGTGGTGCAGCTGATCGACGCCAACCGCGCCGGCGAGGTGTGGGACATGGCGACCGCGCGGGTCAAGGGCCTGATCCCGCGGGACACCTTCGTCCAGGAGATCAACCGCGACCGCAACCGCCTGGGCGCGCCCAGCCAGCGCGGGCAGGCGGTGGTCTCGCGCTCGCAGTTCGAGGCCGGCGGCCAGGTCCCCGAGGGGCTGTACCTCAACGTCGCCTTCCCGACCCGCTTCGCCAACAACGCCGAGCCGGTGCGCGAGCTGGTCTCGTTCCGGCTGGACGAGGACCGCGTCTGGCGGGTCTCGGGCTACAGCCTGCGCTGAGCGCGCGGGCCGGTTCGTCGGACACGGGGCGCCTGCGGGCGCCCCGTCGCGTTGTGGGAGTACGCTCGCGCGCGACGGGGTCCGCGGGGAAAGGCGCTGTCGCGCGCGAGCGCGCTCCTACGGGGGCGGGCCGCGACTGGGCTGTCATGGGGCGAGGGTGCGCCGCCGCTGCCGCAAGCCGGTCGCCGTGCCGCTTCCGTAGGAGCGCGCTTGCGCGCGACTTGGGTGTGCAGGGAAAGCACGGTCGCGCGCGAGCGCGCTCCTACGGGGCCGTCTGCAACGCGACCGTCGGGGAGCGAGGATGCGCCGCCATTGCCGCAGGCCGGTCGCCGCACCCGCTTTCTGTAGGAGCGCGCTCGCGCGCGACAGGGTCGCGGGGAAAGGCGCCGTCGCGCGCGAGTCGGCGCTAGCGGCCGCCGATGCCGCCGCCCCCGCCGCCGCCGCCGGAGAATCCGCCGCCGCCGAAGCCGCCGCCGCCCGAGCCGCGGAATCCCGAGTTGCTGCCGGGCGCCGGCGGCGGGATCGAGGCGGCGGCGATCTGCGATTTCAGCGCCGGGCCCAGCGCCTGCGCCAGCCCGCCGGGGCCGGAGACCGGCGGCCCGTGGTACCACGGCATCGCGGCCACGGCTTCCGCCGCGGCCGCCGCGCCGACGGCCGAGGTGAATCGCGCCGTCCAGGCGTCCTCGACCTCCAGCGCGACCGCCCACGGCAGCAGGCGCTCGAAGCGCGCCGCGTCCAGCGGCGGCTCGCCGTCCGCGCCGGGGCCGGCCAGGCGCTCCAGGTCCGGGCGCTCGGCGACCTCCAGGTAGCGCTGGAAGCCGTCGAGCGCATCCAGCACGCGCCGCCCTGCGGGCGTCGGTGCGCCGGCCACCATCGCGAAGCCGATCACCACCGCCAGCATCGCCGCCGCGAACGGCAACAGCCAGAGCAGTGCGCCGCCGTTCGCCGCGCCGATGCCCCACGCGGCGAGGCCGGCGACCAGCGCGATGGCGGCGGCGATCGCGATGCTGCCGCCGTTGCGCCGGAACAGCCCGCCGTAGGCAGCGTCCAGCGCCTTGCGGTGGCGCGCGATCGCCTCCTGGATGCGCTCGGCCTGCTCGTTGTCCAGCTCCAGCGGGCCCTCGTCCAGCAGGCCGTCGAGCAGTGCGCGCTGCGGCGCGGTCGAGGCCTCGCCGCGGCCTGCGGTCACGCGCCAGCGCTCGGTCTTGCCGCTGTCCTCGCGATGGATCTCCACCGCGCCGTCGACGGCGCTGGCCAGCAGGTCGGCGGAGAAGGCGCCCATGTCCTGGCCCATGCGCCGCAGGTAGCGCGCGCTGCCGGGCGAATGGCCCGCGGGCGGCTCGTAGCGCACCACCAGGGTGCCCGCGGGCGGGTCGCGGCCCACCTGCCGCCAGCGCGCGTAGCAGTAGGCCGCGAGCGCCAGCAGCCCCAGCAGCGCCACCAGCAGGTGCAGGTTGTCGCGCAGCAGCCAGCCGGCGCGGCGCGCCAGGCCGGGCTCGGCGACGATGCCCTTGGGGAAGCCCAGCACCAGCGTCAGGCCCTCGCCGCCCGGCAGCGGGCGCTCGAGCGTCCAGCGCGCCGTGCCGGGGGCCACGACCTCGGCGCGCGCGTGCGCGTTGCCGGCGGCGCCGTAGGGGCCGGTGTACGTCGCCAGCCGCAGGTCCCCGGCCGGCACCGGCGCCGGCAGCGACACTTCGATCCGGCCGGCTTCCACCGGGAAGCTGCGGCCGAGCGGGATCGCGTTCCAGTACAGCTCGTCGTGTTCGTCGAAGAAGCCGAGCTGGCGGTCGGTGCGGTAGCGCAGCGTGTAGGTGATGTCGGCCGGCACCGGCAGCAGGGCGTCGCCGCCGGTGGCCAGCACCACGCTGTCGCCGGCGCGCTCGGTGAACCAGGGCTCGGGACGGCCGTCGCGCAGCACCTCCAGCACCTCGAACGCGACCACCACGCGGTGGCCGTGGCGGTCGCGGTAGCGCACCGGGAACTCGCGCACGATGCCGCGGCGGATCTCCATGCCCTCGGCGCGCACGCGCAGCGTCTCCACCACGTCCATGCCGCCATCGGCGCGGATCGCGACGGCGCCGTCGAAGTCGAGGATGCGCTCCTGCGCGGCGGCCGGCGCGGCGAGGGCGGCCAGCGCCAGCAGCGCGCAGGCGGCCAGCGTGCGCGCGCTCAAGGCGCCAGCTCCACCGCCGGCGCCGGGCGCGCCTCGTCGCCGGCCTGGAAGAACTCGGCCTCGCGAAAGCCGGCCGCGCGCGCGACGATCACGTCGGGCACGCGCTGGACCGCGTCGTTGAGCTCGCGCACGGCGCCGTTGTAGAAGCGGCGCGCGAACTGCAGGTGTTCCTCCACGTCGACCAAGTCGGCCTGCAGGCGCGCGAAGTTCTCGCTGGCCTTCAGCTCGGGATAGGCCTCCTGCAGCACCAGCAGGCGCGACAGCGCCTGTTCCAGCGCCGATTCCGCCTCGCCCAGCGCCGCCGGCGCCCGCTGCGCCACGGCCCGCGCGCGCAGCTCGGTGACCGCGTCGAGCACCGCGGCCTCGTGGGCGGCATAGCCGCGCACCGCGGCGACCAGATTCGGCACCAGGTCGTGGCGCCGGGCGAGCTGCACGTCGATGTCGGCCCAGGCCGTGCGCACCTGGTTGCGCAGCCGCACCAGCCGGTTGTAGGCGAACACCGCCCAGGCCAGCACGGCCAGCAGCAAGACCGATCCCACCACGACGCTCATGCCCATGCGGCTCTCCTCGCGCGGCGGACATTAGAGCGCGTTATGCATGTCGAAGCACGCCCCCGCGCCCGGGTGCCGCGATGCGCCGTCGCGGCCCCGGGCGGAGCGGTCCGGCCTCGCGGCCGGCGGCGCAGGGTGCCCGCCACGCGTTCCGGCGTCCGCGCCGCGCGACGGGTGCGCATGGCCTCATTCGCGCCCGATGCGCCCGGCCTCGTCCAGCGCGCGCCGGTGGCGGCGCAGGGCGGGACCGGCGAAGAAGTCCCCCAGGCGCGCGCGCAGCGCGGCGCGGCGCGGGTCGCGCAGCCAGCGATGCAGTCCCCACGAGGCGAGCAGGGCGCAGGCGCCGAGGCCCAGCGACGGCCAGACCAGCCAGGGCGCGCGCGCGGCCAGGTCGACGCCGCGCAGGCCGGCCAGGAGCACCAGCAGCACCGGCGGCAGCACCCACCACGGCAGGCCGGCGATCATGCCGCTGGCCACGTAGGCGCGGCGCAGCGCGGCGGTCCTGTCGACGATCTCGGCCACCGGCGCGGCATAGTCGATGGCGCGCAGGCGCGACAGCACCAGGCCCGCCGCGGCGATGGTCGCCAGGCCGTAGAGGTGGACGCAGACGCCGGCGGCGATCGCCGCCGGGATCGCCGCGGCGCTGGCCCACAGCAGGGCGGCGAGCGCCACCATGCCGGCACCCACCAGTATCTGCAGCGCCTGCCCCCAGGCCAGCGGCCGCAGGTGCCGCCGCGCGCGGTCGAGCCTGCGTTCCCTGAGCAGCCTCAGCTGCAGCGCGTCGTGGCGTTCGAGCTGCCGGCCCAGCGCCTGCCAGGCCTGTCGGAGTTCGTCGAGTTCCATGGTCGTGTCCATCGGTCAGTCGTGCTCGGGCGGGGCGGCGTCCTCGCGGATGCGTCGCTTGAGGCGGTGGATGCGGGTGGTGACGTTGCTTTCGCTCAGGCCCAGCACGTCGGCGATCTCGCGCACGCTGCGCTCCTCCAGGTAGAGCAGCAGCAGCGCGCGGTCGAGCGACGGCTGCGCGGCGATCGCCCGGCGCAGCGCGTGCGCGCGCTGCCGGGTCTCGTGGTCGGCCGCGGCGCCGTCGGCGACGTCGTGCAGGCGCTCGTCGAAGGGCACCCAGCCGCCGTGCCGCCGGCGCCCGCGCGCGTGCGAGATCGCCACGTTCAGCGCGATACGGTACATCCAGGTCGGCACGCTGCTGCGCGTGACGTCGTAGGCGGGCCAGGCGCGCCACAGCTGCTCGGCGATCTCCTGCGCCAGGTCGTCGCGGTCGTGGCGGTCGCGCGCGTAGGCGCCGGCCACCTTGAGCACGATGCCGCGGTGCCGCTGCAGGAGGGCCTCGAACGCGCGCGCGTCGCCGCGGTCGGCGGGCGGGACGATCTCCATGGGGGCATCCGCGATGTGCATGCCCGGATGATTCGCCGCCGGGCGCGGGTTTGTCACACCGGGCGCGGCCGCCCGCGCGCGGGGCCGCGGATCAGTCGTTCGGGCGCGGCTCGATCAGGTCGCGGGCCTCGCCGGTGGCGAGGTTCTCCGGGTGCAGCTGCGCCGGCGGCGCGCGGCGCCGTTCCAGCAGCGGGTGCGCCAGCACCGCGGCCATGATGATCGCCACGCCGGCGTAGAAGGCCGGGGTCAGCTCGCGCTGCTCGCCCAGCAGCAGGATCGCCAGCGCGATCGCGTACACCGGCTCCAGGTTGATCGCCAGCTGCGCCGAGAACGCGCTCATGTGCCGCAGCGCTGCCAGCGACAGCGCGAACGGCAGCAGGGTGCAGCCGAAGGCCAGCAACAGCAGGTAGCCGGCGTCGCGCGCGCCGGGCGCGGCGAAGCCGCCGGCCAGCGACGGCGCGAGCAGGGCGACCAGCGGCCACAGCAGGGTCAGCGCGACCGTGCCGGCGCCGAGTTCGATGGCGGTGACCGTGAGCGGGTCGGCGCGGTCGACCAGGCGCTTGTTGAGCGAGCCGAACAGGGCGACGAACAGCGCCGACAGCGCGCCGACCGCGATCCCGGTGCGCATCTCCGCCGGCACCCCGCCCACCACCAGCGCGACGCCGGGCAGCACCGCCACCCCGAGCGCCAGCTCGCGCCAGGAGATGCGGCGGCCGGACAGCCGGGGCTCGATCAGCGCCACGAACACCGTGGCCAGCGCCATGCACGTCGCCGCGACCGAGGCGTTGGCCAGCTTCACCGCGCCGTAGAAGGTCAGCCAGTGCAGCGCGACCAGTGCGCCGACCCCGGCGTAGGCCCAGCGCAGGCGGCGCGGCAGCGCGCGCAGGCCGCGCCAGATCCGCGGCAACAGCAGCAGCGCGCCGGCCACCAGCAGCATCCGCCACCACACCAGCGGCAGCGCCGGCAGGGTGATCAGCTTGCCCAGGATCGCGGTGAAGCCCCACAGCAGCACGCAGGCGTGGATCTGCCAGTGGGCCTTGGCGGTCGGGGTCATGGTCGGGCGCGGCGCGGGGGCGCGCATTATCCACGACCGCGACGGTCGCGGGCATGTCAGCCCGGCGGCAGCGACAACAGCCAGTCGGCGACCCGGCGCGCGGCCGGGCGCGGGCGCCGGTGCGAGGGATAGACCACGTGGTAGGCGTAGCGGCCGGCGATGGCCGGGCCCGGCAGTCGCACCAGCCGCCCGTCCCCGAGCCAGGGGGTGACCACGTGCTCGCGCGCGAGCGCCACGCCCAGGCCCTGCGCGGCGGCTTCCAGCATGTCGGTGCTGTCGCTGAAGACGAAGCGCGGTGCGATGTCGGCCCCGCGCACGCCGTTGCCGCGCAGCCAGTCGTGCCAGCCCAGGTGCGACAGGTCGGCGACCAGCGGGAAGCGGGGGATGTCGCCGGGCCCGCGGATGTCCCCGATGCCCGGCAGCCGCGGCGAGGCGACCGGGAACAGCGCTTCCTCCAGCAGCAGGTGCGTGGTCAGTCCCGGCCAGTGGCCCGGGCCGAAGCGGATGCCCAGGTCGGGGCCGGCCTCGTCGAAGCGGGTGAGCGCGAAGCCGGTGTCCACGCGCAGGCGGATGTCCGGGTGCCGTGCGGCCAGGTCCGGCAGTCGGGGCACCAGCCAGGCGAAGGCGAAGGAGTGCAGGGTGGTCAGGTGCACCGTGTGGCGGTCGTCGAGCCCGGCGCGCAGGTCGCGCATCACCGCGTCGAGGTCGTTGATCGCGCCGCCCGCGGTATCGGCCAGGCGGCGGCCCTCCGCGGTCAGCGCGACGCCGCGCGCGTGGCGGCGGAACAGCGGCACGCCCAGCCGCGCCTCCAGCTTGCGCACGTGATGGCTGACCGCGCTCGGGGTCAGGTGCAGTTCCTCCGCCGCGTGGGCGAAGTTCTGGTGGCGCGCCGCCGATTCGAACGCGGCGAGCGCCGACAGCCAGTCCGAGCGAAGCGCCATCCTGCCACGAGCCAGATTCGTGCCTGACCGCCAAACTACGCGCTTGCGGGCCGCGGCACCAGCGGCAGAATGGACGCTCCCCCAAGCGAGGCTCGTGCCATGAACGCATCCGTGCAGGCGGCCGCCCCGGCCGGCACCGGCCAGGAGCGCGGCGTGGCGCTGGAACTGGGCCTGCTGGGCGCCATCTGGGGCGCGTCCTTCCTCTTCATGCGCGTGGCCGCCGACGACTTCGGCCCGGTGCCGCTGGTCGAGCTGCGCCTGGCGCTGGGATCGCTCGTCCTGCTGCCGTTCCTGTGGCGCGCCCGCGCCGCGTTCCCGCCGGCGCTGTGGCCGAAGCTGGCGCTGATCGGCGCGATCAACTCGGCGCTGCCCTTCGTGCTGTTCGCGTGGGCGGCGCAGCGCGCGCCGGCCGGCATCGGCGCCATCGCCAACGCGATGACGGTGCTGTTCACCGCGCTGGTGGGCGCGCTGTTCTTCGGCGAGCGGATCGGCACCCGCCGCGCGGCGGCGCTGCTGGCCGGGTTCGCGGGCGTGGTGGTGCTGGCCAGCGGCAAGGTGGCCGGCATGAGCGTGGGCGGCGCAGTGGCGGCGGGCGCGACCGCGTCGCTGCTCTACGGCGTCGGCATCAACCTGGTGCGCCGGCACCTGACCGGCCTGCCGCCGGCGGCGGTGGCCGCGGCGACGCTGGGCTGCGCCGCGCTGCTGCTGCTGCCGCTGGCCGTCGCCACGTGGCCGGCGCGGCCCGTGCCCGCACTGTCCTGGCTGTCGGCGGCGGCGCTGGGCGTGCTGTGCACGGGCATCGCCTTCGTCATGTACTACCGCCTGATCGCCCGCATCGGCGCCGGCCGCGCTTCCACCGTCACCTATCTGGTGCCGCTGTTCGGCGTCGGCTGGGCGTGGCTGCTGCTGGACGAGCCGCTGACCTGGTCGATGGCGCTGGCCGGCGCGCTGATCCTGGGCAGCGTGGCCTTCAGCCAGCGCGTGGCGCGCTGAGGTCTGCAGGCGGGTTCGGGCACGGGGCGCTTCGCTTCGCGACCAGGGCGTGGGGAAAGCCCTGTCGCGCGCGAGCGCGCTCCTACAGGGGGTGTGGTGGTTCTGTAGGAGCGCGCTGGCGCGCGACCTGGGTCGCCGGGGGAAGCCCATCGAGCGAGCGCGCCGCTACAGAGGCTGGGTGGTCGGCTCCGGCGTCTCGGCGCGGCGGTGCGCGCGCGCGAGCGCGCCGCCGTTGAACGCCCAGCCCAGCGCGATGCCGGCGCCGACCAGCATCGCCAGCGCGGGCTGCTGGGCGATCGCGTCGATGCCCGCCTTGACCCAGCCGCTGACCGCGTCGGCGCCGCGGTAGACCACGGTGTCGTTGAAGTTCTTGGCCTTGTACTTGGCCGCCGGCGCGACCACCGAATACAGCATCTCGCGGCCGGGCCGCACGAAGGCGTACTCGCCGGCGCGGCGCACCACCATCACCACCGCCAGCACGGCGAAGGTCGGGGCGAAGGCCAGCCACAGGAAGCCGGCGGCGGTGACCAGCGGCACCAGCACCAGCAGCACGCCCACGCCCAGCCGGCCGGCGATGCGGCCGGTGACGAACAGCTGAGCGAGGATCGACAGGGTCTGCACGACGGTGTCGATGAGGCCGAACACCCGGGTCTGGTCGGTGCGGTCGGGGTAGGCGGCCTCCACCAGGCGCGCCTGCTCGAAGTAGAGGAAGGTGCTGACGCTGGCCAGGAACAGCACGAACAGGGCGATGCCGAGCAGGTAGGGCGAGCGCAGCACCTCGGTGGCGCCGGCGAACGGGTGGCCGCCGAGTGGTTGTTGCCGCTGCCGCGCCTCGTCCGGGGCCAGCGGATGGCGCTCGCGCCAGCGCTGGATGGTCCAGGCCATCGCCGCCGAGGCCATCAGCAGGACCGCCGACAGCAGGATCAGCCCGGCATGGCCGATCGGCCCGACCAGGAAGATCCCCGCCAGCGGGCCGACCAGGCCGCCCAGGCTCGCGCCGGCGGCCATCAGCGCGAACAGGCGCTTGCCCTGCGCGGCGGAGAACACGTCGACCAGCACGCTCCACGCCACCGAGATCGCGATCAGGTTGAACACCGACAGCCAGATGTAGAACGTGCGCGCGATCCACACGTTGTCCGGCTGCACCAGGAAGCTGGCGCCGAAGACCAGCAGGTTGCTGGCGAAGAAGCCGTAGACCCAGTACAGGATGCGCCGGCGCTGCACGCGGCCGGCGATCCACCCGAACAGCGGCATCGCCGCCAGCGTGGCGAGGAAGGTGCCGGTGAACAGCCATTGCAGGTTGTCCACACCGCCGGCGATGCCCATCGTCTCGCGCACCGGCCGCAGCATGAAGTAGCCGGCGAAGAGCAGGAAGAACATCGCGAAGCCGGCGGCGACCGCGCCGGCTTCGTCCCGCCCGACGTCGAAGGCGGCGGCGATGCGGTCGAGCGGGCTGCGGGCCATCGGCGCCTCCGGTCAGCCGAACAGCGCGACCAGCTCGTCCTGCTGCGCCTGGCTCAGCAGCTCGCCGGTGCCGGCACGAAGGTTGTCGGCCTGGCGGTCGGGCTTGCCGGTGGCGGGGATCACCGCGGTCACCGCCGGGTGGCTGATCGCGAACTTCAGGAACAGCTGCGCCCACGACGAGATGCCCAGTTCCGCCGCCCAGCCGGGCAGTTCCTTGCCCTGCACGGCGGCGAACAGCTTGCCGTCGTCGAAGACGCGGTTGATCAGCACCGCCACGCCCAGTTCCTGCGCGGCCGGCAGCAGCGAGCGCGCCGCCTGCGGCGCGTTGATCGAATAGTTGACCTGGATGAAGTCCGGCTTCTCCGCGCGCATCAGCCGCTCCAGCTCGGCATGCCCGCTCTCGACGTAGTGGGTCAGGCCGATGTACTTCGTCGCGCCCTGCTCCTTCAGCTCGCGCGCGTAGGGCAGCGCGATCTGCCAGGCGCGTAGGTTGTGGACCTGCAGCAGCTCGACGCGGTCGGTGCGCAGGCGGCGCTTGCTCTCCGCCCATTGCGCCTCGATCGCGGCGCGGTCGTCGGCGGCGATCTTGGTGGCCAGGAAGCAGCGGTCGCGCCAGCCGCCTTCGGCCAGCAGCGCGCCGAGCACCTCGTCGGCGTTGGAATAGTTGGGCGAGGTGTCGAACAGCGTGCCGCCGCCCTCGAAGAACACGCGGATGGTCTCCTTCAGCGTGTTGTACTCGGCCGAGCCCAGCGCGGTCTCGTAGCTGCCGGAGGTGCCGGCGCCGATCACCGGCACCTGCTCGCCGCTGGCGGGGATGGCGCGGGCGAGCAGCGCCCCGGCGGCGGGTGCGGCGGCCGGGGATGGCGCGGGCGCCGTGGGCGCAGCGCCCGCGGCGGGGGCGCCCGGTGCGGCGGTCTCGCGGCTGCAGGCCGCCAGCGGCGCGAGGGCGAGGCCGGCGGCGGCGAGGGAGGAGGTGGCGAGGAAATCGCGGCGCGTGCGCATGGGGACTGCTCCGGATCGGGGTCGTGGCCCGATGATATGTTGTTTGCGGCGCAACAATGGCCGGCTTGCTGAAAATACCTTTCGACTGGATCGAACAATGGATCAGCTCGACACCCTGCGCGCCTTCGTCGCGATCGCCGAGCGCGGCAGTCTCAGCGCGGTGGCCCGCGCGTGGGCGGTCTCGCCGTCGACGGTGACCACCGCCCTGCAGCGGCTGGAGGCGCGGCTGGGCGTGCCGCTGGTCAGCCGCACCACGCGCCGGCTGTCGCTCACGCCCGAGGGCGAGCGCTTCCTCGCCGACTGCCGGCGCATCCTCGGCGAACTCGACGAGGCCATGCACGGCGTGGCCGAGCGCGACACGCTGCAGGGCGGCATCCGCATCACCGCCACCCACGACTTCGGACGCAACCGGCTGTCGGCGATCCTGGACCGCTTCGTCGCCCTGCATCCCGGCATCCGCCTGTCGCTGACCCTGAGCGACGGGGTGATGGACCTGGTCGAGGGCGGCTACGACATCGGCGTGCGCACCGGGCCGCTGCAGGACTCGCGGCTGCGCTCGCGCCTGCTGCTGCGCGGCGCGCGCGTGGTGTGCGCCACGCCCGCGTACTGGCGGCGCGTGGGCCGGCCGCGCCACCCGCGCGAGCTGGCCGCGCTGAACTGCCTGGTGCTGGACCGCCCCGGCGCGCCGCAGTCCAACTGGCGCTTCCAGGAGGGCGGGCGCGAGTTCGCGGTCCGGGTCGACGGCGACCGCACCGCCAACGACGGCGGGCTGCTGCGGCAGTGGGCGCTGGAGGGCGTGGGCACGGTGCTGAAGGCGAGCTGGGACGTGGAGGCCGACCTGCGCGCCGGGCGCCTGCAGGCGGTGCTGGAGGACTACGCCATCGGCGAGATCAACCTGTACGCGGTCTACCCGGCCGCACAGCGCCCCGCGCGGCGGGTGAGCGCGCTGCTGGACTACGTCGCCCGGCAGCTGCAGCCGGGCTAGGGCGACATCGCGCCGGGGGCGTGCGCTCAGTCCGGGTCGCGCGGGTCGTCGGTGACCACCAGCGGGACGTGGCGGGTGGGGTGGTCGATCACCTGCACCGGCTGCCGGTACACCGGTTCGATGACGCTGCGCACCAGCACCTCGCGCGGGGTGCCGTCGGCGGCCACGCGGCCGTGGTCGAGGACGACGATGCGGTCGGCGTGCGCGGAAGCGAGGTTGAGGTCGTGCAGCACCGCGATCACGCACACGCCGCCGTCGGCGAGCGCGCGGGCGTGGCGCAGCACGCGCTCCTGGTGGCGCAGGTCGAGCGCGGCGGTCGGCTCGTCGAGCAGCAGCACCGGCGTGCGCTGCGCCAGCACCCGCGCGAAGGCGGTGCGCGCGGCCTCGCCGCCGGACAGCGTCTGCACGTCGCGCTCGGCCAGCGCCAGCAGGTCGGCGGTGGACAGCGCCGCCTCCACGATGGCCTCGTCCTGCGCCGGGTCGGCGGGATGCGGCAGCCGGCCCATGGCGACCACCTCGCGCACCGGGAAGCCGAAGCGCACGGCGTGGTCCTGCGGCATCACCGCGCGCTCGCGCGCCAGCGCGCGCACCTTCCAGTCGCGGATCGGCCGGCCGCCGAGCAGCACCCGGCCGTGGGCGGGGCTGCGGTCGCCGGCGGCCAGCGACAGCAGCGAGGACTTGCCGGCGCCGTTGGGCCCGACCAGGGCGGTGAGGCTGCCCGCGACGAAGCGCAGGTCGACGCGGTCGAGGATCGTGCGGCCGTCGATGACCAGCGAGGCCTGCTCCAGCGCCAGCGCGGTGTCGGCGCTCACGGCGCGCCCCGCGGCTTGCGCCGCAGCACCAGCCAGAGGAAGAACGGCGCGCCCAGCGCGGCGGTGAACAGCCCCAGCGGGATCTCGGAGGGCGGGTCGAGCGTGCGCGCGGCGGTGTCGGCCAGCACCACCAGCAGGGCGCCGAGCAGCGCCGACAGCGGCAGCAGCAGGCGGTGGCCCGGGCCGACGATCAGCCGCACCACGTGCGGCACCACCAGGCCGACGAAGCCGATCGAGCCGGCGAAGGCCACCGCGGAGCCGACCAGCAGCGCGCTGAAGGCGATCAGGCGCAGGCGCGCGCTGCGCACGTCCAGGCCGATGTGGCGCGCCTGCCGCTCGCCCAGCGCCAGCATGTCCAGCGGCGTGGCCATGGTCAGCAGCGCGGTCACGCCGACGGCGAACACCGGCGCGGCGGCCGCGAGGTCGCTCCAGCCCACCCGCGCCAGCGAGCCCATCTGCCAGAACACGAGCGTCTGCAGTTCGTTGCTCTGGGCGATGTAGGTCAGCAGGCCGATTCCCGCCGAGCAGCCGGCGCCGATGGCGATGCCCACCAGCAGGAGGGTCGCGGTGCCTTCGCCGCGCCCGGGCCGGGCGAGGAAGTAGATCAGCGTGGTCGCCAGGGCGCCGCCGGCGAACGCCGCCAGCGGGATCGTCCAGTGGCCGAACGCGGAGAAGCCGAGCACGATGGCCGCCACCGCGCCGAGCGCCGCGCCCTGGGTCACGCCGACGATGCCCGGGTCGGCCAGCGGGTTGCCGAACAGTCCCTGCAGGCTGGCGCCGGCCAGCGCCAGGCTGGCGCCGACCAGCGCGCCCAGCAGCGCGCGCGGGATGCGCAGGTTCCAGACCACCGACAGCTCGCGGGCGCCGAGGTCGCCCGGCGCGACCAGGCCGAGCTGCGCGCCGATGGCGTGCAGCACGTCGCCCGGCGGCACCTTGAGCGGCCCGATGCCGAACGACAGCACGATCCCCGCCAGCAGCGCGAACAGCGCCAGCGGCACCGCCAGCCGCCGGGCGGCCGCGCGGCGGGGGCGGGCGACGGCCGGTGCGGGCGGGGACGGCGTCGGGCTCAAGGCGCCTCGCCCGCGAGCGCGGCCAGCGCCTGCGCCAGGGCGATCGCGCCGGCGCCGGAGGCGACGCTGGTGTACTTGAGCTGCACGTCGGGCATCACCCACACGCGCCCGGCCTCGCCGGCGGGCGTCTGCCGCAGGGTGGGGTAGTGGTTCCACAGCGCGTCCGGCCCGCCGAACAGGCGCAGGTCGTTCTCGCTCAGCAGGATCACCTCGGGCGCGGCGGCCACCACGCCTTCCTGGCTCAGCACGGAGTAGTCGGACACGCCGGCGGCGTCGCCGATGTTGTCGCCGCCGGCCAGCCGGATCAGCCCGGCGGCGGCGGTGTCGACGCCGCCCACGGTGGGCTGGCCGCCGGCGCCGGTCGCCGAGACGTGGATCACCCGCGGCCGCCGCGGGTGGCCCCGCGCGATCCGCGCGGCCTCGTCGAGCTGGGCCTGCACGCGCCCGGCCAGGCGCTCGCCGGCCTCCGCCGCGCCGAACGCGGCCGCGGTCTTGCGCACCTTGTCGGGCGCGGGCTGCAGGTCGTCGACGATCACCGACGGCAGGCCGGCGTCGCGCAGCTTGACGGAGAGGTCGGTGTGGCGGCGCAGGCTGTTGCCCACGAACAGCGTGCCGTCGAGGCTGAGCACGCCCTCGGTGCCGGTGGTGCGGTTGAACAGGAAGTGCTTCGGCGCCGCCTGCCCCGCGGGCGTGGCGGCGTTGGTCGGCGCGGCGTAGACGTGGTCGCCCAGGCCGAGCGCCTCCATCACCGCGATCACGTCGTCGCCGCCGACGATGGTGCGCGCGCTGTCGGCCACGGTGACCTCGACGCCGTCGTCGGAGCGCACGGTCGCGGGCAGGCGCTTCGGCGCGTCGGGCTCGGCCGGCACTTCGTCGCCGGTGAGGCGGCGCCAGCCTTCGGGCAGGGCGACGGGCGCGGCGTCGCCGGCCGCGCCGGGCCGGGCCGGCGCGGCGGCGCCGGACTGGGCCGGCTGCGGCGCCGGCGAGCAGGCCGCCAGGGCGAGAGCGAGGGCGCTGGCGGCGAGGAGGAAGCGGGGGGACGGACGCTCGGACATCGGCGGATCCAGATGGCGGATGGAGCGCCGGCAGGACGGGCGTCCTGCCGGCGGGGGGTCATTCTAAGGGCGACGGCCCCGGGGCTGCCCCGGGGCCGTTGCGGCACGGCCGCTCAGCGGGCCTTGGGCGTGATGCGGCGGATGTGGTCGCCGTTCGGATCGTTCTCGCCGCGCGACTTGTTGACCGCGTACACGTGGCCGCGGCCGTCGGTGGCGACGTGGTTGGGGAAGGTGCCGCCGTCGAGGTTGCCGACGATCTCGCCGTCCGCGTTCACCGCGGTCACCGTGCCGGCGACGCGATTGGGCACGAAGGCGAGGCCGGAGCCGGCGTCGAAGGCGACGTTGAGCGCGCCTGCGCCGACGTAGACATCGTGCAGCACCTCGCCGCTGTCCAGGTCGGCGATCAACAGGTTGTCACTGCGCTGGGAGGCCACGTACAGGCGCTTGCCGCGAGGGTCGACCGCCACGCCGGAGGCGCCGGCGGCGTTGGGCAGGCGGAACACGCGCTCGACCGCGCCGGTGGTGGTGTCGATCACCGCCGCCTCGCCGGTACTCATGCTGACGGTGTAAAGCTTGCCGCCTTCCTCGTCCAGGGCCAGGCTCATCGGGCTGAAGCGCTCGCCGCGCTGGGTGGATTCGATGGCGATGGGCGTCAGCGTCTCGAGGGTGCGGGCGTCGAAGGCCGCGAGTACGTTCTCGCCGAAGGCCGAGGCGTAGGCGCGGCCGTGGCGGCCGTCGACGATCACGTCGCGCGCGTGCGGCACCGCGCCGGGCTCGAACTGCTTGACCAGCGACAGGTCCGACTGGCGGTACACCGCGGCGGTGTCGTCGCGGGTGTTGGTGACCCAGACGTTGCCGTTGGTGTCGTCCACGCCGACGCCGTACACGGCGAACACGCGCTCGTCGTCGTGGCCCGGCACCTTGGCCGGGGTGACGCGGGCGACGATCTCCAGCGTCTCCGGGTCGACCTTCAGCAGTTCCGATTCGGTGACCGGCGGGCGGCCGACCGCGGCGGTGACGTAGATCGCGTCGCTGGCGGCGCTGTAGGCCGACTGGTAGAGGCCGCGCACGAGCTTGTTGCTGGCGACCTCGAAGCGGTCCTGGCCCGACATGGGAATCTCCTGCGAGACCTTGAGCTCGAACACCGCGGCGGCGTCCGGGTTGGCGACGCGGACGACCACCGGGTGCAGGCCCGCGGCCGCGTCGGCCGGGATCCGCAGCTTGGCGGCGAACTTGCCCTCGGCGTCGGCCACATAGGGCTGGGTATTGAGCACGGTCTCGCCGCGCAGCAGGGTGACCGACTGGCCGGGCCTGAAGCCGCTGCCTTCCAGCTCGATCTCGCTGCCCGGCAGCACCAGCGGGCTGGCTGCGCGCACGCTGCCCTTGAAATCGGTGTCGGGCTGGTCGAACACCTGCGCGCCGGCGAAGCCGGCGGCCAGCGACAGGGCCAGGCCGAGCGCGCTGACGCGCAGGCGGGTGGGGATGGAACGCGACCTCTTCATTGCGGACTCCTTGCGAAGTTGGAACCGGAACCGGAACGGCCCGGAAGGGAAAGCCTGGGAGGGCGTGCCTGACGGCACCGGTGCGGCGAGGGCCTGGCGGCCGGTCGCGCCTGCCTTGGCGGGAAGCGGAGACGGCACGACGGCGAACCGTCGGGGGAACGCGCCGGCGCGCGGCCGGTTGACCGTCGGCGGACCGCCAACGCGGCGGGGGCGCGCGGGCGGGTCATCGGCGCGGCTCCGGGCATGCGGTGCCGGCGGCCGGCAGCAGCCGCAGCGCCGGCGTGGGCGGCAGCGCCCGCGACAGCGCCCCGGCGGTCGCCTCGGCGGCCGCGTCGTCGGTGCGCAGCGGATGCGCCAGCCCCGCCCACGACAGCGCCTGCAGCACCTGGTTGAGCAGGCCGGGCGCCTGTGCGAACGGCGGCAGCCGGCGCAGCGCTGCGAAGGACTGCGGCCCGCCGGCGAGCGCCCGCAGCACCGGGCCGAACCAGTCGGCCGGACCCTCGACCGGGCCGATGCGCGTGTCCAGCCGCAGGCCCGCGCCGGCATCGGCGGGCGCGCCCGGCAGGGCGGCGAAGACCAGCGCGTCGAGCGCGGCCAGGTGCGCCTGGGCGTCGAGCGGCCGCGCGTCGCGCTGGTAGAGGTCGCGGCGCAGGCTCTGGTTGCGGGCGAGGTCGCGCACGGTCTCGGCCAGCGGGCCGGGCGGGATCGCGCGCAGCATCGGCTGCAGCGCGCCGGGCACCGACAGCGCGTCGATGTTCTCCAGCGGCGTCGCGCTGCCGAGGAACGCGCAGCCGGCGCCGGCCAGGGCGCGGAGGGTGTCGGCCGCGTGCTGCGGCTGCCAGTGCGCGCCCAGGAACTCGTGGGCGAGGTACTCCGGGGCCTCGCGCTCCATCGCCTCGAGCTGGCGCGCCGCGCCCGGGTGTTCGGCGAAGTAGCCGGCGCCGCCGTCGGCCAGCTGCCGCAGCAGGCCGAGCGCGGCGACGGCGCGCTGCCCGGAATCGCCCTGCGCGTGGCGCGCGGCTTCGCGCATCAGCTTGTGCGCGGCCTGCAGCGGCGAGGCGCCGGGATGGCTCATGTAGCCGATCTGCGCCAGCCCGCCCGGGGCGAGGCGGTCGCGCACGATCGCCAGCGCGGCCTCGCGCACGTCGTCGCCCACCCAGGCCCACAGGCCGTGCGAGACCACGAAGTCGAACGGCGCGCCGTCGCCGGCGGCGGCGATGGCCGCGGCCTCGCGCAGGTCGGCGGCGACGAACTCGACGTTGCCGATGCCCGCCGCTTCGGCGATGCCGCGGGCGCGCCCGATCTGCGCGGGATCGACGTCGATGGCGGTGAAGCGCCCGAGCGGGTTGCAGGCGGCGGCGACCAGCGCGGTCAGCCCGCTGCCGCAGCCCAGCTCGCACCAGCGGTAGGGCCGCGACAGGTCCGGCGCGGCGAAGCCGAGCGCGGCGGCGGTGGCGTGCAGCCACACCGGCGTCTGCTCGCGGTGGAAGCGCGGCGGATAGGCCACGTCGCCGACGTGGCCGCGGGGGCCCGCCGCGGCCGCGTTCATGACCCCGGGTCCACGCCGCCGGCGTGGCTGGGCGTGCCGCTGCGGTCGGCCACGCCGGCGATCGCGTGCAGCGCCCACATCAGCGAGGCGCGGAACATCGGCCCGTGGGTCAGGCCGGGGAACTCGCGGTACTCGACCTCCAGGCCGTCGACCTGCGACAGGCGCTGCGCCAGCCGCTCCGCGGAGTCCGGCGGTGCCGCCTCGATCCGGCGCAGGTGCACCTGCACCCGCGGGTCGGACAGGTCGCGGTGGTCGACGCTGCGCGCGCGCTCGCCGCCGCCCAGGCCGAGCAGCACGCGCGCGCGGCGCCCGGCGTTGTGGGCCGCGAAGCGCCGCTCCGGGGCGCCGAGCATCGCGCCGTCGCCCCACCACAGCGACGGGCTGCCGGCGGCGTAGGTGCCGAACGCGCCGGTGCGGGTGTACAGCGTGTGCAGCGCGAACAGGCCGGCCAGCGAGTGGCCCCACAGCGTCTGCCGGGACGGGTCGGTGGCCGCGCGCTTCCGCACCTCGGGGCGGATCTGGCGCTCGATCGCCTCCAGCAGGGCGTCCGCGCCGCCGCCGCCGACGATGGTGGTGCCGTCGCGGACCGGCCGCTCGCCCTCGAACGGCGTGTAGTCGCGGGTGCGCGCGTCGGAATCGATGCGCAGCTCGTTGTCGTAGCCGACGAACACCAGCACCTGCGGCTCCGGCTGCGCGGCCAGCTCGGCCAGCAGCGCGTCGTCGAACTCGACCAGCGCGGCGTTGCCGTCGAGCATCCAGAACGCCGGGAAGCCCGCCGCCGGCGGCGTCGACTTCGGCACCGCGACCTGGACCCGCCAGGTGCGGCTGCCGTCGGCGCTGGAGACGGTGAAGCGCTCGAACGCGTAGTGCGCCGAGGGGCGGTCGGCCACGGTCTCGCCGATGGTCTGCTGCGGATTGCGCTGCTGGGCGGACGCGGTCGGCATCGCGAGCGGGGACAGGGCGAGCAGTCCGGCCGCGACGGCGATGGTCGCGGCGCGCAGGCGCATGGATGGCTGGGCGTTGGCTGTCATGCGGGGCCTTCGGGAGCGGTCAGAAGCCGATGTTCATCGAGACGAAGTAGGTCCGGCCGGGCTCGTTGTAGGTCGCCGCGCCGGCGTAGCTGCTGTTGGATTCGCGGAACAGCCGCTTGTCGAACAGGTTGACGACGCCTGCGCCGAGGCTGACGGTGCCGGTGATCCGGTAGCGGCCGCTGAGGCCCCACACGCTGTAGGGATCGCGCACCGCACGCAGCGCCGAGCAGTCCTCGACGCCCGCCTCGCTGCAACGGTCGTCGTTGTTCATGTCGCGGGTCGCCGGCGCCTGGCGGCCG
This sequence comes from Alterluteimonas quercicellularis, assembly GCF_021191635.1. Classification (GTDB taxonomy): domain Bacteria; phylum Pseudomonadota; class Gammaproteobacteria; order Xanthomonadales; family Xanthomonadaceae; genus Luteimonas; species Luteimonas quercicellularis. The sequence goes on from NZ_JAIWPR010000030.1 coordinate 33,954, forward strand.
TAGAAGGTGCCGGTCAGCAGCAGCGACAGCTTCTCCGTCGCCTGCCAGTCGAGCGAGGTGTTGACCGTGTACTCGGGGATGACCGAGAGCGGCTGGCCGGTCTCCTCGTTCTCGTTCTCGATCATGTAGGTGACGTTGGTGTTCCACTTCAGCACGTCGCCGCCATCGCCCAGCAGCGGCACGTTGACGTTGCCCTCCAGGCCCTGCACCACCGCCTCGGGCGCGTTCTCCCACTCGAACACGCGGGCGGTGCCGCCGATCGTCGTGCCCACGGGGACGTAGCCGGCGATGATCTTGTCCTCGTAGTCGTTGTGGAACCAGGTCAGCGAGGCGTGCCAGCCGCTGAGCGGCGCCCACTCCACGCCGATCTCCTTGTTGAGGCTGGTCTCGGGGTCGAGGTCCGGGTTGCCGAGGATATAGCAGCCCTGGCCGAGGCTCGGGTAGTTGTCCGGGCAGCCGAAGCCCATGGTGTAGTACAGGTAGTTCGGGTTGGACTGGTAGAGGTTGGGCGCCTTGAACGCGCGCGCCACGCCGCCCTTCAGCTTCACGTCGCCGGCGATCGCGTACTGCACGTTGAGGCTGGGGCTGGCGTTGTTGCCGAACTGGCTGTGGTGGTCGAAGCGCAGGCCGGGGGTCAGGACCCAGCGCTCGCCGAGGTAGACGTTGTCCTCGACGAAGACGGCGCTGAGCTGCGCGTCGGCCTTGCCGCCGCCGCGGTCGGGGTCGAGGCCGGGGATGCCGCCGCCGTTGCCGCCCGACTGCGACATCGAGTACGGGTCTTCCAGGCGGCTGTCGCGGTGCTCGAAGCCGAGCGTCCAGACGTTCTCGACGCCGCCCAGCGTGGTCGGCAGGTTGATCTCGCCGTCGATGCCGGCGTTGCGCAGGCGCGAGGTGGACCAGGTGTCGGCGTTGCCGATGCTGCCCTCCGGGCCGCCGGCCAGGCCTTCGTTGAGGCGCTTGTTGTTGGTCGCCTCGTAGGAGACCGTCAGCCGCGAGGTGTTGTCGCCCCAGCGGCCGCGGTGGGTCAGCGCGCCGGTGTTGCGGTACATGCGGTTGGTCTCCGCCCCGGCCTCGGCGAGTTCGGTCAGCAGCGGCGTGCCGTCCAGGCTCACCGCGCGGTCGCCGGCGTAGATGTTGCCCTGGCGGCTGGCCGCGCCCTCGAGCTCGAGCACGTGGTCGTCGCTGAGGTCCCAGCGCAGCAGGGCGTTGACGTCCTGGTTGCGCACGCCCTCGCGGCCGGCCGGCGGGGTGACGCCGCTGGCGTAGTCGGCGTTGAGGTCGAGCGAGTCGGCGTCGGTCCTGGCGAGGTTGCCGTACAGGCGGAACGACAGGTTCTCGGCGAGCGGCCCGCTGAGGGTGACGCCGGCGCGCTGGCTGCCGCCCTCGTCGCCGTGCTGCGGCACCTGGCCGTAGAGGTTGAGCGAGCCGGTGAGGTCGCCGGTCGGGCGCCGGGTGATGATGTTGACCACGCCGCCCGAGGCGCCGGAGCCGTAGCGGGCCGCGGCCGGTCCGCGCAGCACCTCGATGCGCTCGACCGCCTCGGCCGGCACCCAGTTGGTGTCGCCGCGGGTGTTGCGCTCGCCGCTGCGGCCCATGCGGATCGAATCGCGCGAGCCGACGGGGCGGCCGTCGATCAGGATCAGGGTGTTCTCCGGGCCCATGCCGCGCAGGTCGATCTGGCGGTTGTTGCCGTACTGGCCGGAGGCGCTGTTGCCGGTCAGGTTGACGCCCGGCATGGTGCGCAGCAGCTCGGACAGGTCGTTGGCCGGCGGGCGGCGCTCGATGTCCTCGCGGGTGATGATCGAGGTGCCCAGCGCCTGCCGGGCGATCTGCTCGGCGGTGACGTGGACGGTGTCGAAGGTGGTGGCCTCGTCCTCGTCGGCCGGCGTCTGCGCGGCGAGCGGCGCGGACAGGGCCAGCGCGATGCAGGCGGAGAGCGACGCCTGCCGCGGGCGCGCGCGGAGCGGAGAGGGGTTGCGCATCGGTGCGAGGGCTCCGTGGGCTGGACGCCGCGAGCCCGCGGCGTCGTCGCGGACGCGGCGGGCGGACGAGCTGGTGAGGGGCATCGTAATGTGAATGCGACTTGTTCTCAATCCCGGAGGCGGCGCGGGATCGCCTCCGGGAAGGACCTCAGAACCCGATGTTCATGCTCACGAAGTAGGAGCGGCCGGGCTCGTTGTAGGTCGCGGCGCCGGCGCCGTTGCTGTTGGCCTCGCGGAACAGGCGCTTGTCGAAGAGGTTGTTGACGCCCGCGCCCAGGCTGACCGTGCGGGTGATCCGGTAGCGGCCGCTCAGGCCCCAGAGGTTGTAGGAGCCGCGCGGGGTCAGCGCGGTGCAGACCGGTTCGGTGCCGGCGCAGCGCGGATCGTTGTTCATGTCGAGGGTCGCGGGTTCCTGGCGGCCGTAGAAGGTGCCGGTCAGCAGCAGCGAGAGGTTCTCGGTCGCCTGCCAGTCGAGCGAGGTGTTGACCGTGTACTCGGGGATGATCGACAGCGGCTGGCCGGTCTCCTCGTTCTCGTTCTCGATCATGTAGGTGAGGTTGGTGTTCCACTTCAGCACCTCGCCGCGGGCGCCGAGCAGCGGGACGTTGACGTTGCCCTCCAGGCCCTGCACCACCGCCTCGGGGGCGTTCTCCCACTGGAACACACGCGCGCGGCCGTCGGCGGTGGTGCCGACCGGGATGTAGCCGGCGACGATCTTGTCCTCGTAGTCGTTGTGGAAGTACGTCAGCGAGGCGTGCCAGCCGCTGGTCGGCGCCCATTCCACGCCGATCTCCTTGTTGAGGCTGGTCTCCGGATCGAGGTCGGCGTTGCCCTGGATGTAGCAGCCCGCGCCGAGGCTGGGGTAGTTGTCCGGGCAGCCGTTGCCCATGGTGTAGTAGAGGTAGTTGGGGTTGGACTGGTAGAGGTTGGGCGCCTTGAACGCGCGCGCCACGCCGCCCTTGAGCTTGACGTCGTGGCCGAGGTCGTATTGCACGTTGAGGCTGGGGCTGGCGTTGTTGCCGAACTGGCTGTGGTGGTCGAAGCGCAGGCCGGGGGTGACGATCCAGCGCTCGCCGGCGTAGATGTTGTCCTCGACGAACACCGCGCTGAGCTGCGCGTCCGACTTGCCGCCGCCGCGGTCCGGGTCGAGGCCGGGGATGCCGCCGCCGTTGCTGCCCGACTGCGAGACCGAGAACGGGTCCTCCAGGCGGCTGTCGCGGTGCTCGAAGCCGACCGTCCAGATGTTGTCGACGCCGCCCAGCACGGTCGGGATGTTGACCTCGCCGTCCAGCGTGTAGTTGCGCAGGCGCGAGGTGGACCAGCCGCTGGCGGTGTTGATGCTGCCCTCCGTGGCGCCGGCCAGGCCCTCGTTGAGGCGCTTGTTGTTGGTGCCCTCGAAGGCCAGCGACAGCCGCGAGGTGTTGTCGCCCCAGCGGCCGCGGTGGGTGACCGCGGCGGTGTTGCGGTACATGCGGTTGGTCTCGACGCCGGCGTTGGCCAGCTCGGTCAGCAGGTCGCTGCCGCCGCCGCTGACCGCGCGGTCGCCGGCGTAGATGTTGCCCTGGCGGCTGGTCGCGCCCTCGAACTCGAGCACGTGGTCGTCGTTGAGGTCCCAGCGCAGCAGGGCGTTGACGTCCTTGTTGCGCACGCCTTCGCGGCCCGCCGGCGGGGTGACGCCGCTGGCGTAGTCGGCGTTGAGGTCGAGCGAGTCGGCGTCGGTCTTGGCGAGATTGCCGTACAGGCGGAACGACAGGTTCTCGGTGAGCGGCCCGCTGAGCTGCACGCCGGCGCGCTGGCTGCCGCCTTCCTCGCCGTGGGCGGGGACCAGGCCGTACAGGTTCAGCGAGCCGGTCAGCTCGCCGGTCGGCCGCTTGGTGATGATGTTGACCACGCCGCCGGCGGCGCCGGAGCCGTAGCGGGCCGCGGCCGGGCCGCGCAGCACGTCGATGCGCTCGATCGCCTCGGCCGGCACCCAGTTGGTGTCGCCGCGGGTGTTGCGCTCGCCGCTGCGGCCCATGCGGATCGAGTCGCGCGAGCCGATCGGCTTGCCGTCGACCAGGATCAGGGTGTTCTCCGGGCCCATGCCGCGCAGGTCGATCTGGCGGTTGTTGCCGTACTGGCCGGAGGCGCTGTTGCCGGTCAGGTTGACGCCCGGCATGGTGCGCAGCAGCTCGGACAGGTCGTTGGCCGGCGGGCGGCGCTCGATGTCCTCGGCGGTGATGGTGGAGGTGCCCAGCGCCTGCCGGGCGATCTGCTCGGCGGTGACGTGGACGGTGTCGAAGGTGGTCGCCTCGTCCTCGCCGGCGGCGGGCGTCTGCGCGGCGAGCGGAGCGGACAGGGCCAGGGCGATGGCGGCGGAGAGCGCGGGCAGGCGAGGGGAGAGGCGGGCAGGACGGGACATGGCGGGATTTCCGGCGACCTTGGGAGTGAGGAGCGTCTCGGGCGGCGGCGGAGACGGGATGTGGGACGGCCGCGGGGCGGCTAGTTGTTAATGATACGTTGAATGCGAATAGTTCTCAATAAAATGTGACGGGCAGCAGGCTGCGACCCGATCGGAGCGGATGATCGGGTCGGAAATGAGACCTGTTATCATTCGTCGGCTGCCGCCCACCCGCCTCGCGCGCCGGGCGTCGCCCGTCGCCGGCGGCCGCCGCGGCCTCCCCCCAGTACGTCCGAGATTCCGATGCCTGCCGACCCCACCCCGCGCTCCGCCGTCCCGGGCCTGCCGGCGCTGGTGTTCACCGCGCTCGCGGGGACGATGGCGATGATGGCCTTCGTCGCCGTGATCGGCCCGGTGGTGCGCGTGCTGGGCCTGGCCGAGTGGCATGCCGGGCTGTCGGTCACCGCCGCCGGCGTGCTGTGGATGCTGGCCGCGCGCCGCTGGGGCGCGCTGAGCGACCGCATCGGCCGCAAGCGCGTGCTGCTGATCGCGCTGGCGGCCTACGCCCTGGTCTACGTCGCCATGGCGGTGTTCGTGGACCTGGCGCTGCGCCATCCGCCGGCGGTGCTGGTCTCGGTGGCGGTGCTGGTCGGCACGCGCGCGCTGGTGGGCCTGTTCTACGCCGCGGTGCCGCCGACCGCTTCGGCGCTGGTCGCCGACGCGGTGCCGGCGGGCCAGCGCGCCGGGGTGATGGCGCGGCTGGGCGCCGCCAACGCGCTGGGCATGGTGCTGGGCCCGGCCGCGGCCGGGTGGATCGCCGCCCGCGGCATCGCGGTCTCGCTCTACCTGGCGGCGCTGCTGCCGCTGGTGTCCCTGATCGCGCTGTGGTGGCGGCTGCCGGACGCGCCGCCGCCGCAGCGCCCGGCCTCGGGGCCGCGGCCGGTGCTGGCGATGCTCGACCGCCGCCTGCGGCTGCCGGTGTACGCGGTGTTCGCGGCGATGGTGTCGGTGACCATCGCGCAGGTGGCGGTGGGCTTCTTCGCCATCGACCGCCTCGGGCTGTCGCCGCTGGACGGCGCCCGCGCGGCCGGCCTGTCGCTGACCGCGGTGGGCGTGGGGCTGATCGTCGCGCAGGCGCTGGTGATGCGGTTGAAGTCGGTGCCGCCGGCGCGCTGGATCGCCCTGGGCGCGCTGGTGTCGGCGTTCGGCTTCGCCTCGGTGTCGCTGGTGGCCGTGCAGTGGCAGCTGCTGGCGGCCTACGGCGTCGCCGCCTTCGGCATGGGCTTCGTGTTCCCCTCGTTCCAGGCACTGACCGCCGATTCGGTGGAGGCGCACGAGCAGGGCGCCGCCGCCGGCACCGTCGCCTCGGTGCAGGGCCTGGGGATGGTGGTCGGCCCGATGGCCGGTACGCTGCTCTACCGGTGGTCGCCGAACGCGCCCTACCTGCTGGTCGGCGCGGTGCTGCTGGTGCTCGCCGCGGCCGCCGCCCTGCATCCCGCCGAGGCGGCGCCGTGAGCGAATCGTTCCACGCCGGCGCCGCCGCGGCGGCCGAGCCCGCCGGCCCGGCGGACGGATCGGAGGACGCCGCGCTGTTCCGGCTGCACGCGCCGCTGCGCCGGCTGGAAGCCACGGGCCGCCTCGCCGCGCTGCCGGCGGGGCCGGCCGCCACGCTCGGCGAACGCGCGCGCGCCTTCTTCGCGGCGCCCAGGCCCGGCCCGGCGCTGCTGGTCGGCGCGCTGCCGTTCGATCCGCGCCACGACGACGCGCTGTACCAGCCGGCGCGGCTGTCGGCGGGTCCGGCCCCGTCCGCGCCGGCGGCGCGGCCCGCGTTCGCCGGCGACGCCGTCGCCGAGCCCGCCGCCGGCGACTATGCCGCGGCCGTGGCCCGCTGCGTCGAGCGCCTGCGCGAGGCGGCCGGGCCGTCGCCGCTGCGCAAGGTGGTGCTGGCGCGCAGCCTGCGCCTGCAGGCGCGCGCGGAGGTCGACCCGCGCACCCTGGCCGCGCGGCTGGGCGAGGACGCCAGCGTCACCACCTACGTGGCGCCGCTGCCGGTCGCCGCCGGCGAGGCGCCGGCCTGGCTGGTGGGCGCCACGCCCGAACTGCTGGTGTCGCGCCGCGGCGAGGCGGTCGCCTCGCATCCGCTGGCCGGCTCCGCGCGCCGCTGCGCCGACGCCGGCGAGGACGCCCGCGCCGCCGAGGCGCTGCTGGCCTCGGCCAAGGACCACGACGAGCACCGCTACGTGGTCGAGGCGATCCTCGACGCGCTGGCGCCGCTGTGCCGGCAGCTGCAGGCGCCGGCGCGGCCGTCGCTGCACGCCACCGCCACCATGTGGCACCTGGGCACGCGCATCGCCGGCACGCTGAAGGACCCGGCCGTCTCCGCGGCCGCGCTCGCCGGCCTGCTGCACCCGACCCCCGCGGTCTGCGGCACGCCGCGGCTGCCCGCGCTGGAGGCGATCCGTGCGCTGGAACCGGTGGACCGCGGCTTCTACGCCGGTGCGGTCGGCTGGACCGACGCCGCCGGCGACGGCGACTGGTACGTCTCGATCCGCTGCGCGCGCGTGCAGGCGCGCGCCATGCGCCTGTTCGCGGGGGCGGGTATCGTGGCGGGTTCGCAGCCCGCGCTCGAGGTGGACGAGACCGCCGCCAAGTTCATGGCGCTGCTGAACGCGCTCGGCCTGGACGACGTGCGCGCCGCCCGACCCGATCGAGGAGTGGAATGAGCGAACCCGCCGACACCCGCCTGCCGCTGCGCCAGGTCTGGCCCGACGACTTCGTGGCCCGCTACCGCGCCGCCGGCCATTGGCGCGGCGAGACCTTCCCCGGCTTCCTGCGCGATCGCGCGCAGCGCTTCGCCGACGACGTCGCCGTGGTCGGCGGCGACGTGCGCTGGACCTATGCGCAGCTGTGGGCCGAGGCCGAGCGCATCGCCGCCGGGCTGCTGGCCAGCGGTCTGGCGCCGGGCGACCGGGTGGTCGTGCAACTGGGCAACGTGCCGGCGTTCGTCGCCGTGGTCTGCGCGCTGTTCCGCGCGCAACTGGTGCCCGTCTACGCGCTGCCCGCGCACCGGCTGACCGAGGTCGCGCACTTCGCGCGCCGCGCCGAGGCCGGCGCCTACGTCTGCGCCGAGCGCTACGAGACCTTCGACTACCGCACGCTGGCGCGCGACCTGCAGGCCGAGGTGCCGGCGGTGCGGCACGTGTTCGTCGTCGGCGACGCGCAGGAGTTCGCGGCGCTCGACGCGCTCGACGGCGACCGCGGCGCGCTGCCCGGCGATCCCGATCCGCAGTCGGTCGCGTTCCTGCAGATCTCCGGCGGCAGCACCGGGCTGTCGAAGCTGATCCCGCGCACCCACGACGACTACATCTACAGCTTCCGCGCCAGCAACGCGATCTGCGGGATCGGCCGCGACAGCGCGTACCTGGTCGCGCTGCCGGCCGCGCACAACTTCCCGATGAGCTCGCCGGGCTTCTTCGGTGCGCTCTACGCCGGCGCACGCGTGGTGCTGAGTCCCGGGCCGGGCCCGGACGCGGCGTTCCCGCTGATCGCGCGCGAGCGGGTGACCTGCGTCGGCCTGGTGCCGCCGCTGGCGCTGCTGTGGGCCGACGCCGCGGCGAAGACGCCGCACGACCTGTCGAGCCTGCGCGTGGTGCAGGTCGGCGGCGCCAAGCTGGTGCCCGAGGCCGCGCGCCGGGTGATCGCCGGCCTGGGCTGCACGCTGCAGCAGGTGTTCGGCATGGCCGAGGGGCTGGTCAACTACACGCGCCTGGACGACCCCGAGGACATCGTGGTCCACACCCAGGGCCGGCCGATCAGCCCGGACGACGAGGTGCTGGTGGTGGACGACCACGGCGATCCGGTGCCCGACGGCGTCACCGGACACCTGCTCGCGCGCGGGCCGTACACCATCCGCGCCTACCACAACGATGCGGCGGCCAACGCGCGCTCGTTCACCAACGACGGCTACTACCGCACCGGCGACATGGTCCAGCGCACCGCCGGCGGCGATCTCGTCGTGCAGGGGCGGGCGACCGACCACATCAACCGCGCCGGCGAGAAGATCTCGGCCGAGGAGATCGAGGACCACCTGCTCGCGCACCCGCAGGTGTTCGATGCCGCGGTGGTGTCGGTCCCCGACGACTTCCTCGGCGAGCGCAGCTGCGCGTTCGTCATTCCCGGCGATGCGAAGCCGCGCCCGGCCGAGCTGAAGGCCTGGGTGCGCGGCCGCGGGCTGGCGGCGTTCAAGGTGCCGGACCAGATCGTGTTCGTGGACGCCTTCGGCACCACCGCCGTCGGCAAGGTCAGCCGCCGCGAGCTGCGCGCGCAGCTGCGAGAACGGTTCCTTTCCGGACAGGAGGCCTCCTGATGGGACTGCCGAGGATCGCGCCGTACCCGCTGCCGGTCGCCACCGACCTGCCGGCGCCGCGCGCGCCGTGGACGCCGCAGACCGGCCGCATCGCGCTGCTGGTGCACGACATGCAGCGCTACTTCCTGGCCGCCTACGATGCGCAAGCCGCGCCGATCGCGCCGGCGATCGCCCACCTCGCGCGGCTGCTCGCGCACGCGCGCGCGCTCGGCATCCCGGTGTTCTACACCGCCCAGCGCGGCGACCAGGACCGACGCGACCGCGGCCTGCAGGCCGACCTGTGGGGGCCGGGCATGCGCGCCAGCCACGAGCACGAGGCGATCGTCGATGCGCTGGCGCCGGCCGCCGGCGACCACGTGCTGGTCAAGCACCGCTACAGCGCGTTCCAGCGCAGCAACCTGGACGCGCTGATGCGCGCGCGCGGCCGCGACCAGCTGCTGATCGCCGGCGTCTACGCCCACATCGGCGTGCTCTCGACCGCGACCGAGGCGTTCCAGCGCGACATCCAACCGTTTGTCGCCGCCGACGCCGTCGCCGATTTCTCCCGCGCCGACCACGACATGGCGCTGCACTGGATCGCCCGCACCTGCGGCGTTCCGCTGACGACCGACCGGATCCTGGAAGCCCTGCAATGAGCGAACCCCTGACCCTCGAGCGCATGCGCGCCGACATCGCCAAGCAGCTCGGCGAGGCGCCCGAGGACATCGGCGACGACGACGACCTGATGGACCTGGGCCTGGACTCGATGCGCGTGCTCGGCCTGGTGATGACGTGGGGCGAGACCGGCCTGCCGCTGGAGTTCTCGCAGCTGGCCGAGCACACCACGCTGGCCGGCTGGTGGGGCGTGGTGCGGGACCTGCAGCAGAAGACCGGCTGATGTCGGGGGCGGCGCGCGAGCAGGCGACCCAGGAGCAGGCGGATGCGTCGGCGGCGCCCGACCGGCCGCTGACCGAGGCGCAGTCGGGCCTGTGGTACGCGCAGCGGCTGGCGCCCGACAACCCGGCGTTCAACACCGCGCACGCGCTGTGGATCGACGGCGCGCTCGACGTGCCGGCGTTCGTGCGCGCAGCCGAACGCGCCGCCGCCGAGGCGCCGGCGCTATCGCTGCGCATGCGCGACACCGCCGGCGGCCCGCGCCAGCGCGTCGACCCCGAGCACCTGCCGCGGCTGGAGGTCGTCGACCTGTCGCACGAGGCCGACCCGGAGAACGCCGCGCGCACCGCGATGCGCCACGACCGCGACACCCCGGTCGACCCGGCGCGCGACCGCCTCGCGCTGCAGCGCCTGTACGTCCTCGGCGACGCGCGCTTCGCCTGGTACCTGCGCGTGCACCATCTCGCGACCGACGGCTACGGCATGGCGCTGCTGACCGAGCGCGCGCTCATCTTGTACGGCGCGTCGCGCGGCGAAGGCGAGGCCGGCGCGCCGTTCGCATCGCTCGATGGCGTGATCGCCGAGGACGCCGCCTACGCGGCGTCGGACAAGCGCGCCAGGGACGCCGCGTACTGGCGCGAGGCCCTGGCCGGCCTGCCGGCCGTGTCCGGCCTGGGCGCCGGTTTCGCGCCGGCCGCGCATGGCTGCCACCGGCTGAGCGTCGCGCTCGACGCGCCATTGCGGACGGACCTGCTCGCGCTGGCGCAGCGGCTCGAACAGCCCTGGCCCGACCTGCTGACCGCCCTGACCGTCGAGTACTGCCGGCGCATGGCCGGACAGGCCGAGGCGGTGATCGGCGTGCCGTACATGGGGCGCCTCGGCAGCGCCTCGGCGCGGGTGCCGGCGATGGTGATGAACGTGCTGCCGCTGCGCGCGCCGGCGATGCCCGGCGCCTCGCTGGCCGAGTACGTGCAGGCGATCGCGCGCGCGCTGGTGCGCGGCCGCCGCCACGGCCGCTACCGCGGCGAGCAGCTGCGCCGCGACCTCGGCCTGATCGGCGGCCAGCGCCGGCTGCACGGCCCGCTGGTCAACGTGCAGCCGTTCTACCGGCCGCCGCGGCTGTCCGGCGCGCAGGTGCGCCTGGAGATCCTCGGCACCGGGCCGATCGACGACGTCACGATCGGCTTCCGCGGCGACGGCACGAGCGCGCTGGACCTGGAGTTCGAGGCCCATCCCGATCTGTACACCGCCGACGATGTCGCCGCGCATGCCGAGCGGCTGCAGGCCTTCCTCGCCGCGGCCTGCACGGCGGACGGCATCGACGACATCCCGCTCGCCACGCCCGGCGAGGCGCGGCGCACGCTGATCGACTTCAACGCCACCGCGCACCCGGTGCCCGACACCACGCTGGCCGCGCTGATCGAGGCGGGCATGGCGGCGACGCCGGAGGCGCCGGCGCTGGCCTTCGGCGACGCCACGCTGACTTACGCCGAACTCGACCGCCGCACCCGCGCGCTGGCGCGCGCACTGCAGGCGCGCGGGGTCGGCCGCGACGGCGTGGTCGCGGTCGCGCTGCCGCGCTCGCTCGAACTCGTCATCGCGCTGGTCGCGGTGCTGCGCGCCGGCGGCGCCTACCTGCCGCTGGACCTCGCACACCCGAAGGAGCGTCTGGCGCGGATCCTGCGCTCGGCACGGCCGGCCTGCGTGCTGGCAGCGGCCGATACGGCGGGCCTGTGGCCCGGCGACGTGGCGCTGTTCCCGCCCGCCGACTGGCCTGGCGTCGACGAGTCCGAAGCCGACGACGCGCCGTTCGCATCCACCGCGCAGCCCGACGACGCGGCCTACGTGATCTACACCTCCGGCTCGACCGGCGAGCCCAAGGGCGTCGTGGTCGAGCACCGCGCGATCGTCAACCGGCTCGAATGGATGCGCGCCCACTACGGGATCGACGCGTCCGACCGCATCCTGCAGAAGACCCCGGCGACCTTCGACGTCTCGGTCTGGGAGTTCTTCCTGCCGCTGCTGGCCGGCGCCGTGCTCGACGTCGCGCCGCCCGACGCGCATCGCGACCCGGTGGCGCTGGCGCGGCTGATCCGCACGCGCTGCATCACCACGCTGCACTTCGTGCCGTCGATGCTGGCCGCGTTCCTGGCCGCGCCCGAGGCGCAGGGGCTCGCCGTGCGCCGGGTGTTCTGCAGCGGCGAGGCGCTGGACGCCGACCTGCGCGACCGCTTCCACCGCACCGTGCGCGCCGAGCTGCACAACCTCTACGGGCCGACCGAGGCCGCGGTCGACGTCAGCGGGTGGCCGGCGTCGGCCGACGACACCTCGCGCCCGGTGCCGATCGGCTTCCCGGTCTGGAACACCCGGCTGTACGTGCTCGATGCGCGCATGCGGCCGCTGCCGCCGGGCGTGGTCGGCGACCTGTACCTGGGCGGCGTGCAGCTCGCGCGGGGGTATCTGGGCCGCGACGACCTGACCGCCGAGCGCTTCATCGCCGACCCGCACCGGCCCGGGGAGCGGATCTACCGCACCGGCGACCTGGCGCGCTGGCGCGGCGACGGCGCGGTCGAGTTCCTCGGCCGCAGCGACCACCAGGTCAAGCTGCGCGGGCTGCGCATCGAGCTGGGCGAGATCGAGGCCGCGATCGTCGCCAGCGGCCGTGCCGCGCAGGCCGCGGTGATCGTGCGCGAGGACCGCGCCGGCGACCGCCGGCTGGTCGGCTACCTGCAGCCGGCCGGGGCGGGCGCCTTCGACGCCGACGCGCTGCGCGCCTTCGTCGCCGCGCAGGTGCCCGACTACATGGTGCCGGCCGCGTTCGTCGCGCTCGCCGACTGGCCGGTGACCGCCAACGGCAAGCTCGACCGCGGCGCGCTGCCGGCGCCGGCCTTCGAGGCCGTGGCGTTCGTGGCGCCGCGCACGCCGACCGAGGAGGCGGTCGCCGCGCTGTTCGCCGAGGCGCTCGGCCTCGACCGCGTCGGCGGCGACGGCGATTTCTTCGCGCTCGGCGGCGACTCGCTGTCCGCCGTGCACCTGCTGATGGCGATCCAGCGCCGCTTCGGCCGCGATCCGGGCCTCGGCGCGCTGTTCGCCACGCCGACCGTGGCCGGCATCGCCGCGCTGCTCGACGCCGACGACGCGACGCCCGACCACGGCCTCGGCCCGACCATCGCGCTGGCGCGCGGCGAGGCGGCGCTGGCGCCCCTCGCGCTTGCCCCCTTGTTCGTCGTGCACCCGGCCGGCGGCATCGCCTGGTGCTACCGCGAACTGGCGCGCGCGCTGCGGCCGCGCCGCGACGTGCACGGCCTGCAGTCGCCGGCGCTGGACCTCGCGCAGCCGCTGCCGGGCAGCATCGTCGCACTGGCCGACGACTACGCACGGCGCGCCGCCGCGCTGCAGCCCGACGGCCCGCTGCACCTGCTGGGGTGGTCGGTCGGCGGCATCCTCGCCCAGGCGATGGCGGTGCGGCTGCGCGCGCTGGGCCGCGAGGTCGGCGTGCTCGCGCTGCTCGACGCCTATCCCGCCGAGTGCTGGCGCGCCGAACCCGAGCCCGACGCCGTCGATGCGCTGCGCGCGCTGCTGGCGATCGCCGGCTACGACCCGGATCGCTATCCCGACCTGCGCAGCCGCGAGGCGATCGTCGACTTCCTGCGCCGCGGCGACAGCGCGCTCGGCAACCTGCCGGCCGCGGTGCTCGACGGCGTGGTGCGCGCGGTGACCGACACCAACCGCCTCGTGCGCCGGCACCACCACGCCCGCTACGACGGCACGCTGCTGCACGTGCGCGCCGGCCACGACCATGCCGACCGGCCGCAGCTGCAGTCCGCGCTGTGGCAGGCGCACGCGGCGCGGGTCGAGGCGGTCGAACTGCCGTTCAGGCACGGCGAGCTGACCGGCCGCGACGCCACCGCCGCGATCGCGCCGCTGCTCGACGCGCGGCTCGCGGCGTTCGACAGGCGCGTGTAGGCGCGCGCTTGCGCGCGATGCCTTTTCTGCACGGCGCGGATGGACAGAACATCGCGCGCAAGCGTGCTCCTATGAAGACATATTGCGGAGAGACCGACATGCAACTCACAGGCTTCGACGGCAGGATCGCGCTGGTCACCGGCGCCGCCGGCGGCATCGGCGCCGCGGTCGTCGCGCTGCTGCGCGCCAGCGGCGCGACCGTGGTCGCGACCGACGTGCGGACGCCGGCCATCGCCGACGTTCCCGGGGCCGCGCCGGCGCACGCCTTCGCGCTCGACGTCACCGATGCCGCCGCGGTCGATGCGCTGGTCGCGCGGATCGAGGCCGAACTCGGTCCGATCGACCTCGCCGCGCACGTCGCCGGCGTGCTGTCGACCACGACCGTGCTGGAAACCAGCGACGCCGAATGGCGGCGCACCTTCGCGGTCAACGCCGACGGCGTGTTCCACGTCGGCCGCGCGCTGGCCCGGGTCATGGCGCCGCGGCGTCGTGGTGCGCTGGTCGTCGTCGGCTCCAACGCCGCCGGCATCCCGCGCCACGCGATGTCGGCCTATGCCGCGTCCAAGGCCGCGGCGACGATGTTCGTGCGCTGCCTCGGGCTGGAACTCGCGCCGCTGGGCGTTCGCTGCAACCTCGTCGCGCCCGGCTCCACGCGCACGCCGATGCAGACCGGCATGTGGGCCGACGACCAGGGCGAGGCGCGGGTGATCGCCGGCACGCTCGAGACCTTCAAGAGCGGCATCCCGCTCGGCAAGCTGGCCGAGCCGGAGGACATCGCCCACGCCACGATGTTCCTGCTCTCGGAGCAGGCCGGCCACATCGCGATGCAGGACCTCTACGTCGACGGCGGGGCGACGCTGCGGGGGTGAGCATCGCGCCCGGCCGACCGACGCGACGCGGGATGCCCGCGACGGTCGCGCGCGAGCGCGGTCCTGCGAGCGGATGGATTGCCGGCCCGGCGGGGAACCGCGAAGCTGCCCGTCTCGCTCATCCCGGGGAGGACCGATGGCGTCATCGACCGGAACGGCGGGCCGGACCCGCAGCGGGCATCCCGTAGCGGCATGGGGGCCGGCGGCCGCGCTGCTGCTGGCGGCCTGCGCGGGCGGCGTGCCTGGACACCGCAACACCCCCGTCGACGGCGTCCCGCATCTGCCCAGGGACGCACGCGAAGTGGCGCAGCGCCTGGCCGCGTGCGTGCACCTCTCCGGGGAGTTCGGCGGCGACGGGTCGGAGCGCGACCGCGAGGTCGCCGGCGAGATGACGCGGCTGTGCTGCGAGACGGTGGAGGCCGACGTTGCTGCCGTGCGCCTGCGCTACGCCGGGAATCCCGAGGTGCTGGAGGCGCTGTCTGGCGGGTAGGATGCCCGCATGGCCGACGACGGGACGTCATCCGGGGCGTGCAGGAAGCGGGGCCTCGCCCGCGCGCTCGCTTCCGGCGTCCTCGTGGCGGCGATGCCGCTGTGCGCAGCCCAGAGCGTCTGCCATGGCACGCCGGCGGACGGGCGGCTGGAGGCCGGCGTGCGGCTGCCGCTGCGGGGCGACAACTTCGTGCCCTACAGCGAGCTCGGCGTGCGGCTCGGGCGGACCCATGTCCACGACCGGGTCGCGCGGGCGGTGACGGCCGCCTATGCCGCGCTCGCCGCCTCCAGGCCGGACACGGTGTACGTGTACGGCGAGACCGGCTTCGCGCAGGGCGGGCGCTTCGAGCCGCATCGCACGCACCGCAACGGGCTGTCGGTCGACTTCATGGTGCCGGTGGCCGACGCCCGCGGCCGCTCGGTGCCGCTGCCGGCCAGCGCGGATAACCGCTTCGGCTACGACATCGAGTTCGACGACGAGGCGCGCGCCGGCGAACTGCGCATCGATTTCGATGCCGTCGCCGCGCACCTGCTGGCCCTGCATGCGGCGGCCGAAGGCGAGGGCATCCGGATCGGCCGGGTGATCTTCGAGCCGGCCTACCTGCCGCGCCTGTTCGCGGCGGAGCAGGGCGCGCTCGTCCGGCGCCGGATCGCCTTCATGCAGCGCCCGGCCTGGGTCCGGCACGACGAGCACTACCACGTCGATTTCGAGCTGCCGTGCCGGCCGCTGCGGGATTGAGCGGCCGGGCGCGCCCGGCCCCCTGACCGGCGGCCTCGCGTCTGCGCGCCCATGCGAGGCTTCGGTCACGGATCGGATGTCCACCGATGGACATCGATTCCCCGGCGTGCCCATACTCGGCTCGACCTCTCCCCCGGTCGGTCTCCGGTTTCGCTCCAGATCCCGGGGCTCGGCCCCGTCTTGCCAGGAAGGAGAGGGAAATGAGGAACGCGACAAGGACTTGGCTGCTGTGGGCGGCCGCCGTGGGCATGGCGGTCGCGGGCGCGGCGCACGCGCAGAGCGGTCCGAACCTGAGCCTCGGTGCGGGCGCCGACGGCTCCAGCAAGGGCGGGAGCACCAGCTACGGCCACGTGACCGACGGCAATCCGGGCACCTGGTGGTCGCCCAGCGGCACGACCGGGCGCATCTCGGTCAAGTGGAGCGCGCCGCAGACCGTCGGCACGGTGGTGATCCGCGAGCCGGCGGGCATGCAGGGCCGGATCGGCCCCTGGCGCCTGGTGAACAACGGCAACGGCCAGGTGCTGGCGACCGGATCGGGGGCGGGCACGATCGCCTTCGCGCCGGTCCCGGCGAGCAAGCTCAACTTCGAGATCCTCGCCGCCAGCGGCACGCCTGCGGTGGCGGAGTTCGAGACCTACGCCGGCGGCGGGCCGTCGACGCCGCCGATGACACCGCTTACCGTGTCGCTCTCCGCGTCGGCCTCGGGCGCCGAGGCGCGGCTGTCCTGGTCGGTCGCCGGCGGCACCGCCGCCCGCCAGCAGGTCTACCGCGACCGCGACGCCGACCCGGCCGGACGGACCCTGGTGGCCGACCACGTGGCCGGGACCGCCTATGCCGATCCGGTGCTTCCCGCCGGCACCTACTACTACTGGGTGCGCGCGCTCGACGCCGACGGCAACGGCTACGAGTCGTCGGCCGTGCCGGTGACCATCGCCTCGGGCGGCGGCGGGGGCAGCGCCGGCCCGGGCATCTCGGCCGCCTGCCGCGAGCTGGTGGAGAACCCGGCGGTGAACTGGCGCGAGTCGCCGACGCTGACCGGCGACCAGGCGATCGTGGCCTGCCTCGCCGAATCGCTCGGCACCCCGGTCGGCTTCGGCCACCGGGCCACCGGCGGCTACGACCCGGCCGGCGGCAGCACGCTGGTGGTGGTGACCCGGGGCGGGGCCGCGTCGCCCGAGCAGCAGATCCTCGATGCGATCGGCACCGACGCGCCGACCTGGATCGTGTTCGACAAGGACGACTTCGCCGCGCCGACCGAGGTCGCGATGTACCGCAACGGCTGCGCCAACCCGGCGGTGCTCGCCGCGCTGGGCGGCGCGACCGCGGCCGAGTGCCGCGACCACCGGCTGTGGTGCGCGAACCGGGGCGTATCCAGCGCCTCGTGCGAGGACACGTTCTTCAACACGCGGCTCAACGATTCCAGCCTGGACGCGCTGAAGCTGCCGCTGGTGCGTTCCAACACCACGATCGACGGCCGCGGCGCGAACGCCCGCTTCATCTTCAGCGGCTTCAAGCTCGGCTCCGACAGCAGCGGCAGCCCGACCCACAGCACGCGCAACGTCATCGTCACCAACAACCGCTTCGTCGGCGTCGGCCATACCGAGGACCACGACCTCGACCCCGACATGGTCCGCTCCACCGGCGCCTCGCACGACATCTGGATCCACCAGAACACGTTCGAGAACACCGGCGATTCGGCCTACGACGTCAAGGTGGGCGCCTACGACATCACCGTGTCGTTCAACCGCCTGCACAACGTCAAGCGCGCCGCGCTGCACGGCTCCAGCGACAGCCATACCATCGACGCGCAGATCACCACGACGGTGCACAACAACCTGTACGTGACCACCGACGACGTGTTCGGCGACAGCGCCTACAACGGCCTGCGCCGCGTGCCGCTGCTGCGGCGCGGGCAGTCGCACCTGTTCAACAACGTCTTCTACGGCTACCGCAAGGACGTGCTGAGCGTGCGGGTGGGCGGGCGCATCGCGTTCGAGGACAACCTGTTCCTCAACAACATCGTCAACAGCAAGGGCGACGACCTCGACGACTGGATCGCCAACCTGCTGCGCGACGTGCGCGACACCTCGGGGCTGCGCGTGGAGGGCAGCGTGGTCCGCTACTCGGACGCCAACTGCCAGGCCCAGGGCGCGCCCGGCGACCTGAGCCGGAGCGTCGGCTCGGTGCCGGACATGCTGGCGGCCTACGACGCCGGCTCGCTGGCGCTGATCGAGGACAACTGGCTGCCGGCGGACATGGACCTGGCGCGCTACGTGTTCGCGACCGCGGGCAAGGGCGGCCTGGCGCCCTACATCTCGCCGGCGACGCCCGGCTTCGCCGCCATCGTCGCCGCGGCGCCGGCGGGCTGCCAGTAGCCCGCCCGAGCGCGCCCGTCCGTTCGCGGGCGGGCGCTGCAACGGTGCCGGTCGCGCGCAAGCGCGCTCCTACGGGAAAGCGCCCCTCGTAGGAGCGCGCTTGCGCGCGACCTCGCCCGTTAGTGCGGCGGCCGCTCCGCCAGCGCCCGCCGCCCGGCCTCGGTCAGCACCGCCAGCGTGCGCGCGCCGTCCTCGACGGTGCGGACCCAGCCCGGGCCGCGGACGCCGCCGATGGCGTCCTCGCCGGCGTAGGCCAGCACGCGCATCAGCACGCTCATGCGCACGCCCAGGCGCTTGCACAGCCGCGGCAGCGAGACGCCCGCGGGATGGGCCGCCAGCTCGCGCAGCAGCGCTTCGGGCAGGGCCTGCTCGGTGGGGGGATGTTCAGCGGACAACGGCGGCGGGAATGTCGCGCTGCGCCGGCGTGCGCGCGCCGGCGTCGGTCCGGTGCGGGGTCACAATCACCGGCACCGACTTCGAGGTCGGCGTGCGCGATTCGTCGGCGAAGCTCGACAGCGGCACCAGCGGGTTGGTCTCGGGGTAGTACGCGGCCAGGCAGCCGCGCGGGATGTCGTAGGCCACCAGCAGGAAGCGCCTGGCCTGGCGGCGCACGCCGTCCTCGGACAGGCTCTCCAGGTCCACCCAGTCGCCCGGCTTCATGCCCAGCGCGCCGATGTCCTCGGGATGGATGAACAGCACGCGGCGCTCGCCGAACACGCCGCGGTAGCGGTCGTCCAGGCCGTAGACGGTGGTGTTGTACTGGTCGTGCGAGCGGGTGGTGGCGAGCGTGAACACCGGCTGCGTGCCGTGCATGCGCCGCGCGCGGTGGATCGGGTTGTCGGTCGGCACCTTCGCCGCGATGAAGTTGGCCTTGCCGGTCGCGGTGACCCAGGTGCGGTCGCGCGCGGTGTTCGACAGCCGGAAGCCGCCGGGCACGCGCACGCGGTCGTTGAAGTCGTGGAAGTCGTCGAAGGTCCTGGCGATCAGGTCGCGGATGCGGTCGTAGTCCTCCACCAGCCACAGCCAGGGCACGCGGCTGCGCGCGCCGAGCGTGGCGTGGGCCAGGCGGGCGACGATCGCCGGCTCGGAGAGCAGCGTGTCGGAGGCCGGCGGATTGATGCCGGAGGAGAGGTGCACCATGCTCATCGAGTCCTCGACGGTCACCCCCTGCGCGCCGCCGGCCTGGACGTCGATCTCGGTGCGGCCCAGGCACGGCAGGATCAGCGCGTCGCGGCCGTGGGTCAGGTGGCTGCGGTTGAGCTTGGTGGTGACGTGGACGGTCAGCGCGCAGTTGCGCAGGCCGCGCGCGGTGGCCTCGGTATCGGGCGTGGCGATGGCGAAGTTGCCGCCCATGCCGAAGAACACCCTGGCGCGGCCGTCGATCATCGCCTCGATCGCGCCGACGGTATCGAAGCCTTCCTCGCGCGGCGGCTCGAAGCCGAACACCTCGCGCAGGCGGTCGAGGAACGCGGCCGGCGGCTTCTCGTAGATCATCATCGTGCGGTCGCCCTGCACGTTGCTGTGCCCGCGCACCGGGCAGGCGCCGGCGCCGGGGCGGCCGAGGTTGCCGCGCAGCAGCAGCAGGTCGACGATCATGTTGATCGTGGCCACCGAGTGCTTGTGCTGGGTGATGCCCATGCCCCAGCAGGCGATGACCCGCTCGGACTGCAGGTACAGCTCGCCGGCGCGGCGGATCTGCGCCTCGTCCAGCCCGGACTCGTCGAGGATGACCTCCCACGGCTCGGCCAGCACGTCGGCGGCGAAGGCGTCGAAGCCGGCGGTGTGCTCGGCGATGAAGGTGTGGTCGAGCAGCGAGGCGCCGCCGCTGCCGACCGCCTCGACGTCGCGCTCGAGCACGTGCTTGATCATGCCCTTGACCGCGGCGAGGTCGCCGCCGATCTTGAGCTGGAAGTAGTCCGAGGAGATCTTCGTCGAACCGTAGGTCGCCATCTCCAGCTTGTCCTGCGGGTCGGCAAAGCGCTCCAGGCCGCGCTCGCGCAGCGGGTTGAAGGAGACGATCCGGCAGCCGCGCTTGGCCGCCTCGCGCAGCTCGCCGAGCATGCGCGGGTGGTTGGTGCCGGGGTTCTGGCCGAAGATGAAGATCGCGTCCGCCTGCTCGAAGTCGTGCAGCGAGACCGTGCCCTTGCCGACGCCGATCTGCTTCTTCAGCGCCGTGCCCGAGGACTCGTGGCACATGTTCGAGCAGTCGGGGAAGTTGTTGGTGCCGTACTCGCGCACGAACAGCTGGTACAGGAACGCGGCCTCGTTGCTGGTGCGGCCGGAGGTGTAGAAGATCGCCTCGTCGGGCGAGGGCAGGGCGTTGAGGTGGGAGGCGATCAGCGCGAAGGCCTCGTCCCAGCCGGTCGGCACGTAGTGGTCGGTGGCCGCGTCGTAGCGCATCGGCACGGTCAGCCGGCCCTGGCCTTCCAGCCAGTGGTCGCTGTACTCGCGCAGCTGGGCGACGCTGTACTGCGCGAACAGCTCCGGCCCGGCGCGGTGCTTGGTCGCCTCGGCGGCGACGGCCTTGGCGCCGTTCTCGCAGAACTCGAAGGTCGAGGTGTGGTCGCGGTCGGGCCAGGCGCAGCCGGGGCAGTCGAAGCCGTCGGGCTGGTTGGCGCGCAGCAGGGTCTTCGCGCCCTTGATCTCGATGTCCTGGTCGATCAGCGTCCTGGCGACGCTCTTCAGCGCGCCCCAGCCGCCGGCGGGACCGTCGTACTTGCGGATCGTCTGCTTGCTCATGGTCGGGCTCCTGCCTGCGCGCGCGGTCCGGCCGGCGTGGGCCGCAGCCGCTGCGCATGGGTGTACACGGCGTGCCCGTCGTCGCGGGCGAAGCCGATCAGGGTGAGGTTGGCGCGTTCGGCCAGCGAGATCGCCAGCGCGGTCGGCGCGGAGATCGCCGCCATCAGCGCGATGCCGGCGCTGGCCGCCTTCATCGCCATCTCGTAGCTGGCGCGGCTGGTGACGACCAGGAAGCCGTCGGCGGCGTCGAGGCCGGCGGCCTGCATCGCGCCGATCAGCTTGTCGAGCGCGTTGTGGCGGCCGACGTCCTCGCGCACCAGGCGCAGGCTGCCGTCGAGCGCGGCCCAGCCGGCGGCGTGGGTGGCGCCGGTGAGCGCGTTGATGGCCTGGGCGGCGCGCAGCTCGCGCAGCGCGCGGCGCAGCGCCGCGACCTCCACGCGGACGTCCGCGGTCACCGGCGGTGGCTGGCGCAGCGCGGCTTCCAGCAGTTCGCTGCCGCACACCCCGCAGCCGCTGCGCCCGCTCAGGCTGCGCCGGCGCCGCTCCAGCGCCTCGGCGCGCGCCGCCGGGATGCGCACGCGGATCTCGATGCCTTCGAGCAGCTGCTCGACGCCCTCGATCCGCACGTCCTGCGCGCGTTCCACGATGCCTTCGCTCAGCGCGAAGCCCAGCGCGAAGTCGGCGAGGTCGGCGGGCGTGGCCATCATCACCGCGAACGGCGCGTCGTTGTAGACGAAGGCCACTGGCACCTCCTCGGCGACGTGGTCGTCGAGGCGGCGGCCGTCGCCGGCGCGCCAGCGCTCCACCGGCCGCAGGACGCTGCCGGCCGGCGGCAGGGCGGGGGAGGGATCGGGCCGGGAGAGGGGACGGGTCATGGCCGGAGGATGCCGCGGCCGCCGTGGTCGGGCGGTCGCGGCGCGCGCTGTCAGCTGAACAGGACCAGGGCCTTTTCCAGCGTGACCCACATGCCCCAGGCCAGCGGCAGGCCCACGGCGGCCCAGGCGAAGGCGATCAGCAGCGGGTTGCCGCCGCGGCCGATGCGGTCCATCTCCTCCTGCGAGACCAGGGATTCGCCGCTGTGGTCGACCCGCTCGTTGGCCAGCTGCTTCTCGCGCGCCAGCTCCTCCGGGGTCATGAAGTGCTTCGGATGGACCGGCCGCACCAGCAGGTTGCAGATCAGGCCCAGCACCAGCATGCCGGCCAGGATGTACATCGTGGTGTTGTAGACCTGCGACGGCGGCATGCCCAGGCCCAGCTGGTACTCGCGCATGTAGCCGACCACGACCGGTCCCAGGATGCCGGCGGTGGCCCACGCCGTCAGCAGGCGGCCGTGGATCGCGCCGACCATCTGGGTGCCGAACAGGTCGGCCAGGTACGCCGGCACGGTGGCGAAGCCGCCGCCGTACATCGACAGGATCACGCAGAACGCGGCGACGAACAGGGCGACGCTGCCGGCGGTGCCCAGCGTCGGCGCGGCCGCGTACAGCACGAAGCCGAGCACGAAGAAGATGGTGTAGGTGTTCTTGCGGCCGAGCTTGTCCGACAGCGAGGCCCAGAAGAAGCGGCCGCCGATGTTGAACAGGCTGAGCAGGCCGGTGAAGCCGGCGGCGATCGCGGCGATGGTGCCCAGCTGCGCGGCGTCGAGCTGGCCGAAGCCGGCGTCCACGCCGATCAGGCGGCCGCCGAACATCTCCTGCAGCATCGGCGAGGCCATGCCGATCACGCCGATGCCGGCCGACACGTTCAGGCATAGCACGCCCCAGACCAGCCAGAACTGCGGGATGCCCCAGACCTTCTTCACGTGCACGTGGCCGCGGGTGATCATCGCGTTGTCCTTGGCCGGCGGCGGCGTCCAGCCCTTGGGCTTCCAGCCGGTCGGCGGCACGCGGTAGCCGAACGCACCGGCCATCATGAAGACGAAGTACAGCAGCGCCATGACCACGAAGGTCTCCTTGACGCCGACCGAAGACGGGGTGGCGAAGTGGCGCATCAGGATGTCGGCCAGCGGGCTGCCGATCAGCGCGCCGCCGCCGAAGCCCATGATCGCCATGCCGGTCGCCATGCCGCGGCGGTCGGGGAACCACTTGATCAGCGTGGAGACCGGCGAGATGTAGCCCAGTCCCAGGCCGATGCCGCCGATCACGCCCGAGCCCAGCCACAGCATCCAGATCTGGTGCAGGTGCACGCCGAGCGCCGAGATCAGCAGGCCGCCGCACCAGCACACCGCCGAGACCACGCCCGCCTTGCGCGGGCCGGCGCGTTCCAGCCAGCCGCCCCAGATCGCCGCCGAGCAGCCCAGCAGCACGAAGAACAGCGTGTACATCCAGCCCAGTTCGGAGACGCGCCAGTCGCAGCTGGCCGAGAAGATGCGCTGGAAGAAGCCCATGTCGGCCGCGCAGGCGACGGGCGCGTCGATGCCGACGGCCATCGACAGCGGCAGCCAGAACACGCTGAAGCCGTAGGCCATGCCGATGCACAGGTGGATCGCCAGCGCCGCGGGCGGCACCAGCCAGCGGTTGAAGCCGGGTTTGGCGACGATCCTCGCCTTCGACAGCAGTCCATTGTCGTGGATCGCGGTGGCGGGCAGCGCACCTGCGTTGCTGTTGGCCATGAGGCCCTCCCCGTGGGTTCTGGTTGCGAGGACACCCGGTCGATATGTTCTAGAAAACATATTGGCTGGGACAAAGTGCCGCAAGTCTAGAGCAAATTGTCCAGGCGGCTTCATCGGCGATGGTCTAACATTCGGCTTTCATCAGCCGATTGAATCGGCTTCCGGTCGTGCTGCACCGCGGCGGTGCGGTCGCCGGAGGCGAACGTGGGAGGGAGCCGCGATGTACAAGGTGCGCATCCAGCCGCGCTGGGAACTCGAGAACGCCGACGGGGCGCGGCTGTCGCCCTACCTGGTGGAGCTGCTGGTCGCGGTCCGCGCGCACGGCTCGCTGGCCGCCGGCGCGCGCCGGGTCGGGCTGTCCTACCGCTACGCCTGGGGCCTGCTCAACCAGGCGCGCGAGGTCTTCGGCCAGCCGCTGCTGCGCGGCACGCGCGGGCGCGGCGCGCAGCTGACCGCGATTGGCGAGCGCCTGGTCTGGGCCGACAGCCGCATCCGCGCGCGGCTGTCGCCCACGCTCGACAGCCTGGCCACCGAACTGGAGGCCGAACTGGAACGGGTGGTCAGCGACAGCGCCGCGCCCTTGCGCGTGCACGCTTCGCACGGTTTCGGCGTCGAGGCGCTGCGGCGCGCATTGTCGGAGGCCGGCCTGCCGCTGGATCTCAAGTACCGCAGCCCGGACGACGCGCTGTCGGCGCTGCGCAGCGGCAGTTGCGAACTGGCCGGCATGCACCTGCCGATCGGCGAACTGGAGCGCGAGGTGGCGGCGCACTACGCCGACCGCCTCGACGCCGAGGGCGACCGCATCGTGCACCTGGCCATGCGGCGGCAGGGGCTGGTGCTGGCGCCGGGCAACCCGCACGGCCTGCAGCGCCCGGCCGATCTCGCCCGCCCCGGCCTGCGCTTCATCCATCGCCAGCCCGGTTCCGGCTCGCGCCTGCTGCTCGAGCGCCTGCTGGCGCGCGAGGGCGTGGACTTCGGCGCCATCGGCGCCTGCGACGTCGAGGAGCTGACCCATGCCGCCGTCGCCGCCTACGTGGCGAGCGGGCTGGCCGACGCCGGCTTCGCGCTGGAGCCGCCGGCGCGCCGCTACGGCCTGGACTTCGTGCCGCTGGTGACCGAGCACTACTTCTTCGTCTGCCGCGCCGCCACCCTGGAGGGCGACCGGCTCGACGGCCTGCTCTCGATCCTGCGCAGCGCAGCGTTCCGGCACGAACTGGGCCGGCTGCCCGGCTACGACCCGAGCTACTGCGGCCAGGTGCAAACGCTGCCCGAGGCCTTCGGCGCGTTCCGGCGACCGCCGCCGTAGCGGGCGCGCTCGCCGCCAAGTGCCGCGGCCGACTGCGGAAAGCGCCTGCAGCGCCACGCGCGGTCGCACACGGCTTGCGTGGCGTCGGTGCCGGCGGTCGCGCGCAAGCGCGCTCCTACAGTGGAGGGCGCGATGTAACCTGGAAAAAACTCAGGCCACCTGTAGGAGCGCGCTCGCGCGCGACCGGGCCAGGTGCTACCGGATCTACGGCAGGAGCAGAACGCGTCCCCACGCGCGGACGACGGCGAACGTCGACCGGCATCGCGTTTCCCGGGCGCCGGAAGAAGCGTCGCGCGCGAGCGCGCTGCTACGGAGCGGCGTGCGTGCCGCTGGAGTCCGCGGCGCGTCGCGATCATGATGCGGGCTCACCGGTCACGGAGAGCGGCCATGGGCGCGGGCAGGACGATCGCCGGAACGCGAGGGGCCGTGCGGACCATCGCCGCGGCGGGCCTGCTCGCGGCGTTGGCCGCGGGCGAGGCCGCCGGGCGCGAGCCGCCCGCACCCGGCTGCTTCGACTTCAGGACCATCGACGGCGCCTGGCTGGCGGCCCCGCGCGAGGTGCTGCTGCGCACCGGCGACGGCGCCCGGGGACGCCTCCTGCTGGCCGAGGACTGCCCGGCACCGCCCGCCGGCGAGGCGATCGGCGCGCTGGCGCCCGAGGGCTGGCTGTGCCCGGGCGGACAGGCGTGGATCCGTTCCGGCGAACGCCTGTGCGCGGTGTCCTCGCTGCACCCGCTGGACGCCGCCGCCTTCGCCGACGCCCTGCGCGCGGCCGACGCCGCGTCCGGGACCGCGACGATGGACCCGGTCGAGGTGCGCGGCCGCGGCGGGCGCGGCGGCCGCGGGCGCGGCTTCGCCGGTACGACCGAGTACTGCGTGGACAGCCGCCACCTGCGCGGCTGGCACGCCGATCGCGACGGCCTCGTGGTCGAGGTCTCGCCGATGCGCCACGCCGGCCACCGCTACTACCGCATCGAGACCGCGAACGCCTGCTCGCATGCGGACGCCGCGGACCACCTGCGGCTGGTGTCGGCCACCGGGTTGACCGCGGTCTGCGGCCACGCCGGCGACCGCGTCGTGCTGACGCGCGACCGCCCCGCCGGCGTGGAGATCGCGACGCCGTCGATGTTCGGCACCCGCACGGCCGAGCGCGGCTGCGACATCCGCCGGGTGTAT
Source organism: Alterluteimonas quercicellularis (assembly GCF_021191635.1). Classification (GTDB taxonomy): domain Bacteria; phylum Pseudomonadota; class Gammaproteobacteria; order Xanthomonadales; family Xanthomonadaceae; genus Luteimonas; species Luteimonas quercicellularis. Next base: position 59,825 of record NZ_JAIWPR010000030.1, read on the forward strand.
CCGCTGCCCGCCGGGCGCGAGACCGCGGACGCCGCGCCGCCGCCGTGACGGCCGCGGTCTGCGGGCTCAGCCGATCGGTTCGTCCAGGATCAGCTGGCGCACGAAGCGCACCGGCGGCGCGCCCTGGGACAGCACCTCGTCGTGGTAGGCCTTGAGGTCGAAGGCGTCGCCGCGGGCGGCCTCCACTGCGCGGCGCATGTCGAAGTGCTCCTGCGCGCCGACGAAGTAGGTCGGCAGCTGCGCCGAGCTGACCTGCGCGCGCACCCACTTGCCGGTGGCCTCGCTCTCCTGCTGGAAGGTGGTGCGCACCATCAGCTCCATCGCGCGCTCGCGGTCCCAGCCGTCGACGTGCACGCCGATGTCGAGGATCGCGTTGGCGACCGAGCGCAGGTAGAACTTCAGCTGCACCAGGCGGAACAGCGGATCGCGGTCCAGGTACCCGGCCTGGGCCATCATCTCCTCGGTGTACACCGCCCAGCCCTCCGCGAACGGACCCGAGCGCAGCACGGCGCGCAGCGTGGAGGGGTGGTCGACCGAGTGCGCGCCCTCCAGGTAGTGCCCGGGCACGCCCTCGTGGATCGACAGCAGGTGGATCATGCGGTCGTTGTACTCGCGCAGGAAGGATTCGGCCTGCGCGTCGGACCAGTCGTCGGGGATCGGCGAGATCGCGTAGTAGGTCTCCAACCCCTTGTCGAGCGGGCCGGGCGAATCGCAGTAGGCCACGGCGACGCCGCGCTGGAACTCGGGCATCTCGATGATGCGCACCGGCGCGTCGGGCACGGTGACCAGGTCGTGCTCGCGGGTGAAGTCGGTCGCGGTCTGCAGGGTCTGGCGGGCGAAGTCGAACACGGCGTCGCGCGCCGGGCGCTCGGCATAGGCCAGCTCCAGCGCGGCCTCGATCGCGGCCTGGCGCTGGTCGTCGTCGGGTTGCGCGGGCAGCGGCGGCGCGCCGGCGCGGTCCTTCAGCACGGTCTGCGCGATGGCGTACATCTCGCCGCGCACGCGTGCGATCTCGGCCTCGGCGCGCTGGCGGATGTCCTGCCGGGTCAGCGAGGCGTTGAGCGAGTAGCGCAGCTTCTGGTCGTAGAGGTCGGCGCCCAGGCGGAACTCGCCGGCGGCGGCGGGGACCAGGGTGCCGTCGATCCAGGCCTGGTGCTCGGCCACCGCCTCGCGCAGGCCCTGCACCGCGGCGTCCAGGCGCGTGCGCGCCTCTCCGTCCAGGGTCGCGGCATGCGGCGCGATGAACTCGTCCACCAGCTTGAGCAGGCCCGGGTTCTGCCGCGACACCGTCTCGGCGTGCACCTTCGGCACCCGCGCCGGGTCGAGGTTCTCGCGCATCTGCGCGAACAGCGCCGGGATCTTCTCCATGCGCGCGGTGGCCGAGGCCAGCCGCTCCGGCAGCGGCGCGAACTCGCGCGCCATCAGGTTGTAGATCGCGCCGCCGGCCAGCCCGTTGTAGAGCAGCGGGTCCCAGGCCCAGGACTGCAGCGTCTCCACGTTCCAGACGCTGGCCTCCAGGCGGTTGCGCAGCAGCAGCGCGTCGACCTGGTGCTCGCGCGAGAGCTGCGCGGCGTCGATGGCGTCGAGCTCGGCCAGCAGCGCGCGGTTGGCCTCGACGGCGCGGCGGCGCCCCTCAGCGCTCAGGTCGTCGAGCGCCTGGTCGTGCGCGTGTTCGCCGGTGCGCGTGGCGGAGACCGGCGACAGCTCGAACCAGGTCGCCAGCGCGCGCTCGGACAGCGCGGCGAACGCGGCGTCGGCCTCGCTGCGGCCCTCGGCGGCGGTCGCCGCCGGCTGCGCGTCGGCGGGCGCGGTGCCGGGCTGCTGCGGCTGGCAGCCGGCGAGGGCAGCGAGCAGGGACAGGGCGATCAGGCTGCGGCGCATGTGGACTCTCGTTGCGGAAGACAGCCCGCGAGGATAGGCCGCCCGGCGCGCCGGCGCACCTGCCGGCATCGCGCGCCCGCACCCCCATGACCATTGGCCTTTGACCGCGGCGCCGGCGGCCGCCGAGAATCGGGCGGGGCCGGTGCTGCCGGCGATTCGACCCGCATCGCCTGCGCGATGCGCCAGCCGGAGGAACGCTCTTGAAACGACGCGACGTGCTCGCCCTCGGTGGCCTAGGCGCCGGCGGCCTGCTGATGCCCGCCTGGTTCGGCCGCGCGGTGGCGGCGGAGACGCTGGCCGCACCGCTCGCCGAAGCGCTGAAGAAGCCGCTCGCCGACGCCGCGCTGGAGGCGGCGCGGGGCGCCGGGGCGAGCTACTGCGACGTGCGCATCGGGCGCTACCTGCGCCAGTACGTGATGACGCGCGAGGACAAGGTCGAGAACGTGGTCAACGGCGAATCGGCCGGCGCCGGCGTGCGGGTGATCGTCGACGGCGCCTGGGGCTTCGCCGCCACCAACACCCTCACCGCCGACGGCGCGGCCGGCGCGGCGCGGCAGGCGGTCGCCATCGCGCGCGCCAACGCGCGCCTGCAGCAGGCGCCGGTGCGGCTGGCGCCGGCGCCGGCGCTGGGCGAGGTCGCGTGGCGCACGCCGATCCGCCGCAACGGCATGGAGGTGCCGGTGGAGGAGAAGGTCGCGCTGCTGCTGGACGTCAACGCCGCGGCGATGGCGGCCGGGGCCGACTTCGTCAACTCGCGCATGTTCGTGGTCAACGAGCAGAAGTACTTCGCCTCCACCGACGGCTCCTACGTCGACCAGGACATCCACCGGATCTGGGCGCCCTTCACCGCGACCGCGGTCGACAAGGCCAGCGGCAAGTTCCGCACCCGCGACGGCCTCTCGGCGCCGATGGGCCTGGGCTACGAGTACCTGGAACCCGATCGCGCCCAGCGCTTCGAGCTGCCGGGCGGGGTGGTGGCCTACGGCAGCCGCTACGACATGCGCGAGGACGCGGTGGCCGCGGCCCGCCAGGCGCGCGAGAAGCTGGCCGCGCCGTCGGTGAAGCCCGGGCGCTACGACCTGGTGACCGACCCGTCCAACCTGTTCCTGACCATCCACGAGAACGTCGGCCACCCGCTGGAGCTGGACCGCGTGCTGGGCTACGAGGCCAACTACGCCGGCACCAGCTTCGCCACCCTGGACAAGCGCGGCGAGTTCCGCTGGGGCAGCGACCGCGTCCACTTCTTCGCCGACCGCACCCAGCCGGGCAGCCTGGGCGCGGTGGGCTACGACGACGAGGGCGTGGCGACCAAGCGCTGGGACCTGGTGCGCGACGGCATCCTGGTCGACTACCAGGTCACCCGCGACCAGGCGCACATCCTCGGCAAGGGCGAGTCCGACGGCTGCAGCTATGCCGATTCCTGGTCGAGCGTGCAGTTCCAGCGCATGCCCAACGTCTCGCTGGCCGCCGGCCGCACGCCGTTGACGGTGGCGGAGCTGATCGCCGGCGTGGAGCGCGGGCTGTACGTGCACGGGCGCGGCTCCTACTCGATCGACCAGCAGCGCTACAACGCCCAGTTCGGCGGCCAGCTGTTCTACGAGATCCGCAACGGCGAGATCGCCGGCCAGGTCGAGGACGCCGCCTACCAGATCCGCACGCCCGAGTTCTGGAACGCCTGCAGCGCGATCTGCGACGAACGCGACTTCCGCCTGGGCGGCTCGTTCTTCGACGGCAAGGGCCAGCCCAGCCAGGTCTCGGCGGTCTCCCACGGCTCGGCCACCGCCCGCTTCGACGGCATCAACATCATCAACACCGCGCGCAGTCTTTGAGGGGCCGGGATTGGGGATTCGGAATTGGGGATTCGATCCCGGCCCCCGTCACGAATCCCCACTTCCGAATCCCCGCCTCTATGCCAAAAGTCATTTGACCCGCCGTTCGCGCGGCGGCAAGAATCGGGATGGCCGTTGGCAGGGACGCCGGGACGAGACACCAGCGCTGTTCCAGCCCGCCGCGGCAGCCGCCGCGGTCGCATTCACGGGGAGAGATTGCCTTGCAACGACGCGACTTCCTGGCCCTCGGCGGCCTCGGTCTGGGCGGCCTGATGGTGCCGTCCCTGTTCGGGCGGGCGATCGCCGCCGAAGAACTGCTCACCACCCTCGACGTCGCCGTGAAGAAGCGCCTGGCCGACGCCGCGCTCGGCGCCGCCACCGGCGCCGGCGCCAGCTACTGCGATGTGCGCATCGGGCGCTACCTGCGCCAGTTCGTGATGACCCGCGAGGACAAGGTGCAGAACGTGGTCAACGCCGAGTCCACCGGCGTGGGCGTGCGCGTGATCGCCGACGGCGCCTGGGGCTTCGCGGCCACCAACACCCTCACCGAGGACGGCGTGGCGCAGGCCGCGCGGCAGGCCGCGGCGATCGCCAAGGCGAACGCGAAGATCCAGACCGAGCCGGTGCGGCTGGCGCCGGTGCGCGGCGTGGGCGAGGTCGCCTGGCGCACGCCGATCCGCAAGAACGCCATGGAGGTGCCGCTCAAGGACAAGGTCGACCTGCTGCTGGGCGTCAACGCCGCGGCGCTGGAGGCCGGCGCCAGCTTCGTCAACTCGACGCTGTTCCTGGTCAACGAGCAGAAGTACTTCGCCAGCACCGACGGCTCCTACGTCGACCAGGACGTGCACCGCATCTGGGCGCCGATGACGGTCACCGCCATCGACAAGGCCAGCGGCAAGTTCCGCACCCGCGAGGGCCTGTCCGCGCCGATGGGCCTGGGCTACGAATACCTCGACGGCGACCCGGCGCAGAAGTTCGTCTCGCCCAACGGCGTGGTCAACTACGGCCTGTCCTACGACATGCGCGAGGACGCGGTGGCCGCCGCCCGGCAGGCGCGCGAGAAGCTGTCCGCGCCCTCGGTCGAGCCGGGCCGCTACGACCTCGTGCTCGATCCCTCGCATACCTGGCTGACCATCCACGAGTCCGTCGGCCACCCGCTGGAGCTGGACCGCGTGCTGGGCTACGAGGCCAACTACGCCGGCACCAGCTTCGCCACCCTGGACAAGCGCCAGGAGCGCTTCCAGTACGGCAGCGAGCTGGTCAACATCTTCGCCGACAAGACCCAGCCCGGTAGCCTGGGCGCGGTGGGCTACGACGACGAGGGCGTGGCCACCAAGCGCTGGGACCTGATCAGCAACGGCCGGCTGGTGGACTACCAGACCATCCGCGACCAGGCCCACATCCTGGGCAAGAGCGAATCCGACGGCTGCTGCTACGCCGATTCCTGGTCGAGCGTGCAGTTCCAGCGCATGCCCAACGTCTCGCTGGCCGCCGGCCGCACCCCGCTGTCGGTGGAGCAGATGATCGGCGACGTCGAGAACGGCATCTACATCGTCGGCGACGGTTCGTTCTCGATCGACCAGCAGCGCTACAACGCGCAGTTCGGCGGCCAGCTGTTCTACGAGATCAAGAACGGCCGGATCACCCGCATGATCGAGGACGTCGCCTACCAGATCCGCACCCCGGAGTTCTGGAACGCCTGCACGGCGCTGTGCGACGAGAGCGACTACCGCCTGGGCGGCTCGTTCTTCGACGGCAAGGGCCAGCCCAGCCAGGTCTCGGCGGTCTCGCACGGCTCCACCACCGCCCGCTTCAACGGCATCAACGTCATCAACACCGCCCGCTCGCTCGGCTGACCAGGAGACCCGCAGGACATGACCATTTTGACCGAAGAGCAGGCGCGCACCCTCCTGGAGAAGGTCGTCGCGCTGTCCACGGCCGACGAGTGCACCGCCACCCTGAACGGCTCGGTGGACGGCAACATCCGCTTCGCGCTGAACAACGTCTCCACCAGCGGCGTGGTCAGCGACGTCTCGCTCGACGTGCAGGTCGCGTTCGGCCGGCGCGTGGGCACCGCCTCGATCAACGAGTTCGACGACGCCTCGCTGGAGCGGGTGGTGCGCCGCGCCGAGGACCTGGCCCGGCTGGCGCCGGAGAACCCGGAGTTCGTGCCGGCCATCGGCAAGCAGAACTACCGGCCGAGCGCCACCTTCAGCGACTCCACCGCCGCCATCACCCCGGAGTTCCGCGCCAAGGTCGCGTCGGACTCGATCCTGCCCTGCCGCAGCGAGGACCTGGTGGCCGCCGGCTTCCTGCTCGACGGCCAGAGCTTCACCGCCTTCGCCAACTCCAACGGCAACTTCGGCTACCAGCGCGGCACCAACTTCAACTACACCTGCACCGTGCGCACCGCCGACGGCCGCGGCTCGGGCTGGGTCGGGCGCAGCCTCAAGGACGCCGGCGACTTCCAGGCCGAGCGCGACGTGCGCATCGCCATGCGTAAGGCCAGCGAGTCGGTCGAGGCCAAGGCGCTGGAGCCGGGCAAGTACACCGTGGTGCTGGAGCCGGCGGCGGTGGCGGGGCTGGTGTCGTTCATGATGCGCTTCTTCGACGCGCGCAGCGCCGACGAGGGCCGCAGCTTCCTGTCCAAGCGCGGCGGCGGCAACAAGCTCGGCGAGCAGGTTTACGACCCGCAGGTCAGCGTCCACGCCGATCCCTGGCACCCGGAGGCGCCGGTGCTGCCCTGGGACCAGGACGGCCTGCCGCGCGAGCGCATGGCCCTGATCGAGGACGGCAAGATCGCCGCACTGAACTACTCGCGCTACTGGGCGCAGCAGCAGGGCCAGCGCGCCGTCGGCCGGCCCGGCAACCTGATCATGTCCGGCGGCGAGAAGTCGACCGCCGAGCTGGTCGCCGGCACCGAGCGCGGCATCCTGGTCACCCGCACCTGGTACATCCGCATGGTCGACCCGCAGACCGTGCTGCTGACCGGCCTGACCCGCGACGGCACCTTCTACATCGAGAACGGCCGCATCGTGCACCCGGTCAAGAACTTCCGTTTCAACGAGTCGCCGGTGATCATGCTCAACAACATCGACGAGCTGGGGCGGCCGGTGCGCGTGGCCGGCGACGAGTCGAGCTTCGTGATGATGCTGCCGCCGATGCGCCTGCGCGACTTCACCTTCACCTCGCTCTCCGACGCGGTGTGAGGTCGGGAGCGGCCCGCATCCGCTCTGCTGGTCCCTTCTCCCGCACGCGGGAGAAGGGACGGGGCCGCGGCATGCCGGGGCCGGCGAACCCTTCCCCCGTGCGCGGGAGAAGCGGCCCCGAACGGACGGACCCGTTTCCCATCCTCCCCAGCGCCCCGTGAACCGCGCCCAGTTCCTGCGCGCGATGCTCGGCGGGGCGGCGGCGCTGGCGCTGCCGCCGGCCCTGCGCGCGCAGTCCGCCGGCTACGACTTCCGCTTCACCCGCCTCAAGTACGACTCCGGGGACTGGGACGTGGACGCGCGCATGCCCTCCAACGTCATCACCTCGCTGATCGACTACACCGACCTGCGCGTGGACCCGCGCGAACACGTGGTGGAACTGGCCGACCCGAAGATGCTGGAGGCGCCGTTCTGCTACCTGGCCGGGCACAAGCTGGTCGAGTTCAACCCCGCCGAGCGGCGCAACTTCGAGCGCTACGTGCGCAACGGCGGCTTCGTCTTCGCCGACGACTGCAACCACGACATCGACGGCCTGTTCGCCCGCTCCTTCGAAGCGCAGATGGCCGCCCTCTTCGGCCCGCGCGCCCTGCGCCGCCTGCCCAACGACCATGCCCTGTACAGCAGCTTCTTCCGCTTCCCGGACGGCCCGCCGGCGACCAGCTTCGAGCTCAACGGCTGGGGCGACGACCTGGTCCACGACTACCTCAAGGGCATCGAGATCGACGGCCGCCTCGGCGTGCTGTACAGCAACAAGGACTACGGCTGCGAATGGGACTACGACTGGCGCAACAAGCGCTTCCTGGCCGAGGACAACACCCGGTTCGCGGTCAACATCGTCGTCTACGCGCTCACCGCATGAGCCCGACCCGTAGGAGCGCGCTCGCGCGCGACGCTTCTTCCAGCCGCCGCCAATAGAACAAGAGCATCGCGCGCGCGCGCGCTCCCACAGGTTCCCGAAGGACCCCCGCATGACCGCCCCCACCCTCACTGAAGCCGACCTCGACACCCAGCGCGCGCGCCTGGACGCGCTGCGCGAGGCGATCGCCCAGGCCATCGTCGGCCAGACGGCCGTCGTCGAGCAGCTGCTGGTCGGCCTGCTCGCCGGCGGCCACGTCCTGCTCGAGGGCGTGCCGGGCCTGGGCAAGACGCTGCTGGTGCGCACGCTGGGCCAGGCGCTCTCGCTCGACTTCCGCCGCGTGCAGTTCACTCCCGACCTGATGCCCGGCGACCTGCTGGGCACCGAACTGCTGGAGGAGGACCACGGCACCGGCCGCCGCGCGTTCCGCTTCCAGCCCGGCCCGGTGTTCACCAACCTGCTGCTGGCCGACGAGCTCAACCGCACCCCGCCCAAGACCCAGTCCGCGCTGCTGGAGGCGATGCAGGAGCACACCGTCAGCTATGCCGGCGTCACCCACGCGCTGCCGGCGCCGTTCTTCGTGCTGGCCACCCAGAACCCGATCGAGCAGGCCGGCACCTATCCGCTGCCCGAGGCCCAGCTCGACCGCTTCCTGCTGCAGATCGCGCTCGACTACCCCGACGAGGCCGAGGAGCGCGCGATCCTGGCCCGCACCACCGGCAGCGCGCAGCCGCGCGTGCCGCAGACGATGGGCGGCGAGGACGTGATCGCGCTGCAGGCGCTGGTGCGCGAGGTGCACGTGGGCGACGACCTGCTGACCTGGATCGCGCGGCTGGTACGCGCCAGCCGGCCCGGCGAGGGCGCGCCCGAGGCGGTGCGCGAGTACGTGCGCTGGGGCGCAGGCCCGCGCGCCGGGCAGTCGCTGGTGCTGGCGGCGAAGGCGCGCGCGCTGCTGCGCGGCCGCCTGGCCGCCACCCGCGAGGACGTCGCCGCGCTGGCCGCGCCGGTGATGCGCCACCGGCTGCTGCTGTCGTTCGCCGCCGAGGCCGAGCGGCGCTCGGCGGACGACGTCGTCGCCGCGCTGCTGGACGCGGTGCCGTACCCGGCCCGCTGAGCGCCGACGTGGGCGGCCGATCGGTCGAACTGCAGGCCGGGCTGCGCGCCGCGTTGCGCGGGCTGCGGATCGCGCCGCGGCGCGGCGGCGCGCGCAGCGGCATCGGCCAGCACCGCGGGCGCGAGCGCGGCGCCGGGCTGGAGTTCGCCCAGTACCGCGCCTACGAGCCCGGCGACGAGCCGCGCGCCATCGACTGGAAGCTCTACGCGCGCAGCGACCGCCTGTTCGTGCGCGAGGCCGAGCGCGAGAGCCCGCTGACGGTGTGGGTGCTGCTGGACGCCAGCGCCTCGATGGGGCAGGCCGACGAGGACCGCCCGGACTGGACGCGGCTGGACGCGGCGCGCCAGTTCGCGCTGGCGATCGCCGAACTGGTGACCGGGCAGGGCGACCGCATCGGTCTGCTGGCCCTGCAGGGCGGTCGCGTCGAATGCGTGCCCGCCGCTGCCGGCACGCGCCAGCGCGACCGCCTGCGGCTGGCGCTGGCCGACCTGCAGGCACAGGGCGGATGGCCCGCGCCGGAACGGCTGGCCCCGGTGTGGGAGCGGATCGCGCCCGGCGACCTGGCGGTGCTGGTCGGCGACCTGTTCGACCCTGGCGCCGCCGCGCTCGCCGCGCGGCTGTCGGCCGCCCGGCGCGAGGTGCTGGCGATCCAGGTGCTGACGGTGGGCGAGCGCGACTTCCCCTATCGCGACGGGCGCCGCTTCCAGGATCCCGAGACCGGGGAGTGGCTGCCCGGCGACGGCGCCGCGCTGCGCGCCGGCTTCCTCGAACGCTTCGGCGCCGCCCAGGCGCAACTCGCCGCCGGGCTCGACGCCGCCGGCGTGCGCCATGCGCGCTACGTGCTCGACGCGCCGCTGGCCGCGCCGCTGCAGGCGCTGTTCGCCGCGACCGGGAGCAGCCGCTGATGCCGATGCTGCTGCTGCCGGCCGGACTGCTCGCGCTCGCCGCGCTGCTGGTGCCGCTGCTGGTCCATCTCGCCCGCCGCCAGCCGACCGTGCCGACGCCGTTCGCCGCGCTGCGCTGGTTGCGGCAGGGCCTGCGGCCGCGCGCGCGCTGGCGCTTCGACGAATGGGCGTTGCTGCTGCTGCGCCTGCTGCTGCTGGCGGTCATGGCGCTGTGGCTGGCGCAGCCGGCGCTGCGCGAGCGCGCGCAGGCCGTGCGCTGGAGCGTGGTCGTGCCCGGCGCGGACCCGTCGGCGCTGCCGCCGCCGGCGCCCGGCGAGACCCGGCGCTGGCTGCGCCCCGGCTGGCCCGCGCTGGACACGGCGCCGCCGGACGCGGCGCCGGCCGCGGTCTCCAGCCTGTTGCGCCAGCTCGACATGGAACTCGGCGCCGGAATCGCCTTGCAGGTCTGGGTGCCGGAGCGCGTGGACGGCGCCGACGCGCAGCGGCCGCGGTTGTCGCGCGAGGTCGACTGGCGGATCGTGCCGGCGCGCGACGCCGACGGCGAGACCGTCGCGTCCGCCGCGCCGCGGCTGCTCGTGCGCCACGACGACGCCCACGCCGACGCATTGCGCTACCTGCGCGCCGCCGCCGCGGCCTGGACGGAAGACGCGGCCGAGGCGGGCGTCGCCGGGATCGAGGTCGCCGTCGCCGCGACCCCGCTGCCGCCGCCCGCGCCCGGTACCGCGCTGGCCTGGCTGGTTGCCGGCGAAGCGCCCGCCGCGGTCCGCGACTGGGTCGCCGCCGGCGGCACCGCGCTGCTGGCCGCCGACGTCGTCTGGCCCGACTCCGCGCCCGCGCTGCCGGCCTGGCGCGACGCCGACGGTACGGTACTGGCGCACGAGGCACGGCACGGTGGCGGCCGCATGCTGCAGCTGACGCGTCCGCTGCGCGCGTCGGAGTGGCCCGCGCTGGCCGATGCGTCCTTTCCCGACGCGCTGCGCCGCCAGCTGCTGGGTCCGCCGCCGCCGCCGATGCGCGCGCCGGCCGCCGCGCTGGCGCCCGAGCGCATCGAACTGCACTGGCCGCAGGCGCTGCGCGACCTGCGCGGCGGACTGGTCTGGCTGCTGCTGGCGCTGCTGGCCGCCGAGCGCTGGCTGGCGACCTCGCGGCGGCGGAGCGCGGCGCCATGAGCCTCCCCGCGTTGCAGCAGGCGCTGCGCTCGGTCCGTCGGCGGGTGGCGTTCGATCGAATGCTCATCGGCTTGCCGCTCGCGCTGGCCGCCGCAGCGCTGGCCTGGCGGCTGGGCGGCGCCGGCTGGGCGGCGGCGACGGCGCTCGCCGCGCTGGCGCTGGTGGCGGCGGTCGCCCTCCGCGCACTGCGGCATTACGACACCGCGTGGCTGGCGGCGCACCTGGACGCGGCGCGTCCCGACATGGACGACAGCAGCGCCCTGCTGTACGCCCGCGAGGATGCGCTCGGCCCGCTGCAGCGGCTGCAGCGCGAGCGCCTGCAGGCACGCCTGCGGCAGCGGCCGCCGCCGGACCTGCGCCCGGCCCGGTCGCGGCGCCGGCTGGCGCTGGCCTGGGGCGCGGGCCTCCTGCTCGCCGTCACCGCGCTGGCGTGGCCGCCCGCGACGCGCGTGCCGGCCGCGTCGGCGGCGTCGAACGACGCCGGCGCGGCGGCGGAAGCGCCGCAACTGCGGTCCGCCATCCTGCACGTCCAGCCGCCGGCCTACACCGGGCTGGACGCGCAGTCGCTGCGCGCGCTCGACGCCAAGGCGCCCGAGGGCTCGCAGCTGACCTGGCGGCTGCGCATCGCGCCGGCGCCGGCCGGCGCGGCGCTGGAATTCCTCGACGGCACCCGCCTGCCGCTCGCGCGCGAGGGCAAGGACTGGACCGCCCGCCACCGCCTGCAGGCCTCGCAGCTGTACCGGCTGCGCATCGACGGCGACCGCGCGCCGGCGCCGCTGCACCGGCTCGACGCCCTTCCGGACCGGCCGCCGCAGGTCCGCGTGCTCGCGCCGGAGACGACGCTGCAGCTGCGCGCCGAGGGACAGGCGCAGTGGCGGCTGGCGTTCGAGGCCGGCGACGACTACGGCGTGGCGGCCGAGGCGCGGCTGCGCATCGTGCGCACCGAGGGCAGCGGCGAGAACCAGACCTTCCACGAGCACGCGCGGACCCTGGCCGGCCGCGGCGAGGCGCGGCTGCGCCGCTTCGAGACCGTACTCGACATCGCCGCGTTCGGCCTGCAGCCGGGCGAGGACCTGGTCGCCAGCCTGGAAGTGCGCGACGTCCGCAGCCCGCAGCCGCAGACCGGGCGCAGCCCGAGCGTGATCCTGCGCTGGCCGCCGCCGGCGCCGCCCGACGCCGACGGGCTCGACGGCCTGGCGCGGCAGGTGCTGCCCGCCTACTTCCGCAGCCAGCGGCAGATCATCATCGACGCCGAGGCGCTGCTGGCCGAGCGGCCGCGGCTGGAGGCGGAGCGCTTCATGGCGCGCTCGGACGCGCTGGGCGTCGACCAGCGCCTGCTGCGCCTGCGCTACGGCCAGTTCCTCGGCGAGGAAGCCGAGGGCGCGGCGCGCCCGCCGCCCGCCGCCGGCGACGACGACGCACCGCCGCCGCCACCGCGCCCGCGGGTCTCGCCCGGCGGCATCTTCGCCGACGGCTCCGACGCCGTGGAAACCCCGGCCGAGGCCGCGCACGACGACGACCACGCCGGCCACGACCACGAAGACCGCGACGACGCCGAGGGCGCGGACCACGACCACGGGCACGACCACGCCGATCCCGCGCCCGCCGACGGCGTGTTCGGCCGCGAGGAAGGCGTGGTCGCCGCATTCGGACACCTGCACGACCTGCCGGAGGCCGCGACCCTGCTCGATCCGCAGACCCGCGAGACGCTGCGCCTCGCGCTGCGCGAGATGTGGCAGTCGGAACTGCACCTGCGCCAGGGCGACCCGGCGGCGGCGCTGCCCTATGCGAACCGCGCGCTGGGCTTCATCAAGCAGGTGCAGGAAGCCGACCGCATCTACCTGCCGCGTCTGGGCGCGCAGCTGCCGCCGATCGACGAGAGCCGGCGCCTGAGCGGCGATCGCGACGGCCTCGCGCCGCGCGGCCTGCCGCCGCTGGGCGCAGCGGCGGGCGACGCCGCGCCGCAGGACGCCTGGACGCAACTGGCCGATGTGCAGGCCGACCCGGCGAACGCGCTCGCCGCCGTCGAGGCCTGGGCCGCGCGCGAGAGAGAACGCCTGCAGGATCCGCTGGCCGTCGCCGCCGCGATCGACGCGGTGCGCCAGGACCCCGCCTGCGCGGACTGCCGCGAAGCGCTGCGCGGCCTGCTGTGGCAGGCGATGCCGCGCCCGGCCGGCGGCGTGGCGCCGCGCCGGCCCGCCGACGACGCCGGCGCGCGCTACCTGCGCGCGCTGCGGGAGGACGTGCGATGAACGCCATGCCGTCGCCCGCGCTCGCCGCCGCCGTGCTGGGCGCGCTCGCGCTGCTGGCCTGTGCGCGGCTGCTGTGGTGGCAGCGCCGCGCCGTGCCCGACATGCGTGCGCGGCCGTGGCGCCTGGCGCTGCTGCTGGCGGCGCAGCCGGCGTGGGCGGCGCTGCTGTGCCTGGCCCTGCATCCGCCGGCGCGCACCGTCTCGCCCGAGGTGCTGGTGGTGCTGGCCGCCGGTAGCAGCGCCGATCAGGCGCGCGGCGCCGAGGGCATCGCCGTCGCGCTGCCGGAGGCGCCGGCGCTGCCGGCGGCGCGCCGCGTGCCGGACCTGGGCACCGCGCTGCGGCTGTATCCGCAGGTGGGCACGATCCGGGTCGTCGGCAACGGCCTGCCGGCGCGCGACCGCGACGCGCTCGCCGGCCGGCGCCTGCATTTCGAATCGCCGCCCGCCGCGCCCGGGCTGGCCGCGCTGGCGTGGCCGTCCGCGCCGGTCGCCGGCGACGCGCTGCATGTGTCCGGTCGCGCCGAGGCGGTGCCGGACGGCCGGGTGGAACTGCTGGATCCGGCGGGCGTGCGGGTGGACGCCGCGGCGCTCGATGCCGACGGCGGCTTCCGGCTCGACGCGCCGGTGTTCGCCGCCGGCCCGGCCGCGTTCCGCCTGCGGCTGCTCGGCGCCGACGGCGCGCAGGTCGAGGACGCGGCGCTGCCGGTGTTCGCGCAGGCAGCGCCGCCGCCGCGCCTGCAACTGCTCGCCGGCGCGCCCAACGCGGAGACGCGCTTCCTGCGCCGCTGGGCGACCGACGCCGGCCTGCCGCTGCGCGCACGCGTCGCGCTCGGCGGCGGCATGGCGCTCGGCGACGCCGCCGCGGCGCCGGGCGCGCAGTCGCTGGCGCAGACCGATGCGCTGCTGGTCGATGCGCGCGCCTGGGGCGGCCTGGGCGCCGGCGGCCGCGCCGCGGTCCTGGCCGCGGTGGAGGCGGGCATGGGACTGATCGTGCGCGCCGACGCGCCGCCGGCCGCACTGCCGGGCCTGTGGACGCCGGGGTTCCGCGCCGAGGGCGGGGCGGGCACGGTCGCGCTGGCCTGGCCCAAGGCGCGGCTGGCCGACGCCGCCGCGCTGCGCGCGCGCCTGGGCGCCGGCAGCGCCGACGCGCCGTTCGACCAGGAGGCGGCGCAGGCGCCGCCGCC
>NZ_JAIWPR010000031.1 GCF_021191635.1 Alterluteimonas quercicellularis
GACGCTTTTCCCCGTGGGTGCGACGAAAAAAGCGTCGCGCGCGAGCGCGCTCCTACAGGGATCGTCATAGCCGGTAGGCCCGCTTGGGCAGGCCGTAGGCAAGGTCGACGGCGACCTCGACGGCCTCGTCCTCGTCGAGGCGGTGCTCGGCGACCAGCTTCGCCAGGAACGCGCAGTCCACGCGCCGGGCGACGTCGTGGCGGGCCGGGATCGACAGGAACGCGCGGGTGTCGTCGTTGAAGCCGACGGTGTTGTAGAACCCGGCGCTGCTGAGGGTCCGTTCGCGAAAGCGCCACATGCCCTCGGGCGCGTCGTGGAACCACCAGGCGGGGCCGAGGTGCAGGCAGGGCCAGTGCCCGGCCAGCGGCGCCAGCTCGCGCGCGTAGGTGCTTTCGTCGAGGGTGAACAGGATCAGGGTGAAGCCGGGCACGTTGCCGACGCGGTCGAGCAGCGGCTTGAGCGCATGCACGTACTCGGTGCGCAGCGGGATGTCGGCGCCCTTGTCGCGGCCGTAGCGCCGGAACAGCTCCCGGTTGTGGTTGCGGAAGCAGCCGGGATGGATCTGCATGACCAGGCCGTCGTCGAGGCTCATCCGCGCCATCTCGGTCAGCATCTGCGCGCGGAACCGCTCGGCCTCCGCCGGCGTGGCGCGCCCGCGCACCACGGTGTCGAACAGCTGCCGCGCCTCGATCTCGCCGAGATCGGCGGTCGCGCAGCTCGGGTGCCCGTGGTCGGTCGAGGTCGCGCCCAGGGAGGCGAAGAACGCGCGGCGCGTGCGGTGCGCGCGCAGGTAGCCGTCCCAGTCGTACACGTCCTCGCCGGCCAGTTCGCCGAAGCGCGCCAGGGCGTCGTGGAACTGCTCGTGCTCGGGATCGACCACCGCGTCCGGCCGGTAGGCGGTGATCACGCGCCCGCGCCAGCCGCTGTCGCGGATCGCGGCGTGGTGGTCGAGCGGATCGAGCGCGGATTCGGTGGTCGCGAT
This sequence comes from Alterluteimonas quercicellularis, assembly GCF_021191635.1. Lineage (GTDB taxonomy): Bacteria > Pseudomonadota > Gammaproteobacteria > Xanthomonadales > Xanthomonadaceae > Luteimonas > Luteimonas quercicellularis. The sequence continues at coordinate 983 of NZ_JAIWPR010000031.1, forward strand.
GACCTCGATGCCGAAGCGCTCGAACAGGGCGCGCGGGCGGAACGCCGGGGTCGCCAGCGCCTCGGTGATGGTGTCGTAGTAGAGGTCGGCGGTCGCGGCCGACAGCCGCACGCGCAGGCCGAACACCTCGTGGAAGACGTGGTTCAGCCACAGCGACGACGGCGTGCCGCGGAACAGGGGGAAGCGCTCGGCGAGGATGCGCCAGGCCGCGCGCGGATCGACCTCGGCGCGCGAGCCGTCGGCGCGCGGGATGCCGAGCGCGTCGAGGTCCACGCCCTGGCTGTGGAGCATGCGGAACACATAGTGGTCGGGCACCAGCAGCAGCTCGGTCGCGTTGCCGAACGGCGCGTCGGTCGCGAACCACGCCGGATCGGTATGGCCGTGCGGACTGACGATCGGCAGGTCGGCGATCCCGGCGTACAGGCGCCGCGCGATCGCGCGCTGCGTCGGTTCCGGGGAGAACAGGCGGTCTGGGTGGAGGGCGAGGGGCGCAGTGTTGGCGGTCATGGGCGGTCTTCTCCGAAGCCCTGTAGGAGCGCGCTCGCGCGCGATGCCGTTCTTGCCGCGTCGGAAAGAAAGAGCGTCGCGCGCGAGCGCGCTCCTACGGGACGCATCATCGCTTCACGCTCTCCGGCGGGCCGAGCAGGGTCGCGGGCACGCCGTCGCGGACGATCTCGAGGCGCTGCAGCACCACGCCCGGATCGATGCGCCATAGCTTGAGCGTGCGCGCGCCGGCCTCGACCCGGTGGCGGGAGGCGGCGACGTGCACGCTGTCGGCGACCGCGCGCTGCCAGGCCGGGAAGTCCGGATGGCCTGGCGTGGGATCGAGCCGCATCGTCAGCACCTGCGGCGCGGCATCGTCGAACGAGACGGCGAAGCGCTGCCCGCCGCGATGGGCGTAGTCCAGCGTCGGCGACAGCACCACGCGCACCTCGACCTCGCCGGGCGCGTGCAGGTGCACCGGGTACTCGAGCCAGGCGCCGCCGGGTGCCGCCTCGCCGGGCGCAGCGGTCGCCGGCACCGTGGTCACGCCTGCGCGGGTCCGGCCGAGGTGGGGGATCGTCTCCCAGGCCAGCCCGGCCGGCGCGATGGCCCGCGCGTAGTCGCCGGCCTCGATCGCCACGATGCCGCCGCTCTCGACAAAGCCCGCGATCGCCCCGCGCGGCGCCGGCTTCGAGACCGGCACGGCCACGCGGACCTCGGTGCGGTCGCTGCCGAGCAGGTCGACCTGGGCCACGTGATCGCCCTCGGGCACCGCGTCCCAGTCGACCTCGATGCGCAGCGGCTGCGCGTCGGCGACCTCGGCGGATCCGGGCGACACGCGCAGCCACGGCTCCGAGGCGGTCGCGGTGTAGCGGAACGGCGCGGCGCCGCGGTTGAACACCACGACCTCGGGCGCACGCGCGGCGTAGGGATCGAGGACCGGCAGGCGCGCGGATTCGGCCGGTACCGGCCAGCCGCGCGCATCGCCCTCGACGGCGACGCCCATCGTGCCGCGCTCGCGCACGTCGATGCGCGCCAGCGCCGGCAGCACGTTGCGGTCGGGCTGCTGCCAGTGGGTGTAGCCGATGCGCGGCTGCGACATCATGTGCACCCACTTGCCGCCGGCGATGTCCTGCTCGTAGACGCGCGCCAGCTCCGCGTCGCGGGCGAACAGGCGCTCGGCCTCGTCGGCCCAGGCGTTGGTCGAGGCGCGGCCCTGGTCGGCATGGAGCCGGTTGCGCGCGACCGCGACGTGGAAGCGGTTGAGGTTGGCGCTCGCCAGCACCGGGTACTCGACCAGCTGGTACCAGGCGTCGCGGTGCGAGGCGGGCAGCGCGGCGCCGGCGCGCTGGGTGCGTTCGACCAGCGCGTCCCATTCGGCCAGCACGCGCTCGGCCTCGCCGAAGTGCAGCAGGCTCCAGGTATCGGCCGACAGCAGCTCCGGCTTGCGGCGCGCGTTGTACTGCGTGTAGCGGGTGAGGATCTCGCCGATCTCCGCGGCCCGGGCCTCGCCGAACTGCTGCGCGGCCCAGGCCGCGGGATAGGCCGCCAGCGCCTCGCGGGTCATCGCATCGGGGTCCCAGGCCTGGTCGAGGAAGAAGCCGATCGGCAGTTCCATCGGCTTGATGTCGCCGACGTTGACCACCCACAGCCGGTCCACGCCGTGCGCCCAGGCCAGGCGCATCTGTTCCCAGACGCGCTCGATCTGCGTGGTGTTGATCCACTTGTAATTGCGCGGCCCGCCGACGTAGTCGAAGTGGTAGTAGATGCCGTAGCCGCCGCCGCGACGGTCGCCCGGCGCCGGCAGCCGGCGCAGGTTGCCCCAGTTGTCGTCGGCGAACAGCAGGGTGACGTCGTCCGGCACCTGCATGCCGGCGTCGAGGTAGTCCTGCACCTCCTTGTACAGCGCCCAGACCTGCGGCGTCTCCTCCGGTGGGCGGCCGGTGACCTCGCCGAGGATCCGCCGCTGATCGGCGACGATGCCTTCGAGCAGCGCGATCGCGGTGCCCTCGGCCATCGGCTCGTCACCGTCGCCGCGCATGCCCAGCGTGACGACGCCCTCGTGCGTGCCCATTCGCCCGATGCCGGCGCGCCAGAAGTCCTGCAGCCTGCCGGCGTTCTTCGCGTAGTCCCACGGGCCCTCGCCGTGGCGCGACCATTCGACGTGGGCGCGCATCATCGGCTCGTGGTGGCTGGTGCCGATGACCATGCCCATCTCGTCGGCGAGCGCGGCGTTGCGCGGGTCGTCGTCGTAGAACGCGCGGCCCCACATCGCCGGCCAGAGGAAGTTGCCCTTGTGCCGCAGGACCAGCTGGAACACGCGTTCGTAGAAGCGGTGGTTCGGGCCGCCGTAGGTCGCCTGCATCCAGCCGCCGAGCGCCGGGTCCTCGTCGTTGATGAAGATGCCGCGGTAGCGCACCGCGGGCGCGTCGACGAAGCGGCCCGGGGCGACGTGCAGCGCGGCATGGCGCGGCGCCGGCACGTCGGCCCACCAGGTCCACGGCGAGACGCCGATGCGGCGCGAGAGTTCGTAGAGGCCGAAGATCGTGCCGCGCTTGTCGGCGCCGGCGATCACCAGCGCGCGCTCGATGCCGGGTTCGGGCGATTCCACCACCTGCAGCAGGTGCGCCTCCCAACGGCCTTCGATGCCGGACACGTCCAGGCCGCGCTCGCGCACGATGCGGTCGATGCGCGGGCTGCGGCCGAGGGTGCCGGCGATGATCGCGATGCGCGGCGGCGCCGCGAGCGGTTCCGCGCCGGCCACTGCGGCCAGGTCCGCGCGCAGGTCGCCGGCGGCGCGCAGCACGCCGGGGAAGTCGGCCTCGTCGACGAGGACCGGCACCGGGCGGCCGTCGGCGATCAGTGGCAGCGCGCCGGGAGCTGCGGCCTCGCACACCGTGGTTGGCTGCGTGCAGTCGCGGGCGTGCAGGGGCCAGGCGCAGAGCAGCGCCAGCCAGACCAGCCCCGTAGGAGCGCGCTTGCGCGCGACAGTGCTTTTCTCGCGAACCCCAGTCGCGCGCGAGCGCGCTCCTACATGCGTCATGGTTGCGCCTCGCCGCGCACGTAGCGGCGCAGCCAGTCCAGCGCCGGGCGCTCGCTACCGTCGTCGCGGATCAGGTAGGCGCCCTGTTCGTCGCGCCACAGGCCGCGGCGGAAGCCCCACAGGGTGATGCCCTCGACCGCCGGGTGCTCCCAGAACACCGGGAAGATGCGCTGGTAGTCGCGCAGCTGGGTGGCGTCGTCGGGGCCGTCGATGTCCAGCTCGGTGACGTAGAGCGGGAGGCCCGTCGCGCCGAGCGCGTCGAGATTGGCGCGGTGCACGTCCATCGAGGTCTCGGTCGTGGTCGAGAACGCGTGTCCCTGCACGCCGATCGCGTCGACCAGGTCCTCGGCCTGCAGCAGCCGCACGATCTCCAGGTACCGGCGGGTGGCCTCGGGGCTGTTGGTGACGCTGTACTCGTTGATCATCAGCTTGGAATCGGGGAAGTGCGCGCGTGCCAGCCGGAACGATTCCAGGATCCAGTCCCAGCCGCTCGCGCCGTCGCCGCCGAGTGCTTCGATGTAGTGCCCGCCGCCCTCGTCGTCCTTCGACGGCGGGTCGTTGAGCGGTTCGTTGACCACCTCGACGAAGTCGATGCCCGGATAGCGCTCGGCGACGGCCGCGAACCATTGCTCGATCTCCGCGCGCTGCTCCTCGGGCGGCAGGGTCTTCACCCATTCGGGCTGCTGGTTGCCCCAGACCATCACGTGCATCTGGAACGGCAGGCCGTGTTCCTGCGCCACCTGCCAGGCGGCGTCGAGCTCGTCCCAGACCATCACGTCGCGCTCGGCCTCCACCTCGCCCCACTTGCCGCCGTTCTCCGGCGTGACCTTGTTCCAGTAGTCGGCGAAGCCTTCGGCCTGCGACGGGCTGTGCGCGCCGCCGAGGAACTTGTCGAGGCCGTGGGCCAGCGCGGTGGACGCGGGGGCCGCATCCGGGGCCGGCGGAGGAGCCGCGGGCCGGTCCCCGCAGGCGGCCAGGCCGAGCGCCATCGTGGCGAGCAGGAAAGCGGGGGTGTGCCTCATCGTCTGCATGTCCCTCGTAGGAGCGCGCTCGCGCGCGATGGATCGAAACCCGGATGACGCCGGCGCGCGCCTAGGGCGATTCCAGCCTGGCCGGCTCCAGCCGCGGCGCCAGCAGGTGCACGGCCAGCAGCGCCAGCAGGTAGGCGGAGCCCGCCATCAGGAACACCGGCAGGTAGCTGCCGGTGGTCTGCAGCAGCCAGCCGGTGAACGTGGCGATCATCATGCCGCCCACGGCGCCGGCGAAGCCGCCGATGCCGACCACCGACGCTACCGCGTGGCGCGGGAACATATCCGAGGTCAGCGTGAACACGTTGGCCGACCAGCCCTGGTGGCCGGCGGTCGCCAGCCCGATCAGCGCCACCGCCAGCCACAGGTTGTCGGCCTGCGCGGCGAACACGATCGGCACCACGCACAGCGCACAGATCCCCATCGCGCCCTTGCGCGCGCGGTTGACGCTCCAGCCCAGGCGGATGAAGCGCCCGGCCAGCCAGCCGCCCAGGATGCTGCCCACGTCGGCCAGCACGAAGATCGCCACCAGCGGCAGGCCCAGCGCGAGCAGGGTCAGGCCGTACTCCGCATTGAGGAACTTCGGCAGCCAGAACAGGAAGAACCACCAGATCGGATCGGTCATGAACTTGGCGGCGATGAACGCCCAGGCCTGGCGGTGGCGCAGGATGCGCCGCCACGGCACCTTGGCCGAAGGCTCGGGCGGATCGCTGCGGATGTGCGCCAGTTCGGCCGGCGAGAGCGCCGGCTGATCCTCCGGCGCGCGGTAGGTCAGCAGCCACACCGCCAGCCACGTCGCGCTCAGTGCGCCGGTGAACAGGAACGCGGCCTGCCAGCCCCAGGTCACCGCGATGATCGGCACCAGCAGCGGGGCGACGATCGCGCCGATGTTGGAGCCGGAGTTGAAGATGCCGGTCGCGAACGCGCGCTCGCGGCGCGGGAACCATTCGGCCACGGTCTTGATCGCGGCGGGGAAGTTGCCGGCCTCGCCCAGGCCCAGCACGAAGCGCGCGATCACGAAGCCGACCACGGTGGCGGCCAGCGAATGGCTCATCGCCGCGATGCTCCACACGCAGATCGCGATCGCGTAGCCGGCCTTGGTGCCGAGCCGGTCGATGATCGCGCCGGCGCACAGCAGGCCGATCGCGTAGGCGGCCTGAAACGCGGTGACGATGTAGCCGTACTGGATCTCGTTCCAGCCGATCTCGTCCTGCAGGAACGGTGCCAGCACGCCGAGCACCTGGCGGTCGATGTAGTTGATCGTGGTCGCCGCCAGCAGCATCGCGCAGATGCGCCAGCGGTACAGGCCGATCTTCGCGCTGCCCGCCTGCGCGGCCGGGGCGCTCATGCGGCCGCCCGCGACGCGCGGCGACGGCGGTGTCCGTCTGCTTTCAAGCTCGTCCCTCCCCAGGGTCGCGCGGCTCTCCGGCCGCTGATGGTATCGCTATCATTAACACAGCCGAAGCGGATGGGCCACACTCGGGCGTGGCGTCTTCCTTGCGCTGCGATGCAACAAAATCAGTGGCTTATAAGCCTGCACGGTGCGGTCATCCGGCACGACCGGGGCTCGCCGCAGCGCGTCTTGCGCCTCATATGTGGGAGCGCTACCATCGCGCCGGACCGCCGGGTCGTGGTTGCTCGAAACGGCCCGGCGCGTCGCCAGACGCAGCACATCGCGCGCACCTCGGAGCATACCGGGGGCGCGCACGCGGACCGAACGGTTCGCGATCCGACATCGCAGAAGCCACCAGAAACGGGAGGGGAGTACGGTGCAGATCACTCACGCAAGAACCGCGCTGTCGCGCGCGCTCGGCCTGGCCATGCTCGGCCTGGCCTGCACCCCGGCGCTGGCGCAGCAGCCGCCGGCCGCCGATCCGCCGCCGCCGGTCCCGCAGACGGACGAAGCGCGCACGCCCCAGGAATCGGACGCGGTCACCGAACTGGACTCCGTGGTCGTCACCGGCTACCGGCAGAGCCTGCAGTTCGCCACCGAGGCCAAGCGCGATTCCACCGGCTTCACCGATTCGATCTTCGCCGAGGACATCGGCAAGTTCCCGGACACCAACATCGCCGAATCGCTGAGCCGCATTCCCGGCATCCAGCTCAATCGCGACGTCAACGGCGAAGGCCTGAACGTCGCGATCCGCGGCCTGCCCAGCAGCTTCACCAAGACGACGATCAACGGCGCTTCCGTCGCGACGGCGTCGATCGGCCTGGATGCGACCAACCAGAACCGCGAGGTCGACCTCAACATCTTCCCGACCGAGTTCTTCAGCCAGGTCACCGTCTACAAGTCGCCGACCGCCAGCCTGACCGAAGGCGGCGCGTCCGGCGTGGTCGACATGCGCAACGTGCGGCCCTTCGACGTGGGCGGCAGCCGGGTCACCTATTCGCTGCAGGCCGACTACAACGACATCAGCGAGGAGGCCAGCCCGCGCGGCACCGTGATCGGCAACTGGACCAACGACGACGGAACCTTCGGCGTGCTCGTCGGCGTGACCTCCCAGCGCGGCAAGATGGGGGTGGAGGGCTACGAGACCGTCGGCTGGACCAATCCCAACCTGACCAACGCGCAGTGCGGCAACGGCGGCGCGCCGGGCGGCTTCCCGTCGCTGGGCAGCCCCTGCAACGTCACCGGCGGCAACGGCTGGCGCATTCCCGACGTGGTCCCGAACAACGCCTCCACGATCGCGGCCGGGCTGGTCCCGGGCCAGGCGATCGATGCGGCCTGGCTGCAGGCCAACAACCCGGGACTGACGACCGAACAGATCGGCGAGGCGCTGATCCCGCGCCTCGGCCGCCCGGTGCACATGGCCGGCGACCGCGACCGCGACGCGTTCCTCGCCTCGGTGCAATGGCGTCCGAACGACAGCATGGAGTTCTACGCTGACGTGCTGTACACCAAGGCGCACCGCACCAACGACCGCATCGACATCAACCTGATCGGCCGCAACGGCAACATCATCCCGCTGGACATGCAGCTGGACGCGAACAACGTCGTCACCAGCGCCACCTTCACCAACGCCCAGTTCTTCCTCGAGGCCCGCCCCTACACCGAGGACGTGCAGTACTGGCACCTGACTCCGGGCGCATCGTTCTGGTTCGGCGACGCCCAGGACGTGAAGCTGGACGTGCAGGCCAACATCAGCCGCAGCTGGATGTTCCGCGACTCGCCGACGATCCTGTTCAATTCGCCGTTCACCACGCTGCAGTACACCAACACCGGCGATGTCCCGACCTGGACCACCGATCTGGACCTGAACGATCCGAACCTGGGCTGGACCTGGAACGGCGGCCGCGTCTGGGCGCAGAACGAGAAGCGCGTGACCGAGACCCGCGGCCTGCGCGCCGATCTGCAGCTGGGCGAGGACCGCAACAACGTGACCTTCGGCGTCGCCTGGGACAACAACCAGCGCCGCGTGCAGGGCTTTGGCGACACCGGCACCGGCTGGCAGCCGTACGCGTTCTCTCAGATCAGCGACGCCGACCTGGCTGGCTACATCGTGCCGGGCCCTTCCGGCTTCGTCACCGTCGACTTCGACCGCTTCATGCGCGACACCAACTATGCTCAGTACCGCGACGCGGCCGGCGAGGCCAGCGGCGCCAACACCGGCGGCCCGACCGGCGGTTTCGACGAGACCACCAAGGCCGCCTACGTGATGGTCAACGGGGAGTCGGAGATCTGGAACCGCGACCTGCGCTACAACCTGGGCGTACGCTACGCGACCACCGACCAGGAGATCAGCGGCCCGGTGACCATCGGCGACGTGCGCGAATGGCAGACGCTGACCGGCGACTATGCCGAATGGCTGCCTTCGTTCAGCGCGGCGTGGGACGTGGCCGACAACGTGGTCCTGCGCACCTCCGCCTCGCGCACCATGACCCGGCCGAACCCCAGCTCGATGTTCCCGGCGACCACCTTTACCGACATCTCCGCGCAGGTGGCCAACCAGGGCAATCCGAACCTCACGCCCTACACCTCGACCAACTTCGACATCGGCGGCGAGTGGTACACGGGCGGCGAGGGCTTCGTTGGCCTGACGCTGTTCAACAAGCGCATCGAGGGCTACACCTACCAGGGCGTGACCACGCGGCCGTTCAGCAGCCTGGGCATCCCGTTCGAGAGCCTGGTCGCCGAGCAGCAGCAGGCCATCATGTCGCGCGGGGGGCCGGACGTGGCGACCGTCAACGTCAACCAGCAGGTCAACGCGGACGCCGAGTTGGAAGTCCGCGGCTGGGAAGCGATCTGGGTGCAGCCGCTGAGCTTCGTGCTCGAGGGCCTGGGGTTCATGGCCAACTACACCAAGCTGGACATCAAGACGCTGGGCAACGATGCCGATGCCCTGGCGGGCAACGTCTACGGGGTGGCGCCGTCGATGTGGAACGCGACCGCCTACTGGGAGAACGCCGTGGCGTCGGTCCGGCTGTCCTACACCTGGGCCGAGGGCGCCGTCGGCACCGGTCCCAACCAGCAGGGCATCCCGTTCGCGCAGATCTACGGCGAGGACCGGGGGCAGCTCGATCTGTCGGCCAGCTACACGCTCAAGGGCATCCGCTCGGAGCCGCAGCTGACCTTCAACGTGCTGAACATCACCGGCGAGGAGCGGCGGTCGTACTTCGCCTACCCGAACGCGGTCAACGACATGTACGACCCGGGCACGACGTTCACCGTCGGCATCCGCGGTACGTTCTGAGCGGCGGCCGGCCCTGCGCTCCGGCGTCGTCCTCGTGGACGCCGGAGCGCAGGCGCCGAACGCCTGATGGCGCGGGCACCCCCGGTGCCGAATCTTCGGTCGTGGAAAGGCAGGACGGATGAGCAACGCATCGGAGACTCTTTCGGTCAGCGAGAAGATCGGCTACAGCCTGGGCGACCTGGCCGCCAACCTGATCTTCCAGACGCTGGTGACGTTCCTGGCGTTCTTCTACACCGACATCTACCGCATCCCGGCGGCCACCGCGGCGACGATCATCTTCGTCGTCGGCCTGCTCGGCGCGTTCGCCTTCACCCCGCTGATGGGCATCGTCGCCGACCGCACGCGTACCCGCTGGGGCAAGTTCCGGCCGTGGATCCTGTGGACGGCGGTGCCGTTCGGCGTGTTGTCGCTGCTGGCCTTCACCACGCCCGACCTGGGCCCGCAGGGCAAGGCGATCTACGCGCTGGCCACCTATGCGCTGCTGGTGCTGGTGTACTCGGCCAACAACCTGCCGTACTCCGCGCTCGGCGGCGTGCTCACCGGCAACATGGACCAGCGCAACAGCCTGCAGGCCTACCGCTTCGTCGCGGTGATGGCCGCCCAGTTCGTGATCCAGGTGCTGCTGCTGCCGCTGGTGCTGATCCTGGGCGACGGCGACCGCGCGGAAGGCTTCCGCAATGCGATGGCGCTGTTCGCCGCGGTGGGCACGGTGTTCTTCCTGATCACCTTCTTCACCACCCGCGAGCGCATCGCGCCACCGCCCGAGCAGCGCTCCAGCGTGGTGCAGGACCTGACCGACCTCGCGCGCAACCGCCCCTGGGTGGTGATGCTGGCGCTGACGATCCTGGTGTTCGTCGCCCTGGCGCTCAAGGGCGGCATGACGATCTACTACTTCCAGTACTACCTGAGCGAGCCGCACCTGGCCGCGTTCCTGGAGCGGGTCGGCTTCGAGGGCTTCATGGGCGGGCTCAACGCGGCGCTGACCGGCGTCGGGCTGACCGAGTTCCAGTGGCCCCGGGACGCGCCCACCTCGGCCTTCAGCCTGTTCAACGCCGGCGGCATCGTCTTCATGATCGCCGGCATCGGCTTCTCGCGGCGGCTGGCCGAGCGCTACGGCAAGCGCAACGTGTTCGGCGGCGCGCTGCTGGTCTCCACCCTGTTCCTGCTCGCCTTCCTGTTCTATCCGCCCGACGCGGTCGGCCTGGTGTTCGCCTCGCAGATGCTGCACGGCTTCTTCTACGGGATCACCATCCCGCTGCTGTGGGCGATGATCGCGGACGTGGCCGACTACTCGGAATGGAAGAACCGCCGCCGCGCGACGGCGATCGTGTTCTCGGCGATGCTGTGCGGGCTGAAGATCGGCCTCAGCGTGGGCGGCGCGCTGGTCGCCGGCATCCTCGCCGCGCACGGCTACGACGCCGATGCGGGCGCGCAGTCGCCGGGTACCGTCGCCGGCATCCGGCTGGCGGTCAGCGTGTACTGCTCGATCCCGTTCCTGCTGGGCGTGGCGCTGCTGGGGCGCTACGAGATCGACCGCGCGCTGGAGATCCGCATCGAGCGCGAGCTGGGCGAGCGACGCCTGGGCGCCTCGCCGGCCGCCTGAACCGCTTCGACGACACCGGAAGGACCATGACCGACGACACCGACGCCGAGCGCCTGGCCGCGCTGGCCGCGCGCGCGATTTCCCAGCCGCTGGTGACCCACATCTACACCGCCGACCCGTCCGCGCACGTGTTCGATGGCCGGATCTACGTGTATCCCTCGCACGACATCGACGCCGGGACCCCCTTCGACGACGACGGCAGCCACTTCGGCATGGAGGACTACCGCGTGCTGCGCATGGACTCGCCCGAGGGCGAGGCCACGGACTGCGGCGTGGCGCTGCACCTGCGCGACGTGCCCTGGGCCGCGCGGCAGATGTGGGCGCCCGACGCTGCCTGCCGGGACGGCCGCTACTACCTCTACTTCCCCGCCAAGGCCGCCGACGGCCGGTTCCGCATCGGCGTGGCGGTGGGCGAGCGCCCGGAAGGGCCGTTCGTCGCCGAGCCCGCGCCGATCGCCGGCAGCTATTCCATCGACCCGGCGGTGTTCGCCGACGACGACGGCGCGCACTACATGTACTTCGGCGGCCTGTGGGGCGGCCAGCTGCAGCACTACCGCGACAACGCCTACGACCCCACGCACGCCGAGCCCGCCGACGACGCCCCCGCGCTCGGCCCGCGGGTAGCGCGCGTGTCGGCGGACATGAAGGCCTTCGCCGAGCCGCCCAGGGAGGTCGCGATCCTCGACGCCGGCGGCGAGCCGCTGCGCGCCGGCGACCATGCGCGCCGGTACTTCGAGGGCCCGTGGATGCACAAGCATCGCGGGCGCTACTACCTGTCCTATTCCACCGGCGACACCCACCTGCTGTGCTACGCGGTGGGCGACGACCCCTACGGACCCTTCGTGTACCAGGGGCCGATCCTGAGCCCGGTGGTCGGCTGGACCACGCACCACTCGATCGTCGAGTTCGGCGGCCGCTGGTGGTTGTACTACCACGACGCGCTGCTCTCCGGCGGCGTGACCCACCTGCGCTCGGTCAAGGTGACGCCGCTGCAGCACGACGAGGAGGGCCGCATCGCGCTCATCCACCCCTATGGCGCCTGAGCCGGGACCCGCGGCCGACGCGCTGGCGCCGCTGCCGCCGGGGCCGCTGTTGCGCATCGGCCATGGCGATCTCGCGGTCGACATCGCACCGGCCGCGGGCGGTCGCCTGGCCGGCATCGCCTGCGACGGCATCGAGCAGCTGGTCGGCGCCGGCGAGGTCGGCGCCTCCGCCATCGCCTGGGGCTGCTACCCGATGCTGCCCTGGGCCGGCCGCACGCGGCACGGCCGCTTCGCGTTCGGCGGCCGGCGCTACGCGCTGCCGCGCAACCTCGGTGCGCACGCGATCCACGGCGTCGGCTTCACGATGCCCTGGCGGGTCGACGCGCACTCGCCCGTGCATGCCGAGCTCTCGCTCGACCTGCCGGACGACGCGCGTTGGCCGTTCGGCGGCCGCGCGCGCCAGCGCATCGAGGCCGGCGACCGCTGGCTGCGGCTGGACCTGTCGGTCACGGCCGGCGCGCAGGCCATGCCCGTCGCGCTGGGCTGGCACCCCTGGTTCCGCAAGCCCGAGCGCATCGCGTTCGCGCCGGAGGGCGTGTACCCGCGCGACGCGGACGGCATCGCCACCCGCGCGCTGGCGCCGGTGCCGCGCGGGCCCTGGGACGACTGCTTCCTCAACCGCGCGCCGGTGCTGCTGCACCGCGCCGGGCGCACGCTGCGGCTGAGCTCGGACTGCGTGCACTGGGTGGTCTACGACGCGCCCGCGCACGCCACCTGCATCGAGCCGCAGAGCGCGCCGCCCGATGCGCTCAACGAGGGCGCCCAGGTCCTGGCGCCCGGCGAATCGCGCTCGATCCGCTTGCTGATGGCGTGGTGCTGATCGCCCGTCGCGTCCGCGCCGCGGCCGGCGTTCAGCGCCGCGGGCACCGGCGCGCGTAGACTGTCCGCGTCTCCTTCCGCACCGCCGGAGCCCCGTCGTCATGCGCCACTGAGCCGACACCGTCCGCCGCCCCGTTCGCCGGGGTCCACGTGTGCATCGCTCGGGTTTCGCCATGACGTTCTCCCCGCCGCTCCTGCAGGCCTCGGGCCTGCGTGCCGTCCTGCCCGACGGCCGCGTGCTGTACGCCGACCTCGACCTCGTCCTGCCCGCCGGGCCCTGCGCGCTGGTCGGCCGCAATGGCGCGGGCAAGAGCACCTTGCTGCGCCAGCTCGCCGGCACGGGCCTGCCTGCGGGCGCGCACGTGCACGCGCCGGGCGGCGTCCACCTGCTGGCCCAGCACGACGATGCCGATGCTGCGCGCGTGGTCGACCTGCTGGGCGCGGGCGCGCGCTTCGACGCCCTGTGCCGGCTCGGGTCCGGGACCGGCGACGCCGCCGACGTGGCATGCATCGGCGACGACTGGCACTTGGAGGCGCGCCTGGGCGAAGCGCTGGCCGGGCACGGCTTCGGCGGGCTCGCGCTGGACCGCGATGCGTCGCGCCTGTCCGCCGGCCAGCGCCAGCAGCTGCGCCTGATCGGCGCCTGGGCCTCCGATGCGCGGGTGCTGCTGCTCGACGAGCCCGGCACCTGGCTGGACGCCGAGGCCTCGCGCGCCTGGAGCGCGCGGATGCGCGAACGCGCCGGCGCGGTGCTGGCGGTCAGCCACGATCCCGCCTGGCTCGAACCGATGCCGCGGCTGCTGGAGCTGCGCGAGGGCGGGCTGCTGACGGTGGAGGGCGGCCTGGCGGCCTGGCGCGCGCTGCGCGACGCGCAACGGGCGAATGCCGAGCGCGCGCTGGCGCAGGCGCGGCATGCGCGCGACCGCGGCCGGCGCGAGGCCGCGCGCGAGCGCGAACGCATCGAGCGCCGCGTCTCGCGCGGCCGCCACGAGCGCGCGCAGGCCAACCAGTCGCCGCTGCTGCTGGACCGCCAGCGGGGCCGCGCCGAGCGCAGCGCCGGGCGCCTGCGCGGCGGGCTGGAGGCGCGCCTGGCGGCCGGCGACGCGGCCGTCCGCGACGCGTTCGCCGCGGCCGACGCGACGCCCGCCCCGGTGTTCCTGGATGCGGGGGTCGCCGTGCCCGCCGGCCGCCGCGTGCTCGCCTTCGAGGGCGCGCACCCCTGCCATCCCGCGCCCGCGCAGGCGCTGGACTGGCAGGCCGCGGGCCCGGTGCGGATCGGGCTGCAGGGCCGCAACGGCAGCGGCAAGACCACCCTGCTGCGCGCGCTGCGCGGCGAGGCGACGCTGGCGGCCGGCCGCGCCGTCGCGCAGGTGCCGGCGCGATCGTTCGATGCCGGGCTGCACGGCCTGCCGGCCGATGCGCCGGCGCTGGACTGGTTGTGCGCGCGCACCGGCGCGGGCGCCGCGGAGACCGCCAACCGGCTCGCCCTGCTGGGCCTGCCGGGGACGCGCGCGCGCCAGCCGCTGGGCACGCTGTCGGGCGGCGAGCGCATGCGCGTGGCGATCGCGGCCGCGGCCTGGGCGCAGCCGGCCGCGCCGCTGCTGCTGCTCGACGAGCCGGCCAGCCATCTGGACTTCGAGAGCGTGGAGGCGCTGGTCGCGCTGCTGCGCGCCTGGCCCGGCGCGTTGCTGGTGGTCGGCCACGACGCCGCGTTCCTGGACGCGCTGGAACTGACCCATCGCCTGCATCTGGACGGGACGCGCTTGCGCCTGGAGACGGCGTCGTAGGCGCGGACGCTTCCGTCGCGCGCGAGCGCGCTCCTGCAGGGAGTCTCCGGCGCGCGATCCGCTCGGCGGCCGCGCGCGTGCCGGGCCGGCCGCGGTGACGCGGCCGCCGCGGCGGGAGTAAGCTCGGGCCATGTACCTGTCCGATCCGGCCGAGACCGCCCGCAGGGTCGCCGCCCTGCGGCAGGAGCACCGCGACCTCGACCTGGCGATCTCGCGCCTGCAGGCCGACATCGTCGCCGACGAACTGGCGGTCAAGCGGATGAAGAAGCGCAAGCTGCAGCTCAAGGATGCGATCGCGCGGCTGGAATCGGCGCTGATCCCGGACGAACCGGCCTAGCCGCGATTGGCGGCCCGGGCGGCTCGCGCGCGACAGGGCCGCGGCGAACGTCCGGTCGCGCGCGAGCGCGCTCCTACAAGAAGCGGGTCGTGGCGACTGCTCGATGCCCTGCGCGCATCGCAGCCGCCCGGGCATCGCCCGGAAAAGCGCGGACGGGCCACCCGCAAGGCCGTCGCTCACGTAGGAGCGCGCCCGCGCGCGACCCCGCGCCCGGTCAGTCCATCAGCCGCTGCGAGAAGTACACGTAGTGCCGCGCCCAGCGCCGGGCGTTGGCCGCGGGATCGGCATCGTAGGAATGTCCGCCCGACGCGTCCTCGAAGTACAGCGGCGCGTAGCCGTAGCGCGCCAGCCGCGCGGCGAACTTGCGCGCGTGTCCCGGGTGCACGCGGTCGTCGAGCAGGTTGGTGGTGATGTAGACGCGCGGATAGCCCGCGTCCGGGCGCACCTGCTGGTAGGCCGAGTAGCGCGCCAGGTAGGCGGCGTCCTCCGGCTTGCGCGGATCGCCGTACTCGCCGGCCCAGGAGGCGCCGGCGGACAGTTCGGTGTAGCGCAGCATGTCGATGACCGGGCTCTCGATCACCGCCGCGCGGAACAGCCCGGGCCGCTGGGTGATCGACACCGAGGTCAGCACGCCGCCGTTGGAACGGCCGTAGATGCCCAGCCGCCGCGGCGAGGTGGCGCCGCTGTCGACCAGGTCCTGGGCCACCGCGGCGAAGTCGTCGAACCCGCGCTGGCGATGGCCCTGGATCGCGGCCTGGTGCCAGCCGGGGCCGAACTCGCCGCCGCCGCGGATGTTGGCCAGCGCGTAGGCGCCGCCGCGCGACAGCCACAGCGCGCCGAGCTGCCCGGCGTACTGCGGCAGGATCGGGATGTTGCCGCCGCCGTAGCCGAACAGGATGGTGGGCGTGCTGCCGTCGGCGGGGGCATCGCGCGGCGCGACCAGGAAGTAGGGTACCCGGGTGCCGTCGCGCGAGACCGCCTCGCGCTGCTCGACGCGATGGGTGGAGGCGTCGAAGCGGGGCGGCGAGCGGCGCAGGGCCTCCGCTTCGCCGCTGCCCGCGTCGGCCAGCAGCAGGGTGGGCGGCAGCAGGAAGCCCTGCGCGAGGTGGAACACGCGGTCGTGGGCGCGGGTGGCGTGGACGAGGGTGATCGCCGCGTTGCCGGGCACCTCGAACGCCTGCGCGCGCCAGCCGCCGGCGTCGTCGTCCGGCGCGAAGCTGCGCAGCGCGCCGTTGACGTTGTCGAGCAGCGAGACCACCACCCGCGTGCGCGTGATCGCCACCGCCGCCACCGCCTCGCGCGGGCCGGGCGCGAACACCACCGGCGAGGCCTCCGGCGGCGGCGCTTCGCCGCGCAGCACCGCGAGGTCCGCCGCGACCAGCGCGCCGCGCGGCACCTCGTGCGCGCCCAGCCGCCACGGCGCGTTGGCGGTGAACACCAGCCGGCCGTCCAGGACGCCGTGCAGGTCGACGCGCTCCGGCAGCGCGAGCGGCACCGCGCCGCCCTCGCGCCACTGCGCGCTCAGGCTGCGATAGGTGTCGAGCGGGCGATGGAAGACGACCGCCTCGACCGCGCCGTCGGGCCCGCGGAACACCGAAGGCGTCACCCCGTAGCCGCCGTCGCCGGCGCTGCCGCGGAAGCGCTCGGGCGCCTCCTCCGGGCGCTGGCCGCGCGACAGCGCGCGCACGCTGTGCGGGTAGCCGCTCTCGGTGAGGCTGCCGGGCCCGAAGTCGGCCGCCACCAGGATCGTGTCCGCGTCCAGCCAGGCGGTACGCTGCTTGCCCTCGGGCAGGTGGAAGCCGCCGGCCACGAAGCGGCGCTCGATGGCGTCGTACTCGCGCACCTCGACCGCGTCCTGGCCGCCGATGGAGAGGTGGACCAGGCAGCGGCGGGCGTCGGGCGGCAGGCAGTCGGCGCCCTTCCACACCCAGTCGCGGCCCGCTTCGGCGGCCAGCGCGTCGAGGTCGAGCACCGTCTCCCAGGCGGTGTCGGGCGCGCGGAAGGCGTCGAGCGAGGCGCGCCGCCACTGGCCCTTGGGATGCTGCGCGTCCTGCCAGAACACCGACACGCCTCCGGCCTCGAATCGCGGCGAGGGCACGCGGTCGCCGGCCGACAGCACCGCATAGGCCTCGCGCCGGAAGGTCTCGAAGCGCGGATCGCCCTCCAGCTCGCGCGCGACCTCGGCGTTGGCCGCATCGACGAAGGCCTGCACGCGCTCGCCGCGCATCGCCTCCAGCCACAGGAAGTCGTCGGCCGCGGCGACCGCCGCCGGCGACAGGTCGTCGGGCAGGTGCGGCGGCGCGGGCTGCGCGGCGGCGTGGCCGGCGGCGGCGAGGCACAGGGCGAGACAGGCGATCGGGATGGAACGGGACATCGGCGCCTCCCGGCGAGCTGCGTTCGAAGCGAGGGGCGCGGCTTCCCCCCGCGCGCTGTCCCCCGATCCTAGCGCGCGCCGCGGCTCAGTGCGCGGTGGCGGCCGCCAGCGCCGCCAGCAGGCGCATCAGCTCCGCCTGCCCGTGCGCGCCGGTCTTGCCGTAGACGACCTTCAGGCGGGTGCGCGCGCTGGCGGCCGAGATGCGGCAGGCCTGCGCGGCGCCCGCGAGTTCGGCGTGCCGAAGGAAGGCCAGCGCCAGCGCGGCCTCGGCATCGGTAAGGCCGAACAGCTCGCGCAGGACCGCATGCAGCGCAGGACGCGGCGGCGCCGAAGCGGGGTGCAGGAACAGGATGGCGGCTTCGCGCCCCGGTTCGGCCGGCGGCGAGCGCGCGGGCAGCGGATGGACGGCGGCCACCAGCGCCGGCGCGCCGGCCTCGTCGCGCAGCAGCAGGCGGCCCGGACAGCGCAGCGGCGCGCCAGAGCTCGGCAGGCCGGTGCAGGCCGCCTGCAGCATGCGTTGCCAGTCGCGCGCGTGGCAGCCGCGCGCGGCCAGCCCGGTGCCGTCGACCCGCAGCCAGCCGGCCGAACACAGCGCGTCGGCGGCGGCGTTGCGGCGCGCCGGCCGGCGTTGCGCATCGAGCAGCAGGACCGCGGTGGGCAGCGCGGCCAGGGCCGCCTCCAGCGTCGCGACCTGCCGCTGCAGGCGGCCGAGTTCGCGCCGGATGGCGTGCGCGTTGACCCAGTGGGGAACGATCCGGCGCATCGTCTCCAGCTCGGCTTCGCCGTAGGGGCGCAGCCGTCCGGAGCGGCTGACGGTCGCGGTGACGATCGAATCCGCGTCGCGATAGGCGCACAGCGCCACCGACTGCTCGATGTCGCCGAGGCGCAGGTACTCGTTGTAGTACCGCGTGCGGCGCAGCTCGCTGCGCGACAGCACCGAGTCGCTGTCCACCACCGCGCCGGTGTGCAGGCGCGAGGCGCCGTGCCGCATCCAGGGATTGTCGGCGGCGAACTCGCGCTCGTAGCGGGCCATCTCGGCCGGATCGGCGCCGGTCAGGACCTCCAGCCGCCCGCCGTCCACGGCCGCGTCGTGCACCATGATCGCGCCGACGTGGCTGCCGGTCGCATCCGACAGCCCGGCGCAGACCTCCTGCAGCCGGCCCGGATCGAGCACCGATGCGTACAGCGATGCGCACAGCGCGTCGAACCCGCGCTCCTTCGCCATCGTCCCGCCCCCTGTCAAGACCCGCCTGGGAGTGTCCCGCCCCTGCCGCGCAGTCAATCCTCAAAGGCGAGGGCGCGCAAGTCCCCCCCAGGGGGCCCCAGCGGACGCCCGGCCTGAACCGAGGGAGGGGACACCCATGCGCCTGCAATCGGACCGGGCCGGCGGTCGCGCCGGCCTGCTGCTGACCTGCCTGCTGCTCGTCGCGCCGCCGGCGCCGGCGCAGCGCTACGGCGACTTCACCGTGGGCGCCGGCTTCCGCCCGGACCCGCAGATCGGGACCGGCCGCACCGGTGGCGACGGCCACGCCTCGCGCTTCGGGCCCGGCTGCGTCGGGCGCATCTCCGACACGCCCGACCACCGCATCCAGGTCACCAGCGCGCTCGGCCTGCGCTTGAGCGTCAGCAGCGACACCGATTCGACCCTGGCGCTGGTGGGCCCGGCGGGCGTGTTCTGCGACGACGACAGCGGCGGCCGGCTCGACGCGCGGATCGACGCGCGGCTGACGCCGGGCCAGTACGCGGTCTACGTCGGCCACATGGAGCGGGCCGGCGACTACCGGCTGAGCCTCAGCGAGCTGCCGGGCCGGGCCTCCCCCGATTTCGTCCTGGGTGCCGGCTTCCTGCCGGATCCGCGCACCGCGACCGGCATCACCGGCGGCGGCGTCGATGCCTCGCGGCACGGCGCGCATTGCGCGGGCATGATCGCCGCCGCGCCCGACCACCGGCTCACGATCACCTCCACGGTGGTGCTCGACATCGCCGTCGAGAGCGCCACCGATTCCTCGCTGGTGATCCTCGGCCCGGGCAAGGCGCTGTGCGACGACGACGGCGGGCAGGGGCTGGATGCGCGCATCGTCGAGGCCTTCCGGCCGGGCGAGTACGCCATCCACGTCGGCCACATCGGCGAGCCGGCCGCCTACACGCTGACCATCCGCGAGGGCGACCGCGGGCGCTGAGCGCCCCGCCCGGCGGTGGCCGGTCAGGCCGCCTCGGGCGCCACCGTCTCGGGCCGCACCGCTTCCGGGCTCACCTTCTCGATGGTGTGGCGCAGCTCGCGGCCCAGGATCACCTTGGCGTCGCGCGCCCAGGCGTCCAGGCGCTGGTCGAAGGTGAGCTTGCTGTTGGTGTCGAGCTTCACCAGCTCGAGTTCGCGCAGCTTCTGGATGAAGCCGCGGAACAGCGACTTGTCGAAGAACTCCGGCGCCGCCGGCGCGTACAGCAGCGAGAGCCGCTGCGCGGCGAGCTGGCACAGGCTCTCCAGTTCGGTCGTGCCCAGGGTGCCGGAGCCGTTCTTGGCCAGCACCGAGATGGCGATGTAGTAGCGCTCGAAGGCCTGCTGCAGCGGGTGGCCGAGCGCGCGCAGGCGGAACACCTCGTCGGTCTGGCCGGCGTTGCGCTGGTAGATGCCGCCGTCGTCCTCGCCCACGCGCTCGAGCAGGCCCTCGCGCACGAAGACGTCCAATGTGCGTTGCAGGCGGTCGGCGAAGCCGTCGGCGTCCCAGGGCAGGAACAGCTCCGCCTGCAGGAACGGGTACAGCGATCGCCCCAGCCGCAGCAGCGTGCTGCCGCTCATGCGGCGGTTGTTCTGGAAGCAGGAGGCGATCCAGGCCGAGGCGGTGAACAGGTGGACGACGTTGTTGCGGAAGTACGACAGCAGCACCGCGGTGTCCTCGTCCACGCTGAGCACGTCGCCCAGCGGGTGCGCCACCCGCTGCAGCACGCCGATCTCCTCGCCGTGGGCGACGATCTCCGCCGGCGAATGCGGCGTCACCGTGACCAGGTCGCTGTAGGGCACCTCGGTCAGCGTGGTCTTGGACAGCGCGATCTGCGCCAGCAGGTCGGCCTCGCCCATCGCACGCTTCGGCGTGGACAGCAGCGCCAGCGCCAGGAAGTTGATCGGATTGACGTCGGCGGCGCGGTTGATGTTGACCTGGATGCGCTCGGCGGTCGCGTCGACCGTGCGCGAGAGCCAGTCCGGGCGGTCCTCGTCGGACAGCGGTCGGCCGTCCCAGTCCGCGGCGTGCTCGGCGAGCATGCCCGACAGCGGGATCGCCTCGCCGAAGTTCACCACCACCTGGCCGTAGTTCTTGCGCAGCACCTTCGGGATGCCCCACAGCAGCTGCCAGATCGATTCCTTCTGCTTCGGCTTGCCCGACAGCTCGTCGAGGTAGCTGTTGCCCTCCATCAGCTTCTCGTAGCCGACGTAGACCGGCTGGAACAGCACCGGGCGGGTCGGCTGGCGCAGGTAGGCGCGCACGGTCATCGAGATCATGCCGCCCTTGGGCTGCAGCAGGCGCCCGGTGCGCGAGCGCCCGCCCTCGATGAAGTACTCAATCGAGTAGCCGCCCGCGACCAGCTGCGCCACGTACTCGGCCAGCACCGCCGAGTACAGCGCGTTGCCGCGGATCGAACGGCGGATGAAGAACGCGCCGCCCTTGCGCAGCAGGGTGCCGATCACCGGCAGGTTGAGGTTGATGCCGGCCACGATGTGCGGCGGCACGATGCCCTTGGTGTAGAGCAGGTAGGACAGCAGCAGGTAGTCCATGTGGCTGCGGTGGCTGGGCACGTAGACGATCTCGTGCCCGGGCGCGGCGGCCTTCAGCGCGTCGAGGTGGTGTACCAGCACGCCGCGGAAGATGCGGTTCCACACCGTGGTCAGCAGGTAGCTGGCCGAGCGCACCACCGGGTGCGAGTAGTCGGCGGCGATCTCGTAGGCGTAGAGGTAGGCCTTCTTCCACGCTTCCTCGGGGGTGGTGTTGTCGCGGCGCGCCTGGTCGGCGATCGCGTCCTTCACCGGCGCCGAGGACAGCACCTTGTCCACCAGCAGGCGGCGCGTGGACAGGTCCGGCCCGACCACCGCCTCGCGGATGCGGTTGAAGTGCGTGCGCAGCACCCGAGAGACCTTGCGCACCGTGCGCTCGGGGGTCAGGTCCTCGGCGACGATGCCGCGCACTTCCATCGGGCTGGCGAAGCGCACCAGGGTGTCGCGGCCGTTGAGCAGGATCGCCAGCAGGCGGCGGAACCGGCCCACCAGCGCCCAGTTCTCCGAGAACAGCACCGAGAACCAGCCGCTGGCCTTGTCGGGGCTGCGGCCGACGAAGATCGACACCGGCAGCAGCTGCACGTCCAGCGCGGGGTCGGCGCGGTGCGCTTCGAGCAGGCGGGCCAGGGTCTCGGAATGGGTGCTCGGCCTGGGCGGCCGCTTGCCCTGGGCCAGGGCATTCAGCGCGCTGCCGGCGTTGCGGCGCGACAGCGCCACGTAGGCGCGCTTGCGCCCGACCGGGTCGCCGGGCAGCGGCTGCAGCGGCGAGGGCATGCCGGCCTCGCGGCAGGCGCGGTCGAGGATCAGCGCGTTCGACAGCCCGTAGTCCTCGAGCACATAGCAGACCGGGCGCTCGTCGATCTGCTGCAGCGGCTCGGCCGGCTCGATCTTCAGCGAGATCCACGGCGCCAGCACGCGGCCGAGCAGGCGCGACCACAGCGGCCGCTTCGGCGGCCGCCGCGGCCCGCCGCGACGGGGAGCGCCCGCCTCGGCCGCGGCCTGCGCGCCGGTGTCCGTCCCCGCGCGGGCGTGGTGCGGGGCGGCCTCGCCATCGCCGGCGGGGCCGGCGTCCGGGAAGGGCAGGGGGGTCTGGTCGGGGGCGTGTCGGGGCATAAGTGGTCCAGATTATCGCCCACCGGCCGCCCGCGCTGTTCAGGGGCCGCCGGACGGCGGCGGCGGGGCCGCGCGCGCCGCCGCCGCCTCGGCGTGCCGCAGCCAGTCGCTGCGGTACCAGCGGCGGTCCCGGCGCTCGGCCTCGACCCGCACGTCCACCGGCTCGCCGGCCAGGGCGTAGCGCACGCGCAGCCGCGCCCGGTCGCCGGTCTGCTGCTCCAGGTCCACCGCCATCGCGTCGAGGCTGGCGTCCAGGTCCAGGCCGTAGTCCGCGAGCACCGCTTTGGCCTCGGCCAGGAAGGCCGACAGGCGGCGCAGGCTGTCCTCCATGCCGGCCTCGCGCAGCGCGGCCTCGGAGTCCAGGCCGGTGGCGCGCGCCGCGGCGCACAGGCGGGCCAGCGCGGCGCGTGCGCGCGCCGGGTCGGTCAGCGGCGCCTCCAGGGCCCAGCGCGACAGCGCGACCAGGCGCTGGGTCTCGCGGTCGCGCTCGGCGTCCTCGAGGTCCGGGTCGTTGCGCAGGTACTGCACGCCGAAGGCGCCCAGGGTCTCCACCGCGTGCCGCAGCTCGCCCTCGGCGCCGGTGAACTGGCGCTCGAAGCCGGCCATCAGGGTCCGCTCGGCGTCGGGGGCGGCCAGCGCGGCGATCAGCCGCGGCAGTTGTCCGTGCAGGGGCAGTTCCTCCAGCGGCCAGCGGCTGCGGTCCTCGGCCCAGGCCGCGGCCAGCCGCGCATGCAGTTCCGGTGGAACGGCATCGCGGGCGAGCGCGACGAGGTCGTTGGCGCGCAGGTGGCGGGCGGGTCCCCGGACGGCGTCGATCGGGCGCGCGTGGGCGGGCGCCGCGGCGCCGCCGGCGTCCGTCGGCACGCGCTCGCAGCCCGGCAGCGTCGTGGCGGCGAGCGCCGCCGTCAGCAGGAGCGCCCCGATGCGCATGGTTCCCCCTTCGTTCCCGCCGCCTGAACGGGCGGCGCCGGGGCATGGTGGCGGCCCGGGGCGAGGGCGGCAAGTGCGCAGGCGCGGGGAGGTGACGGCGGTCGCGCGACCGCGGCCCGCCGGGACAGGGGGATGCGCCCTACAGGTCGCGCACCACCCAGCCGCCCGGGGCCTGCTCGGGCACCGCGTCCAGCGCCGCCTGCGCCACCGCCGCCGGCGCCTTGCCGGTCTTCCAGGCGGTCGCCACCGCCGCCAGCCGGTCGCGGGTGGCGCGGGTGTAGGCGCCCTCCAGCTCGTTCTCGGCGTCCGCGGCCAGCTTCTGCGGGTACAGCGTGCGCGCCTCCTCGCTGTGGTTGAGCAGGTCGATCAGGTGGGCCAGGCTGTCGCGGAAGGTCTGCGCGCCCAGCGGCGTGCGCTGGGTGCGCTGCATGTGCCAGACCGTCAGGTACTCGACCGGGCCCAGCAGCCGGCGCGGGGTGGCGCCGAAGAACTGGCCGGACAGCGCGCTGGCGGCGAACGGGGTGACGTTGTCGGGCAGCCGGGTCGCGCCCCAGGAACTGAGCGCGCCGCCCGGCAGGTCCATGCGCCGCAGCGCGGTGCCGATGGTGCCGGCCAGCAGACGCTTGGCGCGCTCGTCGTCGCTCTCGGCCACCACGTTGAGCAGACGCAGGAACACCGGGTAGTGCTCCTCGCCCAGGCGGCGGGCCAGGCGCTTGAGCACGGTGAGGCGGTACTCGGGATCGTCGTGGGCCGCCAGCGCCGAGACCAGCCGGTCGGCGGCGGCGCGCAGGGCGGGGGGCGAGGGCGGAGCGGGATCGGTCATGGGCGTGGCGCGAGTGGACCCGGGGGAGGGTACAACGCGCCCGCGCCGGGGGTCGGATCAGGGCGTGAGCGCGGAGAGGATCGCGTCGAGCGCGCTGTCGGCGGCGGCGGACAGGTCCTGGCCGCCCAGGGCGTGCTCGAAGGCGAGGTCCCCGGACAGCAGCCGCTCGCCGGCGGGCACGTGCGTCCAGGCCGCGGCGGCCAGCACCCGCTCGCCGATGTCGACCTCGGGGGCGGACGGCGCGGCCGCCTCGCCCAGCGGGGCGGTCTCGCGCAGCTGCGCGGCCTGGCCCGGCTGGCGCTGGGCATCGTCGAGCGCGACCCGGCCGCCGAGCCGGTCGAGACCGGCTAGGCCAAGGTGCGGATCGGAACCGATGCTGCTCATGCCGTCGCTGTGCTCTATGGAGAGGGGGCGCCGGCTCGGGGCGCGGCGTTGCGGGTGAATGTAACGACGCCGTCGTGCCGCTGTCACCCCGGGTCGACCCTAGGTGGCGCCGCTGCGGCCACCCGTCATTCAGCCCGTCGCCGCGATGGCGGCGCTGCGCGCCCATGCTAGCCTGCCGCCATCCGCAGCGCAGCGTTCAGGAGCCGCGATGGCCGAGAAGGACCAGGGCGCCGACAAGACCGAAAAGCCGACCCCGAAGAAGCTTCGCGACGCCCGCAAGGAAGGCAACGTCGCCAAGAGCAAGGAGCTGACCTCGACGGTGCTGGTGCTGGGCTGGATCTGCGCGGCGTGGATGCTGTCCGGCTCGATCGGCGGCCGCATGGTGCTGCTGTTCGACCAGAGCCTGCAGGCGATCGGCCTGCCGTTCGGCGAGAGCCTGCCGCGGTTGGGCATGCTCGCCTTCCAGACCCTGCTGTGGATCCTGCTGCCGCTGCTGGCGATGGCGCTGCTGCTCGGCGTGCTGATCGAGTTCCTGCAGGCGGGCCCGGTGGCCAGCATGAAGAAGCTGGTCCCGAAGATGGACAAGATGAACCCCGTCGAGGGCATCAAGAAGATGTTCTCGATGGACAACCTGGTCGAGCTGGTGAAGTCGGTGCTCAAGAGCGCGGCGCTGATCGGGATCGGCTACCTGGTGCTCACGCGCATGCTGCCCGACCTGCTGCGCCTGCCCTACAGCCCGCCGGCGGCGATCGGCGAGGCGATCTGGCACGCGATCAGGTGGATCGTGATCTGGACCATCGCGGTGTTCTTCTTCGTCTCCGCGCTGGACGTGTGGTACCAGAAGTTCTCCTACGTCAAGAAGCTGCGCATGAGCCGGCGCGACATCAAGCAGGAGGTGAAGGAGAACGAGGGCGACCCCTACGTCAAGCAGCGGCGCCGGCAGTTGCATCAGGAGTGGGCGCAGCAGAACATGCTGGGGGCCGTTCGCAAGTCCAACGTCGTCGTGACCAATCCCACCCACATCGCGGTCGCCCTCCAGTACGAGCACGGCGTGGACGACCTGCCGGTCGTCGTGGCCAAGGGCGAGGGCGCGTTCGCCGAGGAGATCAAGCGCGTGGCGGAGGAGGCCGGCGTGCCGATCCTGCAGAACGTGCCGCTGGCGCGCGGGCTCAACGAGAAGACCGAGCTGGACGACTACATCGGCAACGAGTTCTTCGAGGCCGTGGCCGAGGTGCTGCACTGGGCCGAGACCGTGCGCAACGAGCGAGACGGCCGCTGAGGGGGCGGCCCCCGCGCGCGGGCGCGCCTACGGCGCGAAGATGCGGTCGAGCAGTTCCACCAGCGCCTGGCTGTCGCCCAGGCGGCGGACCAGGACCTCGATGAAGACCCCCAGCATCATCAGGATGATGCCGGTGGCCAGCCAGGACTTGATCGGCAGCGTCAGCGCGAACACGTTGAGCTGCGGCGCGTAGCGGTTGACCAGGCCGAAGGACATGTCGATCACCAGCAGGATCACCATGGCCGGCGCCGCCAGCACCAGCACCGTGGTCATCAGGAAGCTGAAGTGGCCGACGAACAGGTTCATGCCGGTCATGGCGAGGCTGGGGAAGAACGAGGTCGGCGGCCACAGCGCGTAGCTCTGCATCAGCAGGCCGAGGAAGATGAGGAAGGCGCCGCTGGCCATGAACACGTAGGCCGCGAACTCGGACAGGAACTCGCCGTGCAGGGTGGTCTGATGGCCCTGGATGGGATCGAAGATCTGCGCCATGCTCATGCCGACCTGGGTGTCGATGACGCTGCCGGCGGCGGAGATGGCCCAGAACACGATGCCGAAGCAGAAGCCGATCGCCACGCCGACGAACAGCTCCTTGAGCACCATCATCGGCCACTGCAGCGTGCTCATCGACACCGTCGGCGACGCCGCCATCGCCACCGGCAGGACCACGATGGCCAGGCTGACCAGGAAGCTGTTGCGCACCATCGCCGGCATGTTCGACGAGGTGATCAGCGGCAGCATGATGAAGGCGCCGATGATGCGGGGCAGGGTCAGGCCCAGCGCCAGCATCGCGTCGCCCATGCTCGCGAACGGCAGCATCAGCCGCGCCTCGACAGGCCGGGGAAGTTGACGAAGATGTAGTCGGCGTAGTTGTAGAGCGTGCCGCCGATCATCGCGCCGGTCACGAACAGCGCCAGCACGATGGCGACGAACTTCAGCGCGTAGGCGAAGGTCTGCTCCTGCAGCTGGGTGGCCGCCTGCAGGAACGCCACCACCAGGCCGACGATGGCCGCCGCCGCGATCGGCGGGCCGGACAGCATCAGCACCAGCACCAGCGCCTGGCGGGTGAGCTCGAGGACCTCGTTCATGGCCGCGTCCTCATCCGGCGTAGGTCAGCACCAGGCCGTGGACCAGCTTGGCCCAGCCGTCCACCAGCACGAACAGCAGCAGCTTGAACGGCAGCGACACCGTGGTGGGCGACATCATCATCATGCCCAGCGCCAGCAGGATGTTGGCCACCACCAGGTCGATGATCAGGAACGGCAGGAAGATCAGGAAGCCGATCTGGAAGGCCGCGGTCAGTTCGCTGACGGTGAAGGCCGGGATGACCACGATGAAGTCGTCCACGCTGAGGTCGGCGTGGCGCTCCTCCGGCAGCAGCATCCGCGCGCTGCGAAGGAAGAAGGCGCGCTCGGCATCGTGGGCGTGCTCGATCAGGAAGGTGCGCAGCGGCTCCTTGCCGGCCTCGACCATCGACAGCAGGCGCGAGAGGTCGCTGCCTTCCGGCACCAGCGGGGCGGGCGGGGGCGGGGGGCTGGCGCTGACCCAGCGGCCGTCGGCCGGCGCCTGCGGATCGTCCGGCGCGCCGACCACGCCGCCGGTGACGCCCTGGAAGCGCTCGCCGCGCTGCGGCGCCGGCGCGTCCCCGGCCGCGACGGTCCGCTCGGCCTCGGCCTGCAGCGCGTCGGCGGCGGCGGGGCTGGCCGGCGTCGCCTCGGGCGACGCGCCCGCGGCCGGCGCCGCGGCGGTGCCGGCGGGCGGTTGTCCCTGCGCCGCCCGGCGCGCGCGCTCGGCGGCCTCCCGCGCGTCCACCTGCGCCTGGACCGAGGCCGGCATCGGCTGCCCGGCCAGGCGCGCGCTGATCGCGGCGTTGGTGTCGAGGATCACCGGGTACATCACGTAGATCGACAGCACGATGGCCAGGCCGTTGATGACCACGTTCGGCGGCACCTGCTGCAGGCCGAGCGCGTTGCGCAGCAGGCTGAGCACCACGACGATCTTGGTGAAGGAGGTGACCATGACCGCGACGAACGGCGCCAGCGCCAGCGACACCACGATCAGCAGGACGAGGGCCGGGGAGTAGTTGTTGAAGTCCATCGCGGCCGTCCCGCTCAGTGCCAGGCGATCAGGCGCACGCCGAGGGTGTCGCCCACGGCCACCAGTTCGCCCTGCCCCACCGCCTCGCCGTTGGCGCGCAGCACGACGTTGGCGCCTTCCAGGTGCACGGGCAGCGCGAACACGTAGCCGGGCTGCAGCTCGGCCAGCTCGCCCACCCGCAGGTCGATCGCGCCGACCTCGAAGCTCAGCCGCACCGGCAGCGCGCGCGGCCCGGCCTCTGCGGCCTCCGGTGCGTCGGCGGCGTTCTCGGGCGGGGTGTCCTGTTCGCTCATGCTCGCGGTCTCTTCGAAACGGGGAATGGGATGTGCGGGGCCCTGGACGCGCCAGCCCTGCGTGGTGGCGGCCAGCGGCCAGGCCAGGCCCGCGCCGTGCGCCTCCACCGGCGGGGGCGCGCTGCGCCGGCCGATCAGGACCACGTCGCCCGGCCGCAGCGCGTTCCAGTCGCGCGCCGGCAATGGCGGGACCGACAGCACCAGGCGCAGGCGCACCGGCAGTTCCGTCCAGCGGCCCAGCGGGGTCGGCGGGTCGTCGGCGTAGGGCGGCGCCGCCTGCGCCAGCAGGCGCGGCAGCCACGACAGCGGCGCGCGCAGGCTGCCCTGCGCCAGTGCGGCGCCGGGCACGCGGGCCTCGGCGTCGTCGTCCTCGATCAGGAAGTCGAGCCAGACCTGCGGCGCGCCGGCGTCGTCGGCGGACGCGTCGGGCAGCGGGGTGAGGGCGACGCCGAAGGTGTCGCTCAGCCGCACCAGCCAGGGCTCGTGGGCCAGGCTCCAGGCCAGCACCCGCGCGCGGCCGGCGTAGTCGCTCCAGTGCGGGGCGTCGTCGCGGGCCGGTGGCGCCTGCAGGCGCAGCCCGAGGCGGGTGCCCTCGGCGTCGAGCTCGAAGGTCTCCGCGGCCGGGGCCGGGGCGCCGGGCCCGAAGCGCAGCAGGCCGTTGTCCTGCAGCAGCCAGTGCTGCGGGCGCTGGAAGAACTCGCGCAGGGGCTGCAGCCCGGCGGCCGGGATCTCGGGCAGGCGCCCGCGCAGCGATTCGGCCGATGCGCGCGGCGCCGGGCCGGTGTTCGTGTCAGCCATGCCCGAGGGCCACCTTCATCAGTTCGGGGAGGGATCGTACGCCGAGCTTGGCCATCATGTTGGCGCGGTGCAGCTCGACCGTCTTGATGCTGATGCCGAGGATGTCGGCGATGATCTTGTTCGGCTTGCTGGCCACCACCAGGTCCAGCACCTGCCGCTCGCGCGGGCTGAGCCGGGCCAGTGCGGCGTTGTCGGCGCCGCCCTGCTGCCTGGCGGCCGCGACCGCGTTGCGGATGGCCTCGGTGATGGCCTCGTCGCTGAAGGGCTTTTCCAGGAAGTTCGACGCGCCCTTGCGCATCGCCTCCACCGCCAGCGGCACGTCGCCGTGCGCGGTGACGAACACCAGCGGCACCGCGCAGCCCTGGCGGCGCAGTTCCTCCTGCAGCTGCAGCCCGCTCATCTGCGGCATGCGGATGTCGGACACCACGCATTCGGCGCCGTCGCCGCGCCGGCGCGACGGCCAGTCGGCGAGGAAGGCCTGCGCCGAGGCGTAGGTGCGCACGTCGAAGCCGGCGGTCTCCAGCAGCCAGGCGGTGGAGTCGCGGAAGCCGTCGTTGTCGTCGACCAGGAACACTTGCGTCTCGCCCATCACGTCCTCCCTTCCGCGGGCGGCAGGGTGAAGCCGAACACGCTGCCGCCGCCCTCGCGCGGCTCGAAGAACAGCCGCCCCTCGTGATACTCGATGATCGAGCGGCAGATCGCCAGGCCGATGCCCAGCCCGTCGGTCTTGGTGGTGAAGAACGGCGAGAACAGCTGCTCGCTCTCGGCCGGCGACAGGCCCTTGCCGCGGTCGAGCACGCGCAGCTCGATCTCGCCGTCCAGGTTCACCCGCGCCTGGATGCGCAGCGCGCGCCTGGCCGCCGGCACCTCGCGCATGGCCTCGATCGCGTTCTTCACCAGGTTCAGCAGCACCTGCTCGACCATCACCCGGTCGGCGTAGGCGGCCGGCAGCGCCGGGTTGAGGTCGACGTCAATGCGCAGCTGCTGGCGCTCGGCCTCCAGCCGCAGCAGCTCGAGCACGGTCTCGGCGATCTGCGCCAGGTTCTGCGCGTCGCGCCTGGGCTCGCGCGCGCGCACGAATTCGCGCACCCGCGCGATCACCGCGCTGGCGTGCTCGGCCTGGGTGCGCGCGGCCAGCAGCGCGCGCTCCACCTGCGCCGGCCCGCCGGCCTGCTCCACCAGCCGCAGGCTGCCGTTGAGGTAGTTCACGATCGCCGCCAGCGGCTGGTTGAGCTCGTGCGCCAGGGTGGCGGCCATCTCGCCCACCGACATCAGCCGCGAGGTGAACAGCAGCTTGTCCTGCCGGCTCTTGTGCGAATCCAGGATCTCGATGCGCTCGGAGATGTCGACCGCGGTGAGCAGCAGCGCCTCCACGCCGGCCGCGCGCCCGGCCTCGCGCCAGTACAGCGCGTACCAGCGGCCGTTGTGGGGCGCGCGCACTTCGCTGCCCGGATCGACGTCGACCCCGCCGCCGTGCAGCGCCGCGAGCAGGCGCTCGCGTTCGCGGTAGCCCTCCAGCTGCCCGAACTCGGCCTCGAAGGCGGCGTTGGCGGCGACCAGGCGGCCGTCGTCGCGGGCGTAGGCGGCGCAGGCGAAGGGCAGCGCCGCGAGCAGCTCGGCCAGCGCCGGCGCCGCCTGGGGGGGCGACGGCCTCGCGGCGCCGCGTGCGCGCGCGGCGCTCACGGCGCATGCGCTCCCGCAGGACGCGCCTGCCCGGGAACGGCACCGGCTTGGAGTAACCTGCACCGGCCGCGCGCGGCCGTGCGCGTGCGCCGGCCCGGCACCGCCGCGTCGTCCCCCGTCCCCGATCCCGACCTCAGATGCGCCATCCGATCCGCTCCCTCCTGTGCATTCTCGCCTGCGCCCCGGTCGTCGCCCCGTTCGCGGCGCTCGCGGCCGCCGCGGCGCCGGCGACCACCGCATCCCCCACCTTCTGGGGCGAACTGCTGGCGATCCTGGTTCCGCTGGCTTTTATCATCGTTGCCCTTTTGCTGGCGTTACGCCACATCCGGCGCCGCTACGGGCTCACCGGCCAGGACGCACCGCTGTCGGTGGTGCAGATCCTGCCCGTCGGGCCGCGCGAGCGGGTGGTGCTGGTGCGCTCCCGCTCCGGGCGCGTGCTGGCGATCGGAGTGGGCGCGCAGTCGGTCGGGCTGATCGCCGAGCTCGACGCCGAGGACATCGCGCCGCCCCCCGGCGCCGAGCCGCCCGAGCCGCCCGGCCCGGTCGCCAGGCGGACCTTCCTCGACCTGATGCGCCGGCCGCAAGGGCCGGGCAGGGGTTAATGTGATGTAAGTCACACAACGCACCGCTTTCGCACCGCTCATCGGCCTGCAACACGATTTTTACCTGCTGCTCACTTGCACGGGCTATCGTAACTTGGCAAAAAGTGACGCATGAGGGCAGGGGTGATGCGGCATACGGAAGTCGGTAAGCGGACAGGGGCGAGGTACCAGGTGGTCGGAACACGCACTCGACAGTGCGGTCCCGGCCCGTCGGTCCCGCCGGAAGGAGCGTGCGCATGCGCGCCCTGATCGCCAATCTGTTCGCCGCGCCGGCAGGCACGGCGCCGCGTCGCGCTTTCAGCTACAGCGACGTGATCCTCGCCTTCGCCGCGGTGACCATCATCACCGTGATGATCCTGCCGTTGCCGCTGTGGCTGATCGACAGCCTCGTCGCGGTCAACATCTCGATCGGCTTCGGCCTGCTGCTGCTGGGCATCTACATCCCCAACCCGGTGGCCTTCTCCAGCTTCCCCAGCGTGCTGCTGCTGACCACGCTGTTCCGGCTGGCCATCTCGATCGCGATCACCCGCTCGATCCTGCTCAACGCCGAAGGCGGCCACATCGTCGAGACCTTCGGCACCCTGGTCGCCGGCGGCAATCTCGTGGTCGGCCTGGTGGTGTTCCTGATCATCACCGTGGTGCAGTTCATCGTGATCGCCAAGGGCGCCGAGCGCGTGGCCGAGGTGGCCGCGCGCTTCACCCTGGACGCGATGCCCGGCAAGCAGCTGTCGATCGACTCCGACCTGCGCGCCGGCCTCATCGACAAGGACGAGGCGCGTCGCAAGCGCCGCCTGCTGGAGACCGAGAGCCAGCTGCACGGCTCGCTCGACGGCGCGATGAAGTTCGTCAAGGGCGACGCCATCGCCGGCATCGTCATCATCCTGATCAACCTGCTGGGCGGCCTGGCGATCGGCGTGCTGCAGCGGGGCATGCCGCTGGCCGAGGCGACGCGGGTCTACAGCATCCTGACCATCGGCGACGGCCTGGTCTCGCAGATCCCGGCCATCCTCGGCACCATCGCCGCCGGCCTGGTGGTCACCCGCACCACCGGCGAGATCGAGGACCGCCACCTCGGCGACGCGATCACCCGCCAGGTCTCCGGGCAGCCGCGCGTGCTGCTGATCACCGGCTGCCTGGCGCTGCTGATGATGCTGGTGCCCGGCTTCCCCTGGGCGGTGTTCCTGGTGCTGGGCGTGGTGCTGCTGGGCCTGAGCGCCTGGCGCTACCGCTACGAGTTCGAGCACCTGCGCCGGCTGTTCCGGGTCTCCGACGACGAGATCGCCGCCAGCCAGGCGCCGGTGGACGGCGAAGAGCTGACGCCGCCGCCGGCGCTGCAGGTCGAGGTCGCGCCGTCGCTGGCCGAGCGCTACGGGCAGGAGGCGGTGCGCGGCCGCATCGGCGACATCGCCCAGCGCCTGCGCGAGGAGTACGGCGTGCCGGTGCCGACGCCGAAGGTGCGGGTCAACCACGCGCTGGACGAGGGCGAATACCGCCTGAGCGCCTACGGCGCGCGCCTGGCCTCCGGCCGCCTGCCGGCCGATGCGCGGCTGCGGCCGGCGCGCCCGGGCGCCGACGCCTCGGTGCGGCTGCCCGGCTTCTTCCCGGCGCTGGCCGGCGAGTGGACGCAGGAGGCCGACGAGGCCGCGCGCGCGCCGCTGGACGTGCTGGCCGACCACACCCGCAGCGCGCTGCAGCGCCGGCTGGGCGGCTTCCTGGGCATCCAGGAGACCTCCAACCTGTTCGGCAAGATGCAGCGCGACTACCCGGACCTGGTGAAGGAGATGCTGCGCGTGGTCGCGCCGCAGCGCGTGGCCGACGTGCTGCGCCGGCTGGCCGAGGAGGGCGTGCCGATCCGCAACCTGCGCGACGCCTTCGAGGCGATCACCGACGTCGGCGGCCGCGAGAAGGATGTCGTGCTGCTGACCGAGTACGTGCGCGTGGCCCTCAAGCGCGAGATCGCCGACCGCTACGCCGACGCCGAGCGCACCCTGCACGTGCTGTTGATCCATCCCGAACTGGAGGACAAGCTGCGGCAGTCGGTGCGCGTGGCCGGCGGCGCCAGCCAGCTGGCGATCTCGCCGGAACTGGCCGCGCGCCTGGGCGGCGAGGTGCGCGCCCACCTGGGCCGGCAGGCCCCGGGCGTGCGCCCGGTGCTGCTGTGCTCGCTGGACGTGCGCCGCCACCTGCGCAAGCTGATGGAAGTCGATTTCTTCGAACTGCCGGTGCTGTCCTATCAGGAACTGGCGCCCGATCTGCGGATCGTGCAGGCCGGGCAGATCAACGCCTGAGGCCGCGCCGAGAACGTACTTCAAGGAGTCCGGACATGACATCCGAAGCCATTCCCCAACCCGATGCCCCCGCCGGCAAGGTGCTGCGGATCGTGGCGGGCCTGCACGCCGGCGCCAGCCGCGAGCTGGCCGAGCGCGAGATGATCCTGGTCGGCAGCGGCGACGACTGCGACATCGTCCTCGCCGACCGCGGGGTCGCCAGCCACCATGCGCTGATCAGCGTCGTCGACGGCGTGCTGCAGCTGCGTGCGCTCGATGCGCCGCTGAAGCTGGAGGGCCGCGTGCTGCACCCCGGCGACCCGGTCGAGCTCAACAGCGTCGAGCGGGTCGGCCTGGGCGAGACCGCGGCGCTGGCCTTCGGCGACATCGACGACCCCGCCTGGCTGGCCCTGGCCCCGGAAGGCGTGGCCTTCGAGCCCGCCCGCCCGCGCCCCGGCCAGGCGATCACCCGCCGGCTGCCGATGATCGCCGCGGTCTCGGTGCTGTCGCTGGCGCTGCTGGCGATCTTCGTGGCAGTGGTGCCGGCGCAGGAGCAGCAGGTCGACGTCGAGCGCCGGCTGCGCGACCTGGCCGTCGAGCACGACGTGGCCAATCCGCAGGTGGAGCAGCGGGCCGACGGCAGCTACGTGCTGGTCGGCACCGTCGAGGACCGCGCCACCCGCGACAAGCTGCGCCAGCGCGTGAGCGGCGAGGAGCTGCCGGCCACGGTGCGCCTGCGCAGCGGCGAGGACCTCGCCCACTCGGTGTCCGAGATCCTGCGCGGCGGCGGCTTCGGGGTCGAGCGCGTCCGCTACCTGGGCAACGACGACGTCGAGGTGACCGGTTCGTTCACGGACGTGCAGAAGTTCGAGGCCTTCGTGCGCTCGCGGGCGATGGTCGAGACCGGGGTCAACAAGGTGATCCCGGTGAACCTGGCCGAGCCCCAGGGCGCGGGCGAGGAGGTCGCCGCCGAAGACCTCGACCCGATCCACATCGTCACCGTCGTGCGCGGCGAGAACGCGCACGTGGTGGCCCTGGACGGCACCCGCTACGAGGTCGGCGCCCAGCTTCCGGGCTGGGGGCAGCTGGTCTCGGTCGGCGAGCACGCCCAGGTGCTGCGCAGCGACGGCACCCTGCAGCGCCTGACCCCGCGGCCGCCGCCGGCGTCCCCCGATCCCGAGGCGCCGCCCGCCGAGGGCGGATCGGCACCGGCCGGGCAGACCGCCCAGGCGTCGGAGCGGACCCGTGCCGCCGGGCGTCGCATGTAGTCGCGGTACCGTGACCTAGGGCGTACCCCAGGTCTCGCATTCATGTCGAACGATTTCAGTAGAGTCGGTAGTTCGAGAAGCGCAGTAGTGGCAGTCTCCACCATCCAGTGCAAGCCAAGAGGAGTCCTCCTATGAGCACCATCGGCAACTCTCAGTTGAACAACGCCATCGTCGGCGTGGCCGCGATGGACAACACCAACACCTCGCGCGCCGGTCGCGGCGGCGGCGGCGGCAATTCGTCGAGCTGGTACGCGGCCATGGCCCAGGCCTGGGGCAACACGCTCAATGCGCAGGCCGCCAAGATCACCAACATGTCCGACCAGATCAGCGCCGGCAGCAACGAGCCGTCGCAGATGATCCAGCTCACCGCGATGAGCCACGAGATGTCCTTCATGGCCAACAACGCCTCGACCTCGCAGAACAGCGTCGGCCAGGCGCTGGAAACGCTGGGCAAGCGGCAGTAACCGTCGCCGCCGTTCCGCGCGGCGCCGCCGATCGCATCGACGGCGCGCAGCGCGGCCGGCGCGCCGGCGCATCCGCCAGGATTCGATAGTTTTCTGTGGGCCCGAGGGCCCGGGAGTCACTCCAATGATCGAAGCCATCCAGGTCGCGGCGCTCGACGTCGCCGCTCACACCGGCCCCGCCGGTGCCGCCATGGCGCCGCAGCAGGCGGGCGCCATCGACGTGCGCGATTTCGCGCAGGCCCTCCAGCGCACCGGCGGCGCCAGCGGCGCGGACGCGTCCGCCGCCCCGCAGGCGGTGCAGGACCCGGCCAAGGCCGAGCCTTCCGAAGGCGCGCGCATGATGATCTCCGCGTTCGACAGCCTGAACAGCGGCGCCAAGAACATCGAGGCGCTGTCGCAGGCCATGAGTGGTACTCAGAACATGACTCCGAGCCAGGTGCTCGACATGACCATGAAGTGCCATGAGTTCCTGTTCCAGTCGCAGCTGACCTCGAACGTCGCCAACCGCACGTCCGACGGCGTGCAGCAGCTGTTCCGCCAGCAGTCCTGACGGTTGCAGGAGCGCGCCATGATGAGTTCCGGGAAGCGGTTGACGGGTTGGTCGGTGGTGCTGCTGTGCGTGCTGCTGGCGGCGTGCAGCCGCACCACGCTGTACTCCGAGCTCGACGAGCGCCAGGCCAACGAGGTCCTGGCGGCGCTGCTCGCTTCCGGCGTCAACGCCGAGAAGCGCACCTCCGTCAGCAAGACCGGCTGGGAGATCCGCGTCGACCAGTCAGACTTCCCGTATGCGATGCAGGTCCTGCATTCGCGCGGGCTGCCCGGGCAGCGCTTCGACCTGCTCGGCGACATCTTCAAGAAGGACGGCTTCGCCACCTCCGCGCAGACGGAGCGTTCGATGCTGCAGCACGGCCTGCAGCAGGAGATGTCGCGCACGCTCTCGCGCTATCCCGGCGTCGCCGAGGCGCACGTGCACATCAACCTGCCCGAGCGCGATCCGCTCGGCGGCACCGCCTCCGACGCGTCGGCCTCGGTGGTGATCTTCGAGCAGCCCGGCGCCAGCGTCCGCGACTTCGAGACCGAGATGAAGATGGTCATCAAGGACGGCGTGCCCGGCATGAGCGACATCAACAAGGTGACGGTCACCTTCCAGACCTTCGCCAACCCGGTCCAGGGCGCGGCCAGCCGCCCGGGTGCGGTGGCGATGTCGGCGATCAGCCCGATCGGCATCGGCATCGCGGTGGCCGTGGTGGCGCTGCTCGGCGCGCTGTTCGCCTTCGGCGGGCGCATGCGCCAGCGCATCCAGGCCCGCAAGGCCGAGACCCCGCCGGTGTGGAACGGCTGACCGTGCGCACGGACCGGGCCCCCGGCGCTTCCCGGCCGCGCCTGCCGCGCGGCCCGGCGCCCGCGCCCGACGCGCGGCGATGGTAGGGGCCGGCCATGGCGCTGCAGGCCCTGCTGTCGGAGATCGATCCGAGCTGGTTCGCGGCAGGCGCTGAACCGCTGCCGCCGGACCTGCTCCGGCGTGCGCGCAACAGTGCGCTGGGCCGCCGGCTGCTGGTGCGCGGCCTGCTGCAGGACGGTGCCGCGCGCGCGCTGCTGGCGCCCCGGCCGGGTCAGGACTTCGCCACCATGGCCACCCGCTGGCCGCGCGCGCGGCTGGGCCGCCTGGCCCGCGACCTCGGCGTGCTCGCCTACGCGCCGCTGATCCGCGCCGAAGTGCGCCGCGAGCCGGTGCGCCGGCTCAAGCGCGCGCTCGGCAACAGCTACCTGCTCGCGCTCGATCCCAGCGTCTGGGACGCCAAGGTCGCGCCGGACGTGGCGCGGCGCCTGGCGGCCGCCTGGGAAGGCGCGCTGCAGGCGGCCGACGGCGACGACGCGCGCTTGCTGGACGTCTTCGCCCGGCAGGGCCGCGACGAGCTGCGCGCCTGGGCCGCCCAGCGCGAACCCGCGCTGGGCGAGTGGGTGGCCTTGCTGCATCCGCGCGAAGCCGCCGGGCCGGCGCACCTGCCCGAGAAGCCGGTGCTGCTGCTGTGCACACATCACGAGACCCGCACGCGCCATGACTGAGAACCGTCGCCGATGAGCACCCCGTCCGCCTCCGACGCCGCACTGGCCGTCCACGACGCGCAGCGGTTCAGCCGCGCGCTGGCCGCGCGGGTGGTGCCGGCGCAGGCGTGGGCGCGCCTGCAGGAGCTCGACGCGCTGCTGGAACGCGTCAATGCGATCCATGCGGAGGCCGGACAGGAGGTCGCGCGCGCGCGCGAGCAGGGCCAGGCGGCCGGCTTCGCCGAGGGCCTGGCGCGCGCGCAGCAGCAGATGACCGAGAAGCTGGCCGGCCTCAACGAACAGCGCGCACGCGTGCTGGGCGATGCGGCGGGGCGCATCACCGAGCTCGCCTGCGCGATCGTGGCGCGCATCGCCCCCGGCTTCGACGCCGCCCGGGTGGTGCCGCCGCTGGTGATGCAGGCGGTCGAGGCCGCGCAGGCGGAGCAGTTCCTGCTGATCCGCGTGCATCCGTCGGTGCGCGAGAGCGTGGCCGCCGGCCTGGGCGCGGTGCGCCAGGCGCATCCGGCCGTGGGCGTCATCGAGCTGGTCGACGACGAAAGCCTCGATCCGCTGAGCTGCGTGGTGGTCTCGGAGGCGGGCGAGGTGCGCGCCGGCGTCGCCCAGCAGATCGAGGCGATCCGGGTCGCCCTGGCCGGCGCCGCCGGGCGCGGAGGCGCCGGATGAGCCGCCCCGATCCCCTCGACGCGGTGCTGGCGGCCGCCGGCGACCCGCTGCTGAGCGCGCTGTCCTCGGTCAAGAACATCCAGCGCGTGGGCAAGGTGGCCGACGCCTACGGCACCCTGATCCGCGCCACCGGCCTGCGCGCCTCGATCGGCGAGCTGTGCCACCTGCGCAACCCGCCGGGCGAGGGCGATCCCGGCTTCTCGCTGGCCGCGGAAGTGGTGGGCGTGGCGCGCCAGCACACCCTGCTCACGCCGCTCGGCGCGCTCGACGGGATTTCCGCGACCACCGAGGTCTACGCCACCGGCCGCCAGGCCGCGTTGCACGCCGGCCCGGGCCTGCTGGGCCGCGTGCTCGACGCCCACGGCGAGCCCCTGGACGGGCGCGGCCCCATCGTCGGGCCGACGGTGGAGGCGCCGATCTACGCCGCCTCGCCCAATCCGCTCACCCGCAACCTGATCGAGCGCCCGTTCTCCACCGGCGTGCGCGCGATCGACACCGTGATGACCGCAGGCGAGGGCCAGCGCATTGGCATCTTCGCGGTGGCCGGCGGCGGCAAGAGCACGCTGCTGGGCATGCTCGCCCGCGGCGGCAACGCCGACGTCAACGTGATCGTGCTGGTCGGCGAGCGCGGGCGCGAGGTCAACGAGTTCATCCACGACAACCTGGGCGAGAGCGGCCTGGCGAAGTCCGTCATCGTCGTCGCCACGTCCGACCGCCCGGCGCTCGAGCGCAGCCGCGCCGCCTGGGCCGGCACCGCGATCGCCGAGCACTTCCGCGACAAGGGCCAGCGCGTGCTGCTGCTGGTGGACTCCGTGACGCGCTTCGCGCGCGCGCTGCGCGACGTCGGCCTGGCCATCGGCGAGCCACCGGCGCGGCGCGGCTTCCCGCCGTCGGTGTTCAGCGCGATGCCGCGCCTGTTCGAGCGCGCCGGCAACAACGAGCGCGGCAGCATCACCGCCTTCTACACCGTGCTGGCCGAGGACGAGGACGGCGGCGACCCGATCGTGGAGGAGGTGCGCTCGATCCTCGACGGCCACATCGTGCTCTCGCGCAAGCTCGCCGCCGCCTACCACTACCCCGCCATCGACGTGCTGACCAGCCTCAGCCGCACGATGCCGCGGGTGGTCGACGAAGGCCACCTGCGCGCCGCCGGCCAGCTGCGCAAGTACCTGGCCAAGCACCAGGACATCGAGCTGCTGCTGCAACTGGGCGAGTACAAGCGCGGCAGCGATCCCGAGGCCGACGTGGCGATCGAGAAGATCGGGCCGATCCGCAAGCTGCTGCAGCAGTCCTCCTCCGAACTGGTGCCCTTCGAGCAGTCCGCTCAGGCGCTGCGGAGGCTGTTCGGATGAAGCGCTATCCGCTGCAGACGCTGCTGAAGCTGCGCGCCCACCGCACCGAGGCGGCGCGGCAGGCGGTTCTGGAGAAGCAGCGCGCGGTCGCCGCGTGCCGCGAGGAATGCCAGCGCATCGGCGGCGAGATCGAGGCGCTGGGCCAGGAGCGCGCCGATCACCGCGCCCGCCTGCTGGATGCGCCGCCCGCGGGCGTGCCCTGGCCGGTGGCGCTCGAGCGCCGCGAGGCCCACATCGGGCTGCTGGGCGAGCACATCGTCGCCGCGCAGCAGCGCCTGCAGGCCGCGCAGGCCCGCCTGCGCGAGGCCGAGCAGGCGCTGGAGACCGCCAAGCAGGCCTATTTCCGCGCCAAGGCGCGCGAGGACGCGCTGGAGAAGCGCAAGCGGGTATGGCGCGACGAGCAGTTCGCGCTGGAAGCGCACCAGGAAGAGGACGCGGCGGCCGACCTGCTGCTCGCGCGCTACATCGCCCCCGGATCGCACTGAGGTGACCGCATGACCGTCGAACGCAGCCAGTCCGCCGAGAACGCCGCCAACGCGCGGCTGCAGGAAAGCGCGAAGGCCCGCGAGGGCGAGCGCGCGCCGCCGCCGCGCGAGAACGTCGACCGCTTCCGCGAAGTGCTGCGGCAGGCCGGCCAGGCGGGGCAGGACGCCCGCAAGGAATTCCAGGCGGCGCGCCAGGAGCAGGCCGGCGCGCTGCAGGGCGGCCGCCACGCCGACGGGACGCTGGCCGCCGACGCAGCGGACGAAGGGCAGCGGGTCGAGGCGGTGGGTGCGCGCCGCGAGGACGGCGCGGAGGGCGGGCAGCAGGCGCTCGAAGGGGCGGAGCTGCTGGCGATGATGCAGGCCCAGTCGGCCCTGCGCGACGGCGCGACGGCGCCGCCCGTGGCGCCGCCGCCGGTCAACCCCAATGCGTTTGCCGAGCTCGTCGAGCGCCACGTCCGCCAGCTCGCGGTGGGCGGCGGCGCCGGCAGCGATGCCGCCGACGGCCAGGTCCTGCTGCGGATGTCCGACGCCACCCTGCCGGGCACCGACCTGCTGCTCAGCCGGACCGAGACCGGCTGGATGCTCAAGGCCGATACGCGTTCACGCGGCAGCTACGACGCGATCCGCGAAGCTGCCCCCGAGCTGGCCCGCCGCTTCGCCGAGAAGGGGCTGGGCGAGCTGGAGATCGATTCGGAGTTGCATGCCTAGGACGGACGGCCTAGGGCCGGCCCTAGCTTGTCGGGCGACCCGCCGTTACCGACACTGCCCGACAAGGCATGGAACGCAGCCGACCTGAAGCGAACCGGAGCATTCGATGGCACTTCGCCCGCCCCGCCGACCCACACCGAGCAGACGTCCCGCGCGGCCGTCGGTGGGCCAGCACGCGGCGCTGCAGCCTGCAGGCGATCCCCAGGTCGAAAGCGATGCCATCCGGAAGGCAGCCGACCTGGACGCCGGCGTCGAGGCCCTGCTGGGCCAGTTCGCCGCCGCGCTCGACGAAGACGCCTCGCTGGACGCGGAGACGAAGGAGTTCCTGAAGCACCAGTTCGGTGCCGCGCTGGAGGACACGACGCCCGCCGCGTCGGCCCTCGAGCAGCTGGGCAACCGGACCCTGTGGGTCGATGCGGTCCAGGCGCTGCAGGACAGCGGTGCGCTGGCCGAGCGCGAGGCGAACGATCTGGTCCGCCAGCTGGAAGGCGCGTTGGCGCCCCTGCAACGCCGTGAGTCGCGTCTCGCGCTCGAGTTCAGCCGCCGCATGCAGAGCGAAGGCGAGGAGCAGGCGCTCTCGTGGTTCCGCGAGCAGTTGCAGCGAGGCGAATCCGCCGAGGCCGATGCGGCTTCGAGCACCGGGATCCGCGCGCCGGATCTGGCGCCGCAGCTCCGTACCGACATGACGCAATCCCGTTCCCGCCGGCTGAGAGGGCCGCCGAAGCCTCGGTAAGGGCGTGCCCAAGACCGAGCTCCAGACTTCGAATCCAGTTTCGACCCTTTCATCCGAGGAGATTCCCATGTCCGTCGATATGAACACCTTTTCCTACGTCAACAACTCCGAGATCGATCGCGCCGCCGAGGCCAACCTGTCCCGCGCCAAGGGCGGCGGCTGGATGCTCGCCATCGCGCTCGCGCTGGGCAAGATCGCCGACAGCATGGGCGAGAACATGCTGGATCTGGCCAAGCAGATCGACACCCTGCAGCGGGCGCAGGTCGACAACCCGAAGGCGACCGCCGCAGACGGCAGCGGCCTCTCGGAGCTCAACGCCCGCCTGACCACGCTCGGCCAGCAGCTGGGCCAGATGCTTCAGGCCATGAGCACCATCGTCAAGACGCTGGGCGAGGGCAACAAGGACCTTGCGCGCAAGCAGTAAATCGCCAGGCAGTCCGTTTCACGACGCCCCCGGCATTGCCGGGGGCGTCGCTTTGGGCGCTTCGTGGCGCCGCCTCTCCCGTCGCGTGCTGCCTGCCGTGCTGTCGCTTCTGCTGGCGGCCGCCTGCGATGCGGAGCGCGGTCCCGCCCCGGCGACGGGGCCCGACCGGCCCACGGCCGCCGCGCAGCGGGCGACGCCCTTCGATGGCCGCCCCTATCTCGGCAGCGTCGAGGTCCG
The DNA here is from genome assembly GCF_021191635.1 of Alterluteimonas quercicellularis. Taxonomy (GTDB): domain Bacteria; phylum Pseudomonadota; class Gammaproteobacteria; order Xanthomonadales; family Xanthomonadaceae; genus Luteimonas; species Luteimonas quercicellularis. Next base: position 42,627 of record NZ_JAIWPR010000031.1, read on the forward strand.
TGCCAGCGTCCCCGGCAGGCCGGGCGACGCCATCCACGACTCGGGCGTGGGTAGCGCCTACCTGGAGGCGGCCGGTTCGCAGCCTGCGCTGGTCCTGGGGGGCGACATCAAGGACGAAGGCGATGCCGCGTTCCTGCTTCGGGGCCGGCGCGATGGCGACGCGTGGCGCAGCGAAGGGGACGTCGAGATGGTCATCGCGCCCGACGGCACGGTGTCCGGGCAGGGGACCGTATCCAACCAGCGCCTGGCGTTCGACGGCAGGGTGGACGATCGCACCTTCGACCTCGATGTCGAGGTCCAGCTCACGAGCGCGAACGCGAAGGGCCTGCCGGCCGGCACGACCTTCCGCTTCAGCTATCGCCTGCGCCGCGATGCGGATGCGGGGCCGGGCGCCCCGTCGAAGGACGGGGAGCCCTGCAAGCGTTTCGTCTGGCGCGTCAGGAACATCGCGGACTTCGCGGGCGGACCCATGCAGATGATCCAGGTCCCGGAGTGCGTCGGCTGAGCGGCTTGCACCGCGCCGCGGCCCGTTCGATCCCGCGTGCCGGCGGCGGGGAAGACGCCTAACGCCGGCGTGCGGCCAGCAGCCAGGCGCCGATGCCGGCGGGCGCTCCGATCGCGAGCAGGACGGCGATCCATCCCGGTTGCGAGATCGACCGGTGGGCGACCGGCGCGCCGAAGAACGGCGCGACCGCCACGATCAGGAGGCCCAGCGCGGCGAACGCCGTGATGAGCAGCACCCAGTACAGCCACTGGTAGGCCAGTTCCGCCTTCTGCAGGTCGGCCAGTTCCTGGCGCGCGGCCTGCGAACCCACGCCGATCATCGCGAACAGGCCGCCGAGGGAAGACCGTCCGCGGCCGTCCCCACCGTAGAGCGCGCGGCGGCTCGCGGCGGAAACGGTGTGTCCCTGGGCGAGCGCTCCATCCGGGCGGCCGGGCAGGCCGCGTTCGCCCCCCATCGACAGCCCGGTGTGCCCGCGCACGTCGGCGGGAGACTGCGAGGCCGGGACCGCGGGCGTGGCCGGAGCCGCCATCGTGGCCAGCGTCGCGCCCGCCGCGGCCATCGAGGCGGCGGCCGAGGCGGCCGTCGTCGCGCCGGCGGGAGCCGAGGACGCGGCGGTGGTGCCCGATGCATTGGGCGCGAACGCGCCGGCGCGGTCGGCAGGGGCGGTGCCCGGCACGTCGCTGCGGGCGATGGCGGCCTGGGCTTCGGCGCGCGCCAGCGGCGGTTGCGCCGCCAGCGGCATCGCGGCCCCGGCGAGCGAGGCGGGCGCCTGCGCAGCGGTCGTCGCCACGGGCGCGCCGCCGGGCGTCAGGCCCATGGCGTGGCCGGACGCTGCGGCCGCCTGGGCGGCAACGGGTCCCTGCGCCTGCGCCAGTGCCGCCGCGGTGGAGAGCGCGGTCGCGCCGGACGCCACGGCGGCCTGGAACGCCTGCGCGCCCGCGGCCGGGCCGGCGAGCGCCGCCGCGCCGCCGGCAGCGGCACCGCTCGCGAGCTGCCTCGCGAGGGTGGCCGGCAGTGCGTCCTGCAAAGACGGGGTCTGCGCAGCGGGGGACGACGACGACGACCCGGCCTGGCCGAGCAAGGTCGCGAGCGTCGACGTCGCCCGGTCCAGCGCCGTCTGCGTCGCCTGCACGGTGGAGCCCGGGCCTGGTGCGCCGGGCTGGGAGGCACCGTTGGGGTGGCGCGATCCGGGCGTGTCGTGGGTCTCGCGCGGGCCGTCGCCGCGCGAGCCGCCATCGGCCGAGTGGTTCGGTCCGTGATGATGGTGGCTCGGCCGGTGCTCGGTGCGGTGGTCGCCGTCGAAACGATTCGGGCCGAGCCCCAGGGACTGTGCCAGCGAGCTGGTGAGGCTCTGCGCGAGCGAAAGCAGCGGCGAATTGCCCGGGCCGCCGAAGGGCAGGTGGTTCGAGAGCCGGGAGATGGGATCGAACATGCGCGTCACCGTCTTGGCAGCGGGTGCGCCGGCCCCCGGGTACCGGCGCGACCACGCTATCGCATGCAGGGAACGGCCTGCATCCTGGGGTGGACCCTAGTAGGAGCGCGCTCGCGCGCGACGCTTTTTCTTGCAGCGCCCATGGAGCAAGAGCATCGCGCGCGAGCGCGCTCCTACATTGGGCTACTGCGCGGTGTTCAGCGCCTCGCGCTTCAGCGCGCGCCGCTGCTCGCGCGGCTGCTCCCAGGCGTTGTTGAACACGGCCGGTTCCCAGCTGCCGTAGGTGGGATTGGGCAGCATCCACCAGCGTTCGCCGAACCAGTCGCCGTACTCCTCGAGCAGCCCGTCGCGCGCTTCGGGCGTGTTGGCGACTACCTGCACGAAGTCGCCGAGCTGGTCGCCGAACTGCATGATCACCCGGTACTCGCGGCCGGCCAGTCGCCGCCGGCACAGCTTCTCGCTGCCGTGCTGCTCGCAGCCTTCGACGTGGGTGCCCAGGCCGAGAAACACGCTGTCGTCCTTGACCGGCATGCCGACCGCGCGCAGGTTGGCCAGCGTCGCCTCGTTGAGGTGCTGGGCGCGGTTGGAGAGGTACAGGACGGTCACGCCCTTCTCGGTGGCCGCGCGGGCGAAGTCGACCACGCCGGGCACCGGCTCGGCCCGCTTCTCCGCCACCCAGCCGGCCCAGGTGACCTCGTCGTACTCCTTGCCCCCACGGACCAGCCGCGCCTGGTAGGGCGAGTTGTCGAGCACGGTCTCGTCGATGTCCATGATCACGGCGGGCGGGAGGTCGGCCCAGCCCTGCGCATTGTCGCGCTCGTCGGGCACCAGCGCGTCCCAGTTGCGTTCGGCCAGCGCGGCATCCAGGTGGTCGGCGGCGGCGCGGAACAGGGACAGCGCGCTGGCGCGGTACTCCACCGAGCGCTGCACCCACAGCACGGCGTTGAGGTTGTCGTCGGCGGTGCCCGGCTCCGGCGCCGCGCCCGCGGTGGTCGGCGTGGCGGTCGCGGCGGTGGTGGCGGCCGGGACGTCGGCGTCCGGCGCCTGGCGGCACGCGGCCAGGGCGAGCACGAGGGACAACGGCAGCAGCAACGGTCGCATCGCGGTCTCCGCGCGGAAAACGGGGCGCCGAGTGTAGCCGACGGGGATGACGCGCATGGCGGCGCTCAGGCGTCGAGCAGGGCCTTGATCGCGGCGAAGCCGGCGCCGGCGCGCTCGCGCTTGTGGGCGGCGTCGGCCACGGGGTCGGCGCCGTCGCGCTGGAGTTCCTCCGGCGGCAACTCGTCGAGGAAGCGGCTGGGCGTCAGCTTCATCCGGCTGCCCCACTTGGTGGCCTCGCGCGCGTAGGACATCCACAGCCGCTCCTTGGCGCGGGTGATGCCTACGTACAGCAGCCGGCGCTCCTCGTCGATGCGGCCCTCGTCGATGCTGGCCTCGTGCGGCAGCACGCCGTCCTCGATCCCGACCAGGAACACGTAGCGGAACTCCAGGCCCTTGGCCGCGTGCAGGCTCATCAGCCGGACCTGGTTGCCGGGGTCGTCGCGGTCGGCGTGGGTCAGCAGCGCGAGCTGCGCGGCGAGTTCCCCGGGCCCGGCGCCGCGGGGGCCGTCGAACCAGCCGGCCAGTTCCTCCAGGTTGCCGCGGCGCATGGCGAACTGGGTCTCGGTCTTGCACTGCGCGCGCACCGCGGCGAGCAGGCCGGAGCGTTCGACCACGCTGCGCACGAGGTCCGCGGGGGGCACGCGGGCGGCTTCCTGGCGCAGGCCGCGCACGATGTCGGCGAAGGCGCCCAGGGCGTTGGCGGCGCGCGGCTGCAGCTGCTTCAGCAGGCCGATCGACTCGACCGCGCGCGACATCGGCAGGTGCGCGGTCCGCGCCAGTTCCGACAGCCTGGCCAGGGTGGTGGCGCCGACCTCGCGCTTGGGCGCCTGCACGGCGCGCAGAAAGGCGCTGTCGTCGTCGGGATTGGCGATCAGCCGCAGCCAGGACAGCGCGTCCTTGACCTCGGCGCGCTCGAGGAAGGCGGTGCCGCCGGAGAGGTGGTAAGGGACGCGCATCAGCTGCAGCGCCTTCTCCAGCGCGCGCGACTGGAAGTTGCTGCGAAACAGCACGCAGCATTCGTTCCAGGGCATGCCCTCCGAGGCCTGCAGGAACTGCAGCTCGGCGGCCACCCGCTCGGCCTCGTGCGCGTGGTCGCGGCACTCCCAGATGCGGATGCGCTCGCCGTCGGCCTGCGCGCTCCACAGGGTCTTGAGGTGCTCGTGCGGGTTGTTGGCGATCAGCGCGTTGGCCGCGCGCAGGACGCGGTTGGAGCAGCGATAGTTCTGCTCCAGCTTGACCACGGTCAGCGCCGGGTAGTCGCGGCCGAGCTGGCCGAGGTTCTCCGGGTTGGCGCCGCGCCAGGCGTAGATGCTCTGGTCGTCGTCGCCCACGCAGGTGAAGTGGCCTGCCGGCCCCGCGATGGCCTTGAGCAGGCGGTACTGGGCGTCGTTGGTGTCCTGGCACTCGTCGACCAGCAGGTAGCCGATGCGCTCGCGCCAGCCCAGCCGCATGTCCTCGTCGGACTCCAGCAGCTGTACCGGCAGGCGGATCAGGTCGTCGAAGTCCACGGCGTTGAAGGCGGCCAGCCGCGCCTGGTAGCGCCCGTAGAGTTCGGCCGCCTCCAGCTCGCGCGGGCTGCGCGCGAGCGCCGCGGCTTCATCGGGCGACAGGCCGGCGTTCTTCGCCCGCGACACCAGGTGCTGCAGGGCCTGGATCGCGTCGGGCTTCATGCCGCTGCACAGGTCCTTGTACTGCGCCGCGCAGTCGTCGGCGTCGAACACCGAGAAACCGCGCCGCAGCCCCGCGGGCTCGTGCTCGATCTGCAGCAGCTTCAGGCCCAGCGCGTGGAAGGTGGAGATCGTGAGCCCTTCGGCCGCGTCGCCGCGGATGCGCTTGCCCACGCGCTCGCGCATTTCCTTGGCGGACTTGTTGGTGAAGGTGATCGCCGCGATCCGCCGCGCCGGGTAGCGGCCGGCCGAGATCAGGTGGGCGATCTTCTCGACGATCACGCGCGTCTTGCCGCTGCCGGCGCCGGCGAGCACCAGCAGCGGACCTTCGCAGTGCAGGACCGCGGCGCGCTGGGGGGGATTGAGGGAGTGCATGCCGGGAGGGATCACGGGGCAGCGGATTGTAGCGTCTCGGGCGCGGACGGATGTGCTGTAATGACGGGCCGATCCGCGGCCTTTTTCCACCACGTCATGCGCAGTTTCCTCCCCCTGGGCGCGTTCCTGCTCGTCCTGGGCTGCGGCCAGGCGGCCGCGGCCGGTTCCGCGTCCTCCGACGACGTGGACGACCGCTTCGTCGACCGGGACGCGCTGAACGGGGCGGATGCCGAGATCCTGCGCAGCGCGGGCTTCGAGGCGGCGCACCCGGACCTGTGGTTCCGGCGGCTCGGCACCGAGGCGCGGCAGGCGGGGCGGCTCGAGGGCGCGCGCGTCCACTTCCGGCGCGCGGCGCGCTTCGGCGACAAGCTCTCGCAGGCGGCCTACGCCGAGATGCTGTGGGAAGGCCAGGGCGGGGAAGCGGACCGGCCGCTGGCCTATGCCTGGATGGACCTGGCCGCTGAGCGCGGCGCGCCGCTGGCGCTCGCGCATCGCGAGCGCTACTGGCACCGCCTGGACGAGGCCCAGCGTACGCGCGCGCTGGAGGTCGGCCAAGCGGTCTACGCCGAGTACGGCGACGCCGTCGCGCTGCCGCGGCTGGAGCGCACGATGCGCCGCGTGGCCAACAACGTCACCGGCAGCCGGACCGGCTGGGTCGGTCGCGTCGACGTCTCGCTGGGCATGGACCCCAGCGGGCGGACCGGCGCGCCCAAGCCCGGCGAATCCTACTACGCCGACCGCTACTGGAAGATCGACGAGTACGTCCGCTGGCAGGACGAGGTGCTGCGCACGCCGGTGCCGGAAGGGCGGGTGGACGTGGGCGCGCCCGAATCCGTACCGGACGGGGACTGAGCGGGCGCCGCCCGGCGCCTAGACTATCGCCATGGCCAAGCTGTACTTCTACTACTCGGCGATGAACGCCGGAAAGACCACCACGCTGCTGCAGTCGGCGCACAACTACCGCGAGCGCGGGATGCGGGTGCTGATCCTCGCGCCGGCGCTGGACAACCGGGCGGGCGTGGGCCGGGTGGCGTCGCGGATCGGGCTGGAATCGCCGGCCGAGGCCTTCGCGCCCGGCGACGACCTGCTGGCCTGGGCGGAGCGTGACATCGCCGCGCACGGGCGGCTGCACTGCGTGCTGGTCGACGAGGCGCAGTTCCTGCGCAAGGCGCAGGTGTGGCAGCTGACCGAGATCGTCGACGTGCTCCGGATCCCGGTGCTGTGCTACGGGCTGCGGACCGATTTCCGCGGCGAGCTGTTCGAGGGCAGCCAGTACCTGCTGGCCTGGGCCGACGAGATGCACGAGATCAAGACGATCTGCCACAGCGGGTCGAAGGCGACGATGACGGTGCGCGTGGACGACGAGGGGCGGGCGGTGCAGGACGGGCCGCAGGTCGAGATCGGCGGCAACGAGCGCTATGTGTCGGTCAGCCGCGCCGAGTTCAAGCGCATCGCCCGCGGCGAGGGGCGGATCGAACCGGTGCAGGCGTCGCTGCCGCTGTCGTAGGCGCGCGCTCGCGCGCGATGCCTGTCTCATCCGGGGCTGCGAGAAGAGCATTGCGCGCGAGCGCGCGCCTACCCCGTATTCAGCGCTGGCAGCGCGGGCACCAGACGCTGGCGCGCTGTCCGATGCTGGTCTGCTTCAGCGGCCGTCCGCAGCGGCGGCAGGGCGCGCCGGCGCGGCCGTAGGCGCTGAGTTCCTGTTCGAAGTAGCCGGGCAGGCCGTCGGGGCTGATGAAGTCGCGCAGGGTGGTGCCGCCGCGCTCGATCGCGTAGCCGAGGATGCGGCGCACCGCCCCGGCCAGCGCGCGGTAGCGCTCGCGCGAGACCCGGCCGGCCGGGCGCAGCGGCGAGATGCCGGCCTCGAACAGCGCCTCGGCGGCGTAGATGTTGCCCACGCCGACCACCACCGCCTGGTCCATCAGGAAGGTCTTCACCGGCGCGCGGCGGCCGCGGCTGAGCGCGAACAGGTGGTCGCCGTCGAAGGCGTCCGACAGCGGTTCGGGGCCGAGCCCGCGCAGCAGCGGGTGGGTCTCGCCCGGGGCCTGCCACAGCAGGCAGCCGAAGCGGCGGGGATCGTTGAAGCGCAGCACCCGCCCGTCGTCGAGCGTCACGTCGACGTGGTCGTGCAGGCGCAGCGGCGTGTCGCCGGGCAGCACGCGCAGGCTGCCGGACATGCCGAGGTGGAGCAGGGCGCTGCCGGCGGCGGTGTCGAGCAGCAGGTACTTGGCGCGCCGCTGCACATCCTCGATGCGCTGGCCGGCCATCCGCTCGGGCAGTTCGGGCGGGATCGGCCAGCGCAGGTCGGGCCGGCGCAGGGTCAGCGCGCGCACCCGGCGCCCGCGCAGGTGCGGCAGCAGGCCGCGGCGGGTGGTCTCGACTTCGGGCAGCTCGGGCATCGGGGGGCGGTGTCGCGGCGCGGGCGGAACCCGCAAGGTGGGCCCGGCGCGGCGGCGGGACAAGGCCGGGCGCGGCGCCGGCCGGCCTTCGCGGCCATGTACCGGGGACAACATACGCGGCCGCAGGGATGGCAATGCGCCGGGGCGGCTTGCATGATGGATGCGCGTCCCCCAACCCCGATTCCGTGCCGATGCCCGCTTCCCTGCTCGACTTCCTCGCCGGTGGCCTGCTGCAGTTCGGCTTCTGGCCGCTGCTGGCCGTGCTGCTGGTCGCCACCCAGCTGACGATCTTCTCGGTCACCCTGTACCTGCACCGCAGCCAGGCCCACCGCGGCGTGGACTTCCACCCGGTGCTGGCGCACTTCTTCCGCTTCTGGACCTGGCTGACGACCTCGATGATCACCCGCGAGTGGGTGGCCATCCATCGCAAGCACCACGCCAAGTGCGAGACCGAGGACGATCCGCACAGCCCGCAGTTCAAGGGCATCGGCAACGTGTTCTGGCGCGGCGTGGAGCTGTACCGCGAGGCGCGCGGCATGCGCGCGGACATCGACCAGTACGGCAAGGGCTGCCCGGAGGACTGGATCGAACGGCGCCTGTACACCCCTTACGCGACCCTGGGCCCGACCGTGCTGCTGTTCGCCATGTTCGCGCTGTTCGGCTTCGCCGGCGTGGCGGTGTGGGCGATCCAGATGGCCTGGATCCCGTTCTGGGCGGCGGGCGTGGTCAACGGCCTGGGCCACTGGTGGGGCTACCGCAACTTCGAGACCACCGACACCGCCACCAACCTCAGCCCGTGGGGCGTGTGGATCGGCGGCGAGGAACTGCACAACAACCACCACGCCTTCCCCAGCTCGGCGAAGTTCGCGCTGCGCCGCTGGGAGTTCGACATCGGCTGGGCGGCGATCAAGGGCCTGGAGAAGGTCGGGCTGGCCAAGGTGCTGCGCGTGGCGCCGTCGCTGGATGTGCGCCCCAACATCAACGTGCCCGACACCGACACCGTGAAGGCGCTGCTGGCGCACCGCTTCCAGGCGATGACCGACTACCAGCGCAACGTGCTCAAGCCGGCGCTGCGCGAGGAGGCCCAGGCGGCGGGCGCCCGGCTGCGCGCGCTGCTGCCGCGGCGGCTGCGCAAGGGCCTGGTCGACGACGGCCGCTGGCTGAAGCCGGACGCGCGCGAGCAGCTGCAGCACTGGGTGGAGCAGCGCCCGCGCATCCGCACCCTGATCGAGTACCGCGCGCGCCTGGCGGCGGTGCTGGAAGCGCGCAGCCACGACGCCGGCGAGCGGCTGCGGCAGCTGCAGGCCTGGTGCCACGAGGCCGAGGCCAGCGGCATCCGCGCGCTGCAGGAGTACTCGGCGCGCCTGAAGGGCTACACCCTGCAGTCCAGCCGCGCCTGACGGCGCGGCGGCCGTGCGCAGTTCCGTTCCCGTGCGGCGGCTGGCGGCCTGCGCGGCCGCCGTGCTGCTTTCGGCGGCGGGTGCGGCCGGCGCGCAGGTGACCGCGACCGGCGAGTACCTGGCGCGGATGGACGCCGACGGCGACGGCCGGGTCTCCCTGGCCGAGTACCAGGCGTGGATGCTCTACGCCTTCGAGCGCATGGACGCCGACGGCGACGGCGTGCTCTCGCCCGCCGAGCAGCCCGGCGGGCGCGGCGCGACGCTGACGCGGCAGGCCTACCTGGACCGGCTGGCCGAGCGCTTCCGGCGCCAGGACGCGAACGGCGACGGCACACTGGACGCGCGCGAGCTGGCTGCGCCGCCGCGCTGAGCGAACGGCGGCTCGCCGGGAAAGCGTGTCGCGCGCGAGCGCGCTCCTACAAGGATTTCGTCGCTCCGTCGCGACCCGAACCACCGGGCAGGCGCGCTTGCGCGAGACGACCCCGCCGCGCCGTCAGTCCAGTCGCTCCCAGCTCAGCAGGTGCAGGTGGTCGGGGTGCGCCTCCAGTGCGGCGGGGCGCTCGACCCGGCCGACCAGGGTGTAGCGCTGGCCGACCTCCGGCAGGCCCGCCGGCATCAGCGGCACGGTGCGCGGGTCGAGATAGACGATGGCGTCGAAGCCGTCGTCGGACTTCACGTGGATCGGTCGCTTGCCGCGGCGCTCCACGATCGGGCCGATCGCCAGGATCTCCGGCGCCACGCCGGTCACGCCGACCGGAGTGTCCAGGTTCTGCACGGTGCCCTCGAAGCGGACCAGGTGCCGGAAGATCGGGTCCTGGTCGCGCCGGTACTCGCCGCCCTGCTCGATCCGCTGCTTGGAATACGCCGCGGCGGCGGTGCGGAAGTCGCCCAGGCTCTGGTAGCGGATCGTCCAGTCGAGGTCGGCGGTCTGGGCCACGACGCGCTGGGGCGTCATGAACAGGTTCTCGGTCCAGCGGCCGCAGCCCTGCTGCTGCACGCACACCGGCCAGCCCTGCTCGATCCAGTTCTGGATCTGCTGCCCGGGCGTGAAGTGCTCCATGGCCAGCGCCACGCCCGGCCCCATCGCCACGCCGGCCTGCTTCTGCCCGGGCGCCACCACCAGCACCGCGCCGTTGCCGGTGTCGAGCTTGCCCACCCGCAACTGGCGCATCATCGCCCAGGCGAAGTCGTCTGCGCTCAGGCCCTGCAGGTCGTTCACCAGCAGCAGGACCACCTCCACGCCGTTGTCGCGGGCGTGCTCGTACAGGCGCTGCTCCAGCTGCGCGCGCAGGCCGGCGTCGAGCAGCCCGCTCTCGTCGACCACGAAGCGGCCCTGCTTGGCCGGCAGGCCGGCGGGGTCCACCCGCGGCAGCCGGTCCGGCCCGCCCGCGGGCGCAGTGGCGGGCCCGGACGGCGGCGGCGTCTCCGGGCGCGTGGCGGCGCTGGCCAGGGCGGCGCAGTCCTGGCCGCCCTGCTGCTCGCAGGCCTGCATCCAGCCCTCGCGCACCGCGGCGACCCGGCGCTCGCGGCCCGGATGGGTGGGGCCGTCCTGCAGCGGCACGATGGTCTCGATCGCGCGGCTCGCCTCGGCCAGCGGCGCGCCCATCTTGTAGAGCACGAAGCCGGAGAACTTGTCGGCCTCCAGCTCGATCGGCGGCTGGCTGCCGCCGGCGGTGATGGTGTGGCCGGACAGGTGGTGGCCGATCTCGTGCGCCATGATGCTCATCGGCGCCCAGACCGCGCTGCCGGTCGCGCGTCCCACCTCGTCGATGAACTGCGGGTTGAAGGCGATCACCCGGTGCGGGATGCGCTGCGCGTCGAGCAGGATCGTGGCGGCGGCGTTGGGGATCGGCGCCTCGCCGACGACGAAGTTCGGCGGCAGGCCGGTGAAGCCCATGATGCGCTCGACCATGTCGGCGCAGTCGCGCGGGGGCTGGGTGCCGAGCACGTCCTCGCGCAGGTCGACCGGGGCGCCGTCGTAGGAGCAGGCGCGCAGGGTCGCGGCGACCTCGGCGGCGACCTCGGCCTCGCTGAGGACGCCGCGCAGGGGCGTCGCGTCGCCGGCGTCCGCGCCGGCGCTGCCGCGGTCGCCGCAGGCCGACAGGCCCGCGCACAGCGCGAGCGCCAGCGCCGCGGGCCGCAGGGACGGGAAAGTACGGGTTCCGTAACGCATCGGCATCCTCCCTCGGGTCAGATCATCTGTCGCATGACCAGCCGGGTCACGCCCCGGCTGTAGAGCTCGAGCAGCCACCAGTCGACGGCCACGAACATCGCCGCCGCCAGCGCGATGCGCAGGGCGTCCCGGCGCGGCCGCAGGCGGAAGAACTGGGCGAACGCCACCGCCACGATCAGCGCCTTGGCCGCCATCAGCGCCGGGCCCATCACCTGGCGATGGGCGGCGCGGAAGCCGGCGTCCGGCCAGACCAGGGTCGGCAGCAGGCCGACGATCGTGACCGCCAGGATCAGCACCATGCAATATGTGGCGAGTACCAGGTGCTCGGTGGGATTGAAGCCGCGGCGCGGGAACAGCAGCAGCGAGGTGGCGAGCAGGGCGGGGATGCCGCGGGCGAAGCTCCAGTTCGCGTAGCGCTGGACGACGGCGTGCACGGCGTTGACTTCGGCGTGGCGCGACTGCAGGTAGCCGCCGAGGTTGAACAGCACCAGCAGCAGGGCGATCGCCACCAGCAGCAGCTTGAGCGGGTGCACGTGGCGCTTGCGCGCGCCGAGCACGAACTCGCGGGCCACCAGGCCGGGAAGCAGCGTCAGGCGCAGGGCCCCGCGCGCGACGTCCAGCTCGAACACCCGCCAGCGCTGCCAGGTCTCCCGGGCGAGGTCGCGCAGGCCCAGCCGCTCGGCCTTCTTCTGCCCGCACAGGCCGCACCACGGCGTGGGCAGCGGCGCGCCGCAGTTGCGGCACACCGGCGCCTCGAACCAGGCGTGCGTCGGATGCCCGGTCGCGTCCTCGCCGGTGCTGCCCTGCCCACGCCCTGTCGCCATGCGCTCTCCCCGGCGGCCCACCGCCGTCCCGAGGCGACTATGGCCGCAGGCGGGTTCGGTTTTCGTAAACGCGCGGCCGTTCGGCGGCCGCACGGGTCCCGGCCGGAAGGGCGCGCCGGCGCGCCTGCGGCGCAGCGGCGTCGCCCGGTCGTGGCGGGTCGCCGGTCAGAGCCGGCCCTGCGCGAGCAGCTCGCGGGTCCGCTTCAGCGTCGACAGCAGGGCGGCCCTGTAGCCCTTGTCGCCGTCCATCCACTCCTGCTCGGCCCGTTCCTCGGGGCCGTCCGGTGCCTTGCCGCGCAGGCCGAGGTAGCAGTAGAAGCGGAGCTGGAGCGTGCCGGCGGCGTCCTCGAACAGCTCGTTGACGATCGCGCCCTCGCGCGGCCCCGTGGCCTGGAAGAAGGTGACCTTGCGCTGCGGCTCGAACGCGATGATCTCGCGCAGGTCCTCGCCCGCGATCGTGGCCTCGCGCACGAGGTGCGTCGCGCTCTCCTCGACGACGTCGCAACGCGTGCAGAGGCCGGGCGGGAGGAACAGGCGGGCGTCGCGGGCCTTGAGGACCAGGCCCTCCCATGCCTGCGCACGGGTCAGTTCGGTCTCGCCTTCCGGGTTCACCGGGACGGTAGCGGTCGAATGGATCATGGTGATGTGCCTTGTCGTGGTGTGGGGTGCGGGGTGTCGCCCGGCCGTCAGGCCGCGGCGGCGATCTGGGTGGCGAAGTCGCGATAGGAGCGGAGGGGGCGGCCCAGGAGCGCGGTCAGGCGCTCGACGTCGCCGGCGTCGGGGATCATTCCATCGGTGAGGAAGCGTTCGCTCATCAGGCGCATGTCGAAGGCCATCCAGCTCGGCATGGATGGCCGGAGGTTCCGCTCGAACCCGGCGGTGTCGTCGCCCGGGTAGGCGATCGGGCGGCCCAGCACATCCGTCCAGATCGCGGCGACGTCCGCGCCGGTCAGCGTGTCGGGGCCGGCGAGATTGATCCGGTCGAGCGGAAGCGGGGCGTCGGCCTGCTCGCGGCGGAGAAGCTCGATGGCCGCGATCTCGCCGATGTCGCGTGTCGCGATCATGGCGAGCCCCTTGTCGCCGATCGGCATCGGGTAGATGCCGTATCCGGTCACCACGTCCTTGATCGCGAGATCGTTGTCCATGAAGTAGGCCGGGCGCAGGATGGTGGCGTTGAGCCCCATGCCCTCGATCATGCGCTCGACGCCGAACTTGCCCGCGAAGTGCGGCACGTTCACGTAGACGTCGCTGTGGATCACCGACAGGTAGACGATCCGCTCGATGCCGGCCTCGCGGGCGACGTTGAGCGCGATCAGCGCCTGGGTGTACTCGTCCGGCACCACCGCGTTGAGCAGGAACAGGGTGGAGACGCCCGAGAACGCGCCGCGCAGCGCGTCGACGTCGAGCAGGTCGCCCTGGACGACGCCGACGCCCGCGGCGAAGCCGGCCTTCGAGGGATCGCGGACGAGCGCGCGGACGTCGGCGCCGCGCTTGGCGAGCTGTTCGACGACCTGGCGGCCGACGGTCCCGGTCGCGCCGGTGACGAGAATGGTCATGGGGATGGCTCCTGGGTTCGGGTGGGGTGTGACCGAACGGTAGTGGGTTCCATATTCAAAACACAGACTCTAAGATTTAGACGGGTCGTATCAAAAACGAGACACCATGGATCTCAACGCGCTCGGGGACTTCCAGCTCGTCGCCGCTCACGGAGGCTTCGGGAAGGCCAGCCGCGCCAGCGGCCGGTCCAAGGCGACCCTGTCGCGGCGTGTCGCCGATTTCGAGGACGCGCTGGGCGTCCGGCTCATCGAGCGAGGTACGCATCGCCTGGAGCTGACCGAAGCCGGCCAGCTGCTGTTGAGCAGGACGGAGGGACCGATGCACGAGGTCGCCGAAGCGGTCGCGGCGGCACGCGACGGCGTGGCCGCGCCGCGGGGCCGTCTGCGCATCGCCGCGCCGCTCCTGTTCTCGCAGCTGGCGCTGGGGCGGCTTGCCGCCCGGTTCCTGGCGCGCTATCCCGAAGTGCAGATCGAGGCCGTGGCGGAGGATCGCTTCGTCGACCTGGTCGACGAGCGTTTCGATGTCGCGATCCGCATCAACCCGCGCAAGGACAGCGCCCTGGTCGGCAGGTGCTTCGCCAGGGACAGGCTGGTCCTCGTCGCCGCGCCCTCCGTCCGGATGCCGGAGGGGCGCGGCGACGGGCCTCGCCGGGTCCCGGCGGTGGTCATGCCGTCCTATCGCGACGGGGAGGTCTGGTCCGTCCGCGACGGTCAGCTGGCGGTCGAACCGCAGCCGGTGCTGCGGCTGTCCTCGCTGCTCATGGTCCGCGAGGCCGTGGCCGCCGGCGCGGGCGCCGCCATGCTGCCGCGATCCATCGCGGGGAGCCTGCTGGAGAAGGGCGAACTGGTGATGTGGGGAGCTGCCGGCGACGAGGTCGAGCTCTGGGTCCTGCACACCTCCCGCCGCCTGCAGAGTCCCAAGGTCCGGGCCTTCGTGGAGTTCGTGTGCGACCAGTACCCGGGCGGATCGTTCGTCGTCCACGCCTGACCGGCGGGTGCCGCGAAACGAAAAGGCCGGCCCCCGGAGGGGCCGGCCCGAGGGACGGCGCGGGTGCGCCCGTGCCCGCTACTTCGTGATGTCGACGTTCCGCGTCTCGCGCAGGAAGATCGTGCCGATCACCAGCGACATGACCGCGATGCCGATCGGATACCACAGGCCGTAGTAGATGTTGCCCGTGCCGGCCACCAGCGCGAAGGAGATCGCCGGCAGGAAGCCGCCGAACCAGCCGTTGCCGATGTGGTAGGGCAGCGACATCGAGGTGTAGCGGATGCGGGTCGGGAACAGCTCGACCAGGTACGCTGCGATCGGGCCGTAGACCATCGTCACGAAGATCACCAGGATCCACAGCAGGAAGATCGTCATCGGCACGTTGATGCGCGCGGTGTCGGCCTTCTCCGGGTAGCCTGCCTGGGTCAGCACCGCCCTGAGCGCGGTGGTGAACTCGCCCTGCTGGGTCTTGAGCGCGTCGCCCGCCAGCCCCTCCGCCTCGTACGACGGCAGCAGGTTCTGGCCGACGCGCACCTGGGCCAGCGAACCCGCCGGCGCCGACTCGACGCTGTACGGCACGCCGGCGCGGGTCAATGCGGCGGTCGCGACGTCGCAGGAACTGGTGAACTTGCGGATGCCCACCGGATCGAACTGGAAGCTGCAGGTCCTGGGATCGGCCACGACCACGGCCGGCGAGGAGGTCACGGCTTCGTCGATCGCCGGGTTGGCGTAGTGGGTGATGCCCTTGAAGATCGGGAAGTAGGACACCGCGGCGATCAGGCAGCCGGCCATGATGATCTTCTTGCGGCCGATCCTGTCCGAGAGCCAGCCGAAGAACAGGAAGAACGGCGTGCCCAGCACCAGGGCGGCGGCGATCAGCAGGTAGGACACCGTCAGATCGACCTTGAGCATGCTCTGCAGGAAGAACAGCGCGTAGAACTGGCCGGCATACCAGACCACGGCCTGGCCGGCGGTCGCGCCGAACAGCACCAGCAGCATCAGCTTCAGGTTGCCGCCCTTGAGCGAGTCCCGGAACGGCATCTTGGAGCCCTTGCCCTGGGCCTTCATTTCCTGGAACAGCGGCGATTCGCTCAGCTGCAGGCGGATCCACACCGAGACGCCCAGCAGCACGATCGAGCCCAGGAACGGGATGCGCCAGCCCCAGGCCTCGAAGGCCTCGACGCCGAGCAGCCAGCGGCACAGCAGGATCACCGCCAGCGACAGGAACAGGCCCAGCGTCGCGGTGGTCTGGATGAAGCTGGTGTACAGGCCGCGCTTGCCGGGTGGCGCATGCTCGGCGACGTAGGTCGCCGCGCCGCCGTACTCGCCGCCCATCGCCAGGCCCTGGGCCAGGCGCAGCACGATCAGGATGATCGGCGCGACGATGCCGATCGACGCGTAGTTGGGCAGCACGCCGACGAGGAACGTCGACACGCCCATGATGATGATCGTGACCAGGAACGTGTACTTGCGGCCGATGCGGTCGCCGAGACTGCCGAAGAAAGCCGCGCCGAACGGACGCACGAAGAAGCCGGCGGCGAACGCGAGCAGCGTGAAGATCATGCCTGTCGTTTCGTTGACGCCGCTGAAGAACTGGCGCGACAGGATGATCGCGAGCGAGCCGTACAGGTAGAAGTCGTACCACTCGAAGACGGTGCCGAGACTGGACGCGAAGATGACCTTCTTGTGGCCCTTCGTCAGCTCGCCCTTGGGCGCTGCGTTGGCGGTCGTGCTGGACATGGGATGCTTCTCCCTCCGAAGCGTCGTGGATGTGGCGTCCGGGGCGCGCGCCGGTCGCTGTGGTGGGCCGCCGGCGTGCGGCGGCCGGCGGCGGATCGGTGTCGCGGCTCCCGCGAGGGGAGCGCCGCGCGCCGGGGCCGGCGCGCGGCGGGGCGGATCAGAAGGTGTAGCGGGCCATGGTGTGCAGGCGGATCAGTTCGCCGTCGGCGCCGGACTCGAGCGTGCGCTCGCCCCAGATCGCCTCGACGCCCAGGTCCAGCTTCGGGTACGGCGTCCAGATCAGGTTCGCGTGCAGCGACTGCACCTTCTGGGTCACGTCCAGGCCGGTCCAGGCGGACTCGTTGTCCCACTGCGAGCGCGCGTAGTAGAGGTTGCCGCGCACCCGGTCGCTGAACACCTGGCGCAGGCCGAAGTAGCCGGCCCAGCCGCCCAGCGCGTCGATGTCGCCGTTGGCGTCGGCGATCGCGTCCTGGTTGATCGTGGCCAGGCCGATGTAGCGGCCGATGCCGTCGCCGCCGGTGAGCTGGTAGCGCAGGTCGGTGGTGTCGCCGAGCTTGACCAGGCCGCTGACGGTCAGGCCGTAGCCGGTGTCGGTGGTGTCGGCGCCGGTGACCGGCTCGTACTTGAGCTGGCGCGCCAGGCCGGCCACGCTGAAGTGGCCCCAGTCGCCCTTGGTGGTATGGCGCACGATCACGTCGGGGATCGCGCTGTTGTCGCCGGCGATCACCCGCGCGCCGCCGCCGAAGGGCTGCACGGTGGTCTCGGGGCTCTCCAGCGAGACCGTCCACGGGCCGTTGCTGTAGCGCAGCTGCGGCTGGCGCACGAACACCACGCCGTCGGTGGGGCCGACGAAGTCGACCGCGTCGATCAGCGCCGCGGTGTCCATGAAGTTCGACCAGGTCTGGCCGGCCAGCCAGTTGTTCCAGGTCACGTAGGCGTGGCGCAGGGTGGCGCCGTAGGTATTGGTGGCCGCGGTGTTGCCGAGCGAGCCGCCGAAGAAGTCCATCTCGAAGCGCGCGCCGAGCTTGTCGCCGGAATCGAGCGTGGTGCTGGCGTCGAACCACAGGCGCGAGAACTTCAGGTGCGCGTCCATGTAGGTGTCCGGGCCCTCGCCGCCGACGGGGATCGCGCCCGGCACGTAGAAGTCGCGCCCGGGGGTGCCCTTGGCGATGTCGCCGTCGGTGGTCTTGGTGGCGAAGGCGTCCATGCGCACCATGCCGCCCACGGTGAACACCGTGCCCGGGTTGGCCTGCGGGGTGATGGTGGTGGACTGGATCGGCCGCGCGCCCGCGGGCGTCGCCGCGACCGCCGGGGCGGCGGGCTGCGCGGCCTGGGCGGTGCGCACTTCCTGCACGTCGGCCTCGGTCCGCTGCTGCTGCGTCAGCAGCGCCTGCACCTGCGCCTCCAGCTGCGCGATGCGCGCCTCCAGTTCCCGTTCCTTCGCGGTCTGCGCGAAGGCCAGGCCCGGCGTGGCCAGGGCCGCCACCATCGCGGCGGCGAGCAGGCGCGGGCGCGCCGTGCGAATGCTGTTTCGAGTCATGCTCCCTCCCTCGGGTACGCGATCCCGGCCGCGTTCCGGCCCGGTCGAGCGCCGAGACTGCGCGCAGCCGGGGGGAGCGCCAATTCACCATTGGTCGTAGACGGCACGCGCCTTAGACCAAGGTCTAAGCCGGGCGCCCGGCGGATGCGGCACACTTCCCGATCCAAGTCCCCGTCGCACACGGAATCGCGCCATGTCCAGCACGCCCGCCGTCTATCCCGTCCCGGAGTCCATCGCCGCCCAGGCCGCGATCGGCCCGGAGGACTACGCCCGCCTCTACGAGGAATCGGTCCGCGACCCGGACGCGTTCTGGGCCCGAGCCGCCGGACGGCTGGAATGGATGGCGCCGCCCACGCGCATCCGCGACGTCAGCTACCGGCTGGAGGACTTCCGCATCCGCTGGTACGCCGACGGCGAGCTCAACGCCAGCGTCAACTGCCTGGACCGCCACCTGGCCGAGCGCGGCGACAAGACCGCGCTGATCTGGGAGCCGGACGACCCGGCCACCGAGGCCCGCCACATCACCTACCGCGAGCTGCACGCGCGGGTGTGCCGGCTGGCCAACGCCATGCGCAGCCTCGGCGTGGGCAAGGGCGACCGGGTGACGCTGTACCTGCCGATGATCGTCGAGGCCGCGGTGGCGATGCTGGCCTGCGCGCGCATCGGCGCGATCCACTCGGTGGTGTTCGGCGGCTTCTCGCCCAGCTCGATCGCCGACCGCGTGGCCGACTGCGGCAGCAAGCTGATCGTCACCGCCGACGAGGGCCTGCGCGGCGGCCGCCGCATCCCGCTGAAGGCCAACGTGGACGCCGCGCTGAAGATGCCGGGCACGCAGACGGTGGAGACGGTGCTGGTGGTGCGCCACACCGGCGGCGCGGTGGAGATGCAGATGCCGCGCGACCGCTGGTACGACGCGGTGGTCGACGGCCAGCCGGACGCCTGCGAGCCGGAGCGCATGAACGCCGAGGACCCGCTGTTCATCCTCTACACCTCGGGTTCCACCGGCAAGCCCAAGGGCGTGCTGCACACCACCGGCGGCTATCTCGTCTACGCCAGCTACACCCACGAGGCGGTGTTCGACCTCAAGGAGGACGACATCTACTGGTGCACCGCCGACGTCGGCTGGGTGACCGGCCACAGCTACATCGTCTACGGGCCGCTGGCCAACGGCGCGACCTCGCTGGTGTTCGAGGGCGTGCCCAACTACCCCAACGTCTCGCGCTTCTGGGACGTGGTGGACAAGCACCGGGTCACCATCTTCTACACCGCGCCCACCGCGATCCGCGCGCTGATGCGCGAGGGCGACGCGCCGGTGAAGGCGGCCTCGCGCGCCTCGCTGCGCGTGCTGGGCACGGTGGGCGAGCCGATCAACCCCGAGGCCTGGCGCTGGTACCACGACGTGGTCGGCGACGCCCGTTGTCCGGTGGTGGACACCTGGTGGCAGACCGAGACCGGCGGGATCCTGATCGCGCCGCTGCCGGGCGCCATCGAGGCCAAGCCCGGCTCGGCCACCAAGCCGTTCTTCGGCATCCGGCCGGCCATCGTGGACGCCGCCGGCCAGGTGCTCGACGGCGCGACCGAGGGCAATCTGGTGATCCTGGACTCCTGGCCGGGGCAGATGCGCACCGTCTACGGCGACCACCAGCGCTTCATCGACACCTACTTCAGCGCCTACCCGGGCAGCTACTTCACCGGCGACGGCTGCCGCCGCGACGAGGACGGCTACTACTGGATCACCGGCCGCGTGGACGACGTGATCAACGTCTCCGGCCACCGCATCGGCACCGCCGAGGTGGAGAGCGCGCTGGTGTCGCACCCGAAGGTGGCCGAGGCCGCCGTGGTCGGCTTCCCGCACGACATCAAGGGCCAGGGCATCTACGCCTACGTCACCCTGGTGGCGGGCGAGCAGGGCAGCGACGAACTGCTCAAGGAACTGGTGGCCCACGTGCGCAAGGAGATCGGGCCGATCGCCTCGCCCGACCACCTGCAGTGGGCGCCGGGCCTGCCGAAGACGCGCTCGGGCAAGATCATGCGCCGCATCCTGCGCAAGATCGCCGAGAACGCGCCCGACCAGCTCGGCGACACCACCACGCTCGCCGACCCGTCCGTGGTCGACGCCCTGGTCAAGCAGCGCAGGGTGCCCTGAAAGCGGAGATTGGGGATTCGGGATCGGGGATTCGCAGAAGATCGGATCCCCGCACACTCCCATCCCGACTCCCCTATCCCGAATCACGAATCCCGGCTCAAATGTCCCAGACCATCCTCGTCGCCGACGACCATCCGCTGTTCCGCGAAGCGCTGCGCGGCGCGGTCGCGCGCAACCTGCCGGCCGCGCGCCTGCGCGAGGCGCACGACACCGCCACGCTCTACGCCCTGGTCGAGGACGAGCCGGACGCCGACCTGCTGCTGCTCGACCTCAACATGCCCGGCGCGCAGGGCTTCAGCGCGCTGGTGCACCTGCGCGCGCAGCACCCGCAGCTGCCGATCGTGATCGTCTCCGCGCGCGAGGAGCCCACGGTGATGCGGCGCGCGCTCGACCACGGCGCGATGGGCTTCATCCCCAAGTCGGCCGACACCCAGGTGCTGGGCGAGGCGCTGCAGCGGGTGCTGGAGGGCGACCGCTGGGTGCCGGCCGCGGCCAGCGCGGCGCCGGCCGCCAGCGCCGACGAGCACGACGTGGCCGCGCGCGTCAGCGACCTCACCCCGCAGCAGTTCCGCGTGCTGCAGATGCTGGGCGAGGGCATGCTCAACAAGCAGATCGGCTACGAGCTGGGCGTGTCCGAGGCCACGGTGAAGGCGCACATGAGCGCGATCCTGCGCAAGCTCGGCGCCTCCAACCGCACCCAGGCGGTGCTGATCGCCGGCCGCCTGGCGGTGGACCCGGCCACGGTCACGCCGCCGCCCGAGGAGCACGACGACGTGTAGGAGCGCGCTCGCGCGCGACGCTCTTCCCGTCCGGCACCCAACAAAAAAGCATCGCGCGCGAGCGCGCTCCTACAGTGCTTCAGCCCCCCGACATCCGCTGCCACAGCGTGTGCAGCGCGTAGCCGCCGCCGCCGATCAGCACGCCGAAGTAGATCACGGTGCCGATGGTGGCCAGGTGCCCGAGCAGGATCGCGCCACCGTCGCGCTGGATCATGCCGATGGCGTAGAACAGCAGCGCCACGGCCGGGAAGGTGTTGCTGAAGGGGACGAAGCCGAACGGCGCCATCAGCAGCAGCGCGGCGAAGATGAAGGCCAGGCTGTTGAAGGTGTCGATCGCGCGGCCCTCGGCCAGCGGCGCCAGCCGCCCCGGCCGCGCCACGCGCTCGAGCCGGCGCACCCAGCCCAGGCCGCGGGTGAGGCCGTTGCGCAGCTTCTCGGCCGGCAGCCGCCGCTCGCGCAGGCGCTGCGGCAGCCACAGCGGGCGCCGCGTCAGCCGGCTCACGCCGATCAGCAGCAGCGCCGCGCCGAACACCGTGCTCACGCCCGGGATCGAGACCGGGATCAGGAACACCACCGTCAGCAGCATCGACAGCATCAGCAGGCCCTCGCTGCCGATGCGCTCGATGATCGCGCCGAGGGTCAGGTGTTCGCCGTCGAGGTCGGCGATGATCTGTTCGAGCCGGTCGCCGAGCGAGGCGTGGCGGGGATCGTGGGCGGTCATGCGGGAGCGGGCGCCTCGCGTGGCGTCGCGGGGGCGACGCGGGGCGCGCAGTGTAGCAAGCGCCCCGCGGAACCCGCGTTCAGCGCGGGCGCGGGCCCTTCGCCTGCCGCGCCTGCGCGGCCAGGAACGCGCGCAGCGAGGCCGGCTTGACCGGCTTGGTCAGCACCCGGTAGCCGCGGGCGCGGGCGGCCTGCTTCAGCGCGTGGCTGCCGTCGGCGGTCAGCAGCACGCCGGGCGTCCCCGGGGCGCGCCGGCGCAGCGCGTCCAGCGTGTCCAGGCCGTCGAGGCGGTCGTGCAGGTGGTAGTCCACAACCAGCACGTCCGGCGCGTCGCCGATGCGCGCCAGCGCCTCGTCGACCGTGGTCGCGCACAGCACCTCGATCTGCCAGCGCTGCAGCAGCGCGACCATGCCGGCGAGGATGTCCGGGTCGTTGTCCACGCACAGCACGCGCAGCCCGGCCAGCGATTCGCTGAGGTCCACCGGCGGCGCCGTGCGGCGCACCGGCAGCGCCTGCGCCGCGCGCGGCACCACGATCGAGAACATGCTGCCGTGGCCGACGTGCGAGCGCGCTTCCAGGCGGTGGTCGAGCAGGCGCGAGATGCGCTGGCAGATCGACAGCCCCAGGCCGAGTCCGCGCTCGTCCCAGTCGAAGGGCTGCTGGTAGCGGTGGAACTCGTCGTAGATCTGCCGCATGTGGTGCTCGGGGATGCCCGGGCCGGTGTCCCACACCTGCAGCCGCACCAGGTTCCCGCGCGAGCGCGCGGCCAGCACGATGCGGCCCTCGCGCGTGTAGCGCAGCGCGTTGGCGAGGAAGTTCTGCAGCACCCGGCGCAGCAGGCGGCGGTCGCTGCGCACCGGCAGCGCGCGCACGTGCAGGCGCAGCGCGATGCCGCGCGCGGCGGCCATCGGCGCGTACTGCGCGGCCAGCTCGTGCAGCAGCTCGGCGGCGTCGAAGTCCGACCATTCCGGCTGCAGCGCGCCGGCGTCGAGCCGGGAGACGTCGAGCAGCCCGTCCAGCAGCTCCTCGGCCGCGCGCAGCGAGGTGTCCACGCGTTCGGCCAGCCGGCGCTGCTCGGCCTGCTCGTGGGTCTCTCGCAGCGCCGAGGTGAACAGCCGCGCGGCGTTGAGCGGCTGCAGCACGTCGTGGCTGAGCGCGGCCAGGAAGCGCGTGCGCGACTGCTGCGCGGCTTCCGCCTCGCGGGTGCGCTCGGTCACCCGCTGCTCCAGCGTCTCGTTGATCTCGCGCAGGGCGCGCTCCACGCGCTTGTACTCGGTGACGTCGCTGTAGCTGGTGACGTAGCCGCCGCCGGGCAGCGGCTGGCCGCGGGTCTCGATGACCAGGCCGCTGCTGAGCACGCGCTCGGCCACGTGCGGGGAGCCTGCGCGCATGTAGCCGATGCGCTTGGCGGTCTCGGCCGACACCGCGGCTTCGCTGAGGTTGCCCAGCTCGCCGCGCTCGGCGTTGTAGCGGATCAGGTCGGCCACCGGGCGACCGACGTAGAGCATGCCGTCGGGGTAGTCGAACAGCTGCTGGTAGCGGCGGTTCCACGCCACCAGCCGCATCTCGCGGTCGACCACGCTCACGCCCTGGTCGATGTTCTCCAGCGTGGTGGAGAGGATCTCGCGGTTGAAGCGCAGCTCCTGGCCGGCCTCGTCCAGCACCGCCACCACCTCTCCCAGGTCCATGCCGTAGCCGCGCAGCGAGCCGGTCAGCACCAGCCGCGCCGAGGCCGCGCCGATCGCCGAGGCCAGCAGGCGCTCGGTGAACTGCACCCAGGTGCGGTCGGCCGGCGCGCCGGTCTGCAGGGTCCGGCCCTGCGCGCGGGCCTGGTCGAGGAAGGCGCGCTGGGCGTGGCGCGCGCCGACGATGCGCCGCGCCAGCACCAGCAGGTCGCGGACCTGCAGACCGCTGCGCCATTCGCTGCCGCCCAGCGCGCGGCGTTCGGCGTAGGGATTGAGGAAGGGGCCGGCGCGCAGGTGCTCCTCCAGGCTCGGCCGCCAGCGCGCGGAGACCAGCAGCAGGGTGCCGATGTTGAACAGCAGCGACCAGAACGTGCCGTGGGTCAGCGCGTCCCAGCCCTGCATGCCGAACAGCTCGCGCGGGCGCAGCCAGGCCAGGCCGAACGGGCCGGTCTCCAGCCAGGCGGGCTGGAACCAGCCGGCGTCGGTCAGCGTGGGCAGCAGCAGCGTGTACATCCACACCGCGAAGCCGATCAGCATGCCGGCCTCGGCGCCCTGGCGGCTGGCGCCGCGCCAGTACAGGCCGCCGATCAGCGCCGGCGCGAACTGCGCCACCGCCGCGAACGCCATCAGGCCGTAGGAGGCCAGCGTGGTCTCGGAACCGCTGGCGCGGTAGTAGCCGTAGGCCAGGCCGGCGAAGGCCAGGATCGCTGCGCGCCGGATCCACAGCACGGTGCCGGCGACATCGCCGCCGTGGCGCTGCGCCCAGCCGCGGCGGCGCAGCAGCAGCGGCATCACCAGGTCGTTGCTGACCATCGTGGCCAGCGCCACGCTGGCCACGATCACCATGCCGGTCGCGGCCGAGAAGCCGCCGATGTAGGCGAACAGCGCCAGCAGGTCCTGCTGGCCGGCCAGCGGCAGGGCCAGCACGTAGGTGTCGGCGATCGCCGCGCCGTCGCCGAACACGGCGATGCCGGCCGCGGCGATCGGCACCACCATCACGCTCACGATCACCAGGTAGCCGCCGAACAGCCAGCGCGCGTGGCGGATCTCGGAGACGTCGCCGCATTCCACGATCGCCACGTGGAACTGCCGCGGCAGGCAGACGATGGCGGCGAAGGCCAGCAGGGTCTGGCCGACGAAGCCCTCCGCGGGCGCGTTGGACAGCAGCGCGCGGCTGGCTTCCAGGATGCGCCCGCCGTCGCCGAACCAGGCGATGGCGAACACGCCCACCGCCACCAGCGCGACCAGCTTCACCAGCGACTCCAGCGCGATCGCCAGCATCATGCCGGGGCGGTGCTCGGTGGCGTCGACCTGGCGGGTGCCGAACAGGATCGCGAACAGCGCCATCAGCAGCGCCACGTACAGCGCCGGGTCGCCGAAGCCGCTGCGGCCGATCCCCGGGCCGCCCAGCACGTCCAGCGACAGCGCCACCGCCTTGTACTGCAGCGCCAGGTAGGGCACCGCCGCGACCAGCGCGATGATCGCCACCATCGCCGCCAGCCGCTGCGAGCGGCCGTAGCGCGCGGCGATGAAGTCGGCGATCGACACCGTGCTCTGCGACTGCGCGACCAGCGCCAGCCGCTCGAGGATCCGCCAGCCGAACACCAGCAACAGCAGCGGCCCCAGGTAGATCGGCAGGTAGCCCAGGCCGTTGCGGGCGGCGCTGCCGACCGCGCCGTAGAACGTCCACGACGAGCAGTACACCGCCAGCGCCAGGCTGTAGACCACCGGGCGCAGGCCGGCGCGCTGCACGTGGTGGGGGTGGCGGTCGCCCCACCAGGCGGCCGCGAACAGCAGCGCGGCGTAGCCCAGCGACACCAGCAGCAGTACCCAGTCCGGCAGCATCGGCCCCCCTTCCACCGCCGCGAGTGTACGCGCCGCGGCCGCGGCGCGCCCCGGCTACATGAAGGAGTCGGCCAGCCGGGCGATGCCCTCCAGGCTGCGCCGCCAGCGCGGCCGCCGGCGCCAGTCCGCCGGGTCCACCGCCTCGGCGTCGGCCAGGTATTCCGACTCCACCGCGCGCATGCGCGCCACCACGGCCGGGTCGTAGCACAGCAGGCCGATCTCGGCGTTCAGCGCGAACGAGCGGATGTCGAGGTTGATCGAGCCGACCAGGGCGATGTCGTCGTCCACGCTCATGTGCTTGGCGTGCAGGAAGCGCGGCCGGTGAAGTGCGATCCGCACCCCGCAGGCCAGCAGCTCCTCGTAGCTGGCGTGCTGGGCCAGCGCGGTCAGGCGCTGGTTGTTGCTGGCCGACAGGATCAGCTGCACCTCCACCCCCGACAGCGCGGCGATGCGCATTGCGCCGACGATGGCGTCGTCGGGCACGAAGTAGGGCGTGGTCAGCACCACCCGCCGCCGGGCCAGGTGGATTAGCGTGGCGATGGTGTCGCCGGCGTTGGGGAAGGGGTAGGCCGGGCCGCTGGGCAGCAGCTGGCAGGCGACGTCGTCGGCGTGGGTGGGCCGGGCCGGCGCGACCTCCAGCACCTCGCCGGTCTCCAGGTACCAGTCGCTGGCGAACACCGCCTCCAGGTGGGCGACGATCGGCCCGTGCACGCGGGCGACCAGCTCGCGGTTGGGGTGGCCGGGCACGAACGCCGCGTCGGCCAGGTTCTGCGAGCCCACGTGGGCCACGTCGTCGTCGATCACCGCGATCTTGCGGTGGTTGCGCAGGTCGGCGCGGCCGCTGCGGCGCCAGCGCAGCCCGCCTGGCAGCATGGCGTGGACCTCGACCCCGGCCCGGCCCAGGCGCCGGGCGTAGCGGCGCAGCCCGCGCTTGGCGCCCACCGCGTCGAGCAGCAGCCGGCAGCGCACGCCGCGCGCGGCCGCGCGCTCCAGCGCGCCGGCCATCGCCTCGCCGGCCGCGTCGTCGAACATCAGGTAGTACAGCAGGTGGACGCGGTGGGTCGCCGCGTCGATGTCGGCCAGCAGCCGCTGCAGCGAGGCGTCGTAGTCGTCGAGCAGGGCCACGCCGTTGCCGCGCACCGGCATGAACGCCCCCAGCCGCTCCACCAGCGGCGCCGCCTCCCCGGCCACGGTGCCCTCGGCCGGGCACCAGCGCAGCGCCGCCTGCGGGGCCTGGCCGTCGCGCACCGCGGCCGAGGCCTCGGCCTGGCGGCGCACGCGCTCGCGCGACAGCCAGGGGTGGCCCAGCAGCAGGTACAGCGGCAGCCCCAGCAGCGGCACGAAGCCGATCAGCAGCAGCCAGCTGCGCGCGGCCGCCGGCCGCGAGCGCATGGGGATCCACGCCAGGGCGACGATGCGGATGGTCCAGTCCGCGACGAGAATCCACAGGCCCAGGTTGATGCCGTCCATGGGCCGATTCTGCGGGCGGAGCGGGCTGCGCGAAACCCGGCCCGCGTCGCCGGCTCAGGCGGCCGGGCCGGGGAAGGCGTCGTAGCCGGTGCGCGCGATCAGCAGCGACACCACGACGAGGGGGAGCACAGGTCTCTTAGCCGCGTAGCGGCGGCCACAGCCGTGCGGTGTGGATCAATGCAAGCACCCAGGCCGTTTCCTGTTCGATTTCGTAGACCAGGCGATAGTGTTGGTGCGGCAGCAGTTCGCGGGTGCCGGGGACGCGCCCGGCCCTGCCCGACAAGGGATGGCTGGCAAGCCTGGCCGCAGCGGCTGCGAAGAGCGCATCCATCCGGACTGCCGCATGCGGATCGTCGGCGGCGATGTAGTCCCAGATGTCGGTGCGATCCTGCTCGGCCTCCGGTGTCCAGACGACTCTCACCGGCGTCCGGTGACGGCGGCTCGCCTGGCGGCGAAGTCGCCTTCCACTTCCTCATTGGAGCGGCCGCGGTCGGCCGCCATCGAGGCGCGGCCCGCTTCCACCTTGTCGCGAAGGAACGCGTCGTACTCCCGGGCCTGCCGCTGCCGCTGGATGAACTCGCGCATCAGCTCCCGCATCACCTGCGATGCAGGCCGATGGGCGGCCTCGGCCTCGGCCATGAACTCGGCGCGCAGGTCGGGTTCCAGCTTCATCGTGAAAACGGCTTCCTTCGGCATGGGCGGCTCCAACGGGGCAGGTGCTGATGAAGTATATACATTTTCATCACCCGGGAACTCGGCGCGCCGCATCAGGCCCGGGGCCGAAGTAAAGGGCGCCCGAAACGCACGAGGCCCGCCATGCGGCGGGCCTCGTGGGGGACGCGCGGGGCGCGTCGCGTCACTTGATCTTGCCTTCCTTGTAGATCACGTGCTTGCGCACGACCGGATCGTACTTCTTGATCTCGATCTTGCCGGGGGTGTTCTTCTTGTTCTTGTCCGTGGTGTAGAAGTGGCCAGTGCCGGCCGAGGAGGTCAGACGGATCTTGTCGCGCTTGGAAGCCATGGGTCAGTCTCCTCAGATCTTCTCGCCGCGGGCGCGCAGCTCGGCGAGCACGGCGTCGATGCCGTTCTTGTCGATGGTGCGCAGGGCCTTGGTGGAAACGCGCAGCTTCACCCAGCGGTTCTCGCTGGCCACCCAGAACCGGCGCTCGTGCAGGTTCGGCAGGAAGCGGCGGCGGGTCTTGTTCATCGCGTGCGAGACGTTGTTGCCGGTCGTCGTACGCTTGCCGGTGACTTGGCATACTCGGGACATTGCGCACCTCGTTGGTGTCGTTGGGCTTCCCTTGGCCAGGGAGGCGGCGGCCCCGGCGAGTCCGGCAGTCGCCGGCTTCACCACGTGTACGGGAGGATCGGGTCGCTGCCCGCGTCGCGCGCCCGGCACACGTTGCCGGCGTCGCGATGGCCCGAAACGAGGGGCCGGGGCGGAGCGAGCCGGCGATTATCCCGTACGCGCGGGGGCCGGCGCAAGCGCGCGGGTCGTTTCCATTTCGCGGCCCTTCTTCGTCCAGGCGTCATGACCATCGCGAACGACATCCCCGCCGACGCCCCCGATCCGCCCGGCGCGCCCGGCCCCCGGGCCGACGCCGAGGCGCTGGTGCGGGAGTTCAACCGGTCCCTGATCCGCATGCTGCAGGCCCGGCTGGGGTCGTACGAGGACGCCCGGGAGATCGCCCAGGAGGCCTACGCCCGGCTGCTGAACCTCGACGAGGGCCAGGCGGTCAGCTACCACCGCGCGCTGCTGTTCAGGATCGCCCAGAACCTGGCCACCGACCTGCTGCGCCGGCGCCGCTACATGGAGCTGCCGGAGCCCGACGGCCTGGAGATGTGGCCCGACCCGGCGGTGGACCCGGAGCGCTCGGCGCGGGCGCGTATCCTGGTCGAGCGGCTGCCGGCCCTGCTCGCCGAGCTGCCGCCGCGCACCGCGCTGGCGTTCCGGCTGGTGCGGATGGAGCAGAAGAGTTTCGCGGAAGCCGCCGAGCGGCTCGGGGTCACCGAGCGCATGGCCAGGATCCACGTGGCGCGGGCGCTGTCGTACTGCCAGCGGCGCCTGGACGAGATCGACGAAGGAGCGACCCGATGACCGGGGCAACGGACAGGGCCGGGCGCGCGAGCGCGCTCGACGAAGCCGCCGACTGGCTGCTCAGGCTGCGCGAACCGGCGCTGGACGAGCGCGAGCTCGAGGCCTGGACGGCGTGGATGGCCGAGCCGGAGAACGCGCGCGCGTTCGACGACGTCAGCCTGCTGTGGGACGCCGCCGGCGAACTG
>NZ_JAIWPR010000032.1 GCF_021191635.1 Alterluteimonas quercicellularis
CGCAGCCGCCAGGCCGCGCCCGCCACGCCCCGCGCCGGCCCGGTGCCTGCCACCCCGGCCGCGCCCGCCGCGGCGACGGTCGCGACCGATCCGGACGAAGCGCTGCCGCCGGTGCCGGACGGGCCGGACCCGTGCGACGCCGGGCTGGCCGGCCGCGGCCGCTTCTGCTTCGACGCCGTCGGCGCCGGGCGCGGGCCGACGCTGGTGGTGGTGCCGGGCCGCGACGGCGGCAGGCCGTACGCGCTGGGCCGCGCCGAGGTCACGGTCAACGAGTTCAACGCCTTCTGCGCCGCCACCGGCCGCTGCCGGCCGACGCCGGTCGCCGACGCCGCGGCCGGCACGGTGGCGGTCGCCGGCGTAACGCTGGCGCAGGCGCGCGCCTACGCCCGCTGGCTGGTGCACGCCAGCGGCGGCTGGCGCTACCGGCTGCCGACCGACGCCGAGTGGACCCATGCCGCCCGCGCCGCGGCCGACTGGCGCCAGGCCGAGGACAGCCACTGCATCCCGCCCGCCGCCGGCGCGGAGGGCGCCGGCGCGCCGGTCTCGGCGCGCGGCCGGGCCGCCAATCCCTGGGGCCTGATCAACCTGAGCGGCAACCTCTGGGAATGGACCGACGGCGCCGGCGCGCTCGCCGTGCGCGGCGGCGCCTACACCAGCTTCTGGTCGGACTGCACCGTGGACGCCCGTCGCGCCGACGCCGGCGCCGCGCAGGCCGACGTCGGCTTCCGGGTGCTGCGGGAACTGAAATGAACGATTGGGAACGACAGGCCAACGCCTCGCTGCGTGCGCTGGGCGAGGCCTACCAGCAGGGCGGCATCGCCCGCGAGACCTACCGCGCGCGGCGGCGCCGGCTGCTGGCCGCGCTGCGCGAGCGGCAGACGGTCACCGAACGGCGGACGTCGGCTGAATCCATTCAGGACGTGCCGGCCCCGATGCTGCTAGCGTCGCGCCGGGGAAGCTTCGCGCCCTGGCGGCTCGCGCTGGTGCTCTTCGCCGTCGCGGCGGCGGTACTCATCGGGCTGTGGAACAGGGGACAGGGGCATGTGTGATCGGCTCGGAGCGCGCGCGCTCCGCCTGCGGGCGGGTGCCCGCGCGGCGCTGGCGCTGGCCTGCGCGACCGCGCTCGGCGGCCTCGCGGCGCACGCCTTCGCGCAGACGCCGCCGGTGCCGGTGCCGCACGGCACGCTGCCCGACGAGCGCGAGCAGCTGCGCGAGGCCGAGCGGCCGGCACCGGGCGTGGACGAGGCCGCCGCCGGGCTCGACCTGCCGCCGGTGCGCGAGCGCGCGGACGCGCAGCACCCGGTGCTGGTCGTGCGCGGCTTCCGCGTCGAGGGCGTGGGCGACTACCCGGAGGCCGGCATCGATCCGGAGCGCGTGCAGGCGCTGGCCGATGCGCGCTTCCGCGCGCTGGCCGGCGGCGCCGACAGCGCGCGCCTGGACTTCGACCAGCTGCAGGGCGTGGCCGCCGACATCACCGCGGCCTACCGCGCGGCCGGCTTCATCGTCGCCACCGCCTACCTGCCCGCGCAGGACCTCGGCGCGGACGCGATCGTGCGCATCGCGGTGCTGGAAGGGCGCCTGGGCCGGGTCGTGGTCGAGGGCGCCGACCGCTACCGCGCCGGCGTGCTGGCCGCGCCCGCGCAGCGGCTGCAGGGCCGCGCGCTGCGGCGCCCGGAACTGGAATCGGCGCTGCTGTACCTGCGCGACCTGCCGGGCGTGTCCGCCGCGCCGGTGCTCGCGCCCGGTCAGCACACCGGCGAAACCGACCTGCTGATCGCCGCCAGCGAGGAAGCGCGCCCGTTCGCGGTCTCGCTGGCGGCCAGCAACCACGGCACCGACCAGACCGGCCGCTACCGCGCGCAGGCCGGGCTGGTGTGGCGCAACGCGCTGGGCCTGGGCGACGTGCTCACCGCCAGCTACACCCACGCCTTCGATCCGCAGCAGAGCCAGTTCGGCGCCATCGCCTACAGCCTGCCGGTGTATGGCGTGGACGGGCTGGCGGTCAGCGCCGGCTACACCCGCAGCGAGATGGACGTCAACACCGGCCCGTTCGCCGCGCTCGGCCTGACCGGCCCGGCCAGCTTCGCCTACCTCGGCAGCGACTGGAAGTTCCTCAACCGCGAGCACCTGCAGATGCAGGCGGGCCTGCGCTTCATGCGCGAACGCTCGCGGCTGTCGATCTTCGACGGTGCGGTGCAGCTGTCGGACCAGCGCTTCGACGTGGTCGAGGGCAGCTACACGCTGCGCCACATCGACCGCCGCACGCGCGGGGTCAACCTGCTGCAGGCCAGCGTGCGGCAGGCGGTCGACGACCGCTCGCGCGATCCGGACGCGATCACGCCGCAGCGCGACAGCCACTTCACCGTGCTGCGGCTGTCGCTGGCGCGCATGCAGTACCTCAGCCGCTCGCAGCGGCTGTTCGCGCGCTTCTACGGCCAGCACAGCGAGGACGTGCTGGTGCCGATGGAGCAGATCGCGGTGGGCGGGCCGGACAGCGTGCGCTCGCTGCCGGTGTCCGAGGCGCTGGGCGACCGCGGCTACCACGCCAGCCTGGAGTACCAGGTCGACGCGCCGGGCTTCGGCGACCGCGCTTCGCCGTTCGGCGGCCGGCCGTGGCGCGACCTGCTGCAGTTCGACCTGTTCGTGGACCGCGGCCGGGTGATGCCCGCCGACAGCGGCAGCCTGTCCGCCGGCAGCCGCACCTTCCACGGCGCCGGTGCCGGCCTGCAGTTCCGGCTGCCGCACCGCCACGATCTCAATTTCCGCCTGTCGGCCGCGGTGCCGGTCGGCGGCGACGATCCGTCCGACGGCGACGACCTGCAGGTCTGGGCCCGGCTCGGCATGACCTTCTGAGGAACCCGCGCATGAATCGCATCTACCGCCTCGTGTTCAACCGCGCTCTCGGGCAGGTCCAGGCCGTCTCGGAGGTCGCCTCGCAGCGGCACGGTGCGGGGTGCGGCGGTGCGGGCGCCGCGGCGCCGGCGAAGGCGGCGCTGTGCGCGGCGCTGTTCGCGGTCGCGGGCCACGCGGCGGCGCAGGCGCCGGGGGCGCAGGACCTGCCCACCGGCGGCACGGTGGTCGGCGGCAACGTCTCCATCAGCACCGGCGCCGGCACCATGGAGATCGTGCAGAACGGCCGCGCGGTGATCGACTGGAACACCTTCGACATCGGCAGCGACGCCAGCGTCAGGTTCACCCAGGGCGCCGGCAGCGTCGCGCTGAACCGCATCCTGGACAGCGACGCCAGCCAGATCCTGGGCAGGCTCGACGCCGACGCGACCATCTTCCTGATCAATCCGAACGGCATCCTGTTCGGCGCGGGCGCCCAGGTGAACGTCGGCGGCCTGCTGGCCTCCACGCTCGAGCCGGCGAGGGAGAGCTATCCGGGCGCTCCGGACCCGATCGCCGACTTCCTGCAGGGCAGCCTGTGGCTGAACCTGGCGCTGGGGTCGAACGCGTCGGGCGCGATCGTCAACCGCGGCACGCTGCGCGGCGGGCAGATCGCGCTGGCCGGGGGATACGTCGAGAACGCGGCCGGCGCGACGATCGAGGCCGACGGCGGGCGCGTCGACCTGGTCGGGGCCGCGGGCGTCGAGCTGACGCTGGAGGGCGGGCCGTTCTCCGTACGGATCCAGCGGGCCGTGCAGAACACGTTGGAAGCCGCCCTGGTGAACAACCAGGGCCTGATCCGGGCCGACGGCGGCAGCGTGACCCTCAGCGGGCGCGGTGCCGTGGGGACGGTGAACACCGTGGTCAACACCGAGGGCGCGATCGAGGCGTCGAACATCGTGCTGTCGGGCGATGGCGGCCAGCTGCGCGCCGGCGGCGACATCGCCGCGTCCGGAAGCCTGAACCTGAGTTCCAGCGACAACCAGGCGTACCTGGACGGCGACATCGAGGCCGGCAGCCTGACGGTGCAGGCCCGCAGCATCCGCCAGGCCGGCGGCACGCTGGACGTGGCCGGTACGGCAGACCTCACCGCCTCCTACTGGGACGTCTCCGGCGAGCGCTTCGGCGACATCGTGCTCGACGGCGACGGCAACGCCTTCGGCGGCACGGTCGGCATCGCCGGCCAGAACGTGACCCTCGACAGCACCACCGGCCTTCGCTTCGGCGCGCTGCGCGCCGGCGGCAACCTGACCGTGGGCAGCCAGGGCGCCGTCGCCTTCGCCGGCGGCACGGTCGGCGGCGCGCTCGACGTCGAGGCGGCCGGCACCATCACCCAGACCGCCGCGCTGACCGTGCGCGGGACCGCCGCGCTCGACGCCGGCAACCACGCCGTCGTCCTGGACCGGGCCGACAACGACTTCGTCGGTACGGTCGATGCCGCCGGTGCCGGCATCTCGCTGGCCGACGCCAACACCCTCGCCATCGGCAGCCTGTCCAACGCGCCCGACCGCGCGCTCTCGCTGCTGGCCGGCGCCGACCTGGTGCTTCCGGCGGGCGCGATCGATACCGGCAGTGCGGCGCTGACGCTCTCGGCCGGCGGCGCCTTGACCACGCCGGGTGCGCTGCGCGGCGGCACGGTCGAGCTGCACGGCGGCACCGCGCTGAACCTGGGCCACGACGTCGGCGGCGACGCCTCGGTCGCGCTGTCCAGCGGCGGCGCCATCGTCCAGGCGGCCACCGCGACGATCGATACCGCGCACCTGACGGTGGATGCGGCCAGCGCGAGCCTGCTCGGCGCCAATGCCGTCGATGCGCTGGGCGACGTGCGGACCGGCGGCGATTTCCGGCTGCGCAACGCGCAGGCCATCGCGCAGGCGGACGGCACCACGGTGGGCGTGGGCGGCGCGGCGGAGTTCGACGCGGGCGCCGCGGACATCGTGCTGGACGCCGCCGGCAACAGCTTCGGCGGCGAGGTGGCCCTGCGCGGCGGCGACCTGACGCTCGATGCCGGCGGCCTGCTGCGCCTGGGCGAGCTCGCGAACGGTACCGACGCCGACGTGCGCCTGAGCGCCGGGCAGATCGACCTGTCCCTGCTCGGCGGCATCGACACCGGCACCGGCGCGCTCGAACTGGAGGCCGTGGACGGTACGCTGGCCACGGCGGGCGCGCTGCGCGGCGGCGACGTCCGGCTGTCCGCCGCCGACGGCCTGCTGCTCGGCCACGACGTGGCCGCCGGCGAACGGCTGACCCTCGACAGCCGCGGCGCGATCGTGCAGCAGGCCGGCGCGCTGAGCGCGCCGGTGCTGGACGTCGCCGGCGCCGGGGTCGTCGTGCTCGACGGCGCGAACCGCGTCGGCGCCCTGGGCGACATCGAAGCCGGCGGCGCCTTCACCCTGGTCAACGCCCAGGCCATCGTGCAGGCCGCGGACGGCACCCTCGACATCGGCGGCGCCTCGCGCTTCGACGCCGGCGGCGCGCGCATCGCGCTGGACGCGGCCGGCAACCGGTTCGGCGGCAGCGTCGGCCTGCAGGGCGGCGAGGTGTCGATCCGCGGCGCCGGCACGCTGACCCTGGCGGCCGTCGAGGCCGCCAGCCTGGAGGCGTCGGCGTCGACGATCCGGTTGTCCGCCGACATCGCGACCGAGGGCGACCAGACCTACCGCGGCCCGGTCTCGCTGGTCGCGGACGCGACGCTGGCGAGCGGGCAGGGCGGCATCGCCTTCGAGGGCGCAGTGGGCGGCGCCTACCGGCTGACCGCGAACGCCGGCGGCGACGCGTCCTTCGGCGGCGGGGTGTCGGTGCGCAGCCTGGCGGTGGACGCCGCGACCTTCGGCGCCGCCGGCGCGCTGTCGACGACCGAAGGGCTGGACATCGCCGCGCGGGCCGGCGCCATCGGCCAGAACGGCGCGTGGACCGTCGGCGGCACCGCGAGCCTGAGCGGCGCGACCGGCATCGACCTGCGCCATGTGGACAACGACTTCCGCGGCCCGGTGAACCTGGGCGGCGGCACCGCCGTCGCCATCCACGACCGCGACACGCTGACCCTCGGGACCCTGGCGACCGGCGCGCTCACCGCCACCAGCGGCGGCGCGCTGGACCTGGGCGCCGGCACCGTCGATGGCGCCCTGGTCGCCACCAGCGCGACGGGCGGCATCGGCCAGTCCGGCGCGCTGACCGTGACCGGCGCCAGCACCCTGGACGCCGGCACCGGCGCGATCGCGCTGGCGCAGGCCGGCAACGACTTCGTCGGCAGCGTCGCCGCCAGCGGCGCGGGCATCGTCCTGCGCGACGCCAACGACCTCGCTATCGGCCGCCTGACCAGCGCTGCGGACCATGCCGTCGCGCTGACCGCCGGCGGCACCCTCTCCCTGCCCGCCGCCGCCATCGACACCGGCAGCGCGGCGCTGACCCTGTCCAGCGGCGGCACCCTGGCCACCGCCGGGTCGCTGGCGGGCTCCGAGGTGCGCCTGCACGGCGACAGCGGGCTGCGCCTGGACCACGCGGTGACCGGCCGCACCTCGCTGGCGCTGTCCAGCGGCGGGTCGGTCTACGGCCTGATCGGCCCGATCGCGACCCCGCTGCTGACCGTCGACGCGGGGACCACGGTGCTCAGCGACCAGAACAACGCCATCGATGCCATCGGCGACATCGCGGTCGACGGCGCGTTCGTGCTGAACAACGCCCGCGCGATCCGCCAGGCCGCCGACAGCGCGCTGAACGTCACCGGCCAGTCGACGTTCGACGCCGGGACCCACGCCATCGACCTGCAGAACACGGGCAACGTCCTCGCCGGCGAGGTGAACCTGTTCGGCGGCACGACCACCATCCGCCAGGACGGCGCCCTGGCCCTGGGCTTCGTGTCCACCGGCGCGCTGACCGTCTCCAGCGGCGGCGCGCTCGGCCTCGGCCGGGGCACCGTGCGCGGCGCCCTCGCCGCGACCAGCGCGCAGGGCGGCATCGGCCAGTCCGGCGCGCTGACCGTGACCGGCGGCGCCACGCTCGACGCCGGCGGCGGCGCCATCGCGCTGACGCAGGCCGAGAACGACTTCCGCGGCACCGTCGCCCTCACCGGCGGACGCGTCGAGATCCGCGACCGCGACGCGCTGACCCTGGGCGCGCTGGATACCGGTGCGCTCACCGCCACCAGCGGCGGCGCGCTAACTCTCGGCGCCGGCCAGGTCGGCGGCGCCCTCGTCGCGACCAGCGCGACGGGCGGCATCGGCCAGTCCGGTGCGCTGACCGTGACCGGCGACGCCACCCTCGATGCCGGCACCGGCGCGATCGTGCTGGCGCAGGCCGGCAACGACTTCCAGGGCAGCGTCGGGCTCACCGGCGGGCCCGTCGAGATCCGCGACCGCGATGGGCTGACGCTCGGCGTGCTGGACACCGGTGCGCTCACCGCCACCAGCGGCGGGGCGCTGAATCTCGGTTCCGGCCGCGTCGGCGGCGCGCTGACCGCCACCAGCGCACAGGGCGGCATCGGCCAGTCCGGCGCGCTGACCGTGACCGGCGGCGCCGTGCTGGACGCCGGCGGCGACGCCATCGCGCTGGCGCAGGCCGAGAACGACTTCCAGGGCGCGGTGGACCTCGCCGGCGGCGCCGTCGAGATCCACGATCGCGATGCGCTGACGCTGGGTGAACTGGACACCGGCGCGCTGACCGCCACCAGCGGCGACGCGCTGGACCTGGGCCACGGCCGCATCGGCGGCGCGCTGATCGCCACCAGCGCGCAGGGCGGCATCGGCCAGTCCGGCGCGCTGGAGGTGGCCGGCACCGGCACCTTCGACGCCGGCACCGGCGCGATCGCGCTGGGCCAGGCCGGCAACCGCTTCGCCGGTGCGCTGTCGCTGTCCGCCGGCGACGCTGTGACCGTGCGCGATCGCGGCGACCTGACGGTCGCCAGCCTGTCCGCAGGCGCGAACGCGGGCGTGCACCTGGAGGCCGGCGGCCGGCTGGCGCTGCCCGCGCAGGCCCTGGACACCGGCGACGGCGCGCTGACCCTGATCTCCGGCCAGCTGCTGGAGACCGCCGGCGCCCTCTCCGGCGGTGCGGTCGAGCTGCGCGGCGGCCAGGGCGTGGCGCTCGGCCACGACGTGACCGCCCGCGACACGCTGGTCCTGTCGAGCGCGTCCGGCGCGATCGCGCAGAGCGCCGGCCGCGTGTCGGCCACCGGCCACGCGACCGTGGTGGCCGCTCAGGGCGTGTCGCTCGAACAGGCCGGCAACGACTTCGACACGATCGCCGTGTCGGGGACCGACGTGCGCCTGCGCGACGCGGACGAACTGGAGCTGACCGGCGTGGAGGCCGACCGCCTGCACGTGCAGGCGCAGACGATTCGCCTCGACCTCGACGCGGTGGACACGAGCGGCGACCAGACCTATGCCGGCCGCGTGGCGCTCGACCGCAACGTCGCGCTGACCAGCCGCGACGGCGACCTGGCGTTCCAGGCGGTGGACGGCGGCGCCTACGGGCTGACCGCGCGCGCCGCGCAGGGTGCGGTGGACTTCGGCGGCGCGGTCGCGCTGCGCGCGCTGGACGTGGCGGCGGCGACCTTCCGCGCCGGCAGCACGCTGGCCACGACCGAAGCGCTCGCGATCGCCACCACCGGCGGCGGCATCGGCCAGAACGGCGCGTGGACCATCGGTGGTACGGCCGACCTGAGCGCGTCGGGCGGCATCGAACTGCGCGACGACGGCAACGACTTCGTCGGCCCGGTGAGCCTGGAAGCGGGCGGGGACGTGGCGGTATACGACGCGAACGCGCTGACCGTCGCCGCGCTGGCGTCCGGCGCCGACGCCGACGTCCATCTCGAAGCGGGTGGGCTCCTGACCCTGCCCGCGCAGGCCATCGACACCGGCACCGGCGCCCTGACACTGGTCTCCGGCGGCCGGCTGGACACCGCCGGCGCGCTGTCCGGCGGTGCGGTGACGCTGCGCAGCGCCGAGACCCTGAGCCTCCGGCACGACGTGGACGCGGCCGGCCTGGAGCTGGTCAGCACCGGCGGCGACATCGTGCAGTCCGGCGGCCGGGTCGCGGTCTCGGGCCACACCGAAGCGAGGGCCGCGCAGGGCATCGACCTGTCGCGGGGCGACAACGACTTCGCCACGCTCGGCGTGGCCGGCACGGACGTCCGCCTGCGCGACGTCGACGCACTGCGGCTGACCGGCGTGCAGGCGCGCAGCCTGGACGTGCAGGCGCAGACGATCCGCCTCGACGTCGACGTGGAGACCGTCGGCGGCCAGACCTACGACGGGCGCCTCGCGCTCGACCGCGACACCGCCCTGACCAGCGCGTCCGGCGACCTGCGCTTCCAGGCCGTGGACGGCGCGCGCGGACTGACCGCGCGCGCGCTGGCGGGGAGCATCGACTTTGCCGGCGCGGTGGCGCTCGGCGCCCTCGACACGGCCTCCATCGGGTTCCACGCGGGCAGCACGCTGTCCACGGCCGGCACGCTCGGGATCAGGACGACCGGGGGCGGCATCGCGCAGAGCGCGGCCTGGACGGTGGGCGGCACGACCACCCTCGACGCCGCCGGCGGGATCGACCTGACGGATGCGGGCAACGACTTCGGGCAGGCGGTCTACCTGTCCGCCAACGGCGTGGCCGGCGCGACCCTGGTCGATCGCAACGACCTGACCGTGGCCGCGCTGTCCCTGCGCCCGAACGCGAGCCTGGCCCTGCGGGCCCTCGGTCGGCTGACCCTGCCGGACCAGGCGATCGACACCGGCACCGGTGCGCTGACCCTGCTCGCCGGCGACACGCTGTCGACGACGGCCGCACTGTCGGGCGGCGCGATCACGCTGCACGGCGATCGCGGCATCGCGCTCGGCCACGACGTGACCGCGCGCAGCTTCCTCTCCCTGTGGAGCCGGGATGGCGCCATCGCGCAGACCGGCGGACGCGTGGTCGCCTCCGGGCTCAGCTCCGCGGTCGCCGCGCAGGGCGTCTCGCTCGATCGGGAAGGCAACGACTTCGACGCGCTCTCCGTGTCCGGCACGGACGTGCGCCTGCGCGACGACAACGCGGTCCGGCTGACCGGCATCGGTGCGACCGACCTGCACGTGCAGGCGCAGACCATCCACCTCGACCTCGATGCGGTGAGCACCAGCGGCGACCAGACCTATGCCGGCCGCGTGGCGCTCGACCGCGACGTCGCGCTGAGCAGCGGCGATGGCGACCTGGCGTTCCAGGCGGTGGACGGCGGCGCGTACGGGCTGACCGCGCGCGCCGCGCAGGGTGCGGTGGACTTCGGCGGCGCGGTCGCGCTGCGCGAGCTGGACGTGCAGGCGGCGACCTTCCGCGCCGGCGGCACGCTGGCCACGACCGAAGCGCTCGCGATCGCGACCACCGGCGGCGGCATCGGCCAGAACGGCGCGTGGACGGTCGGCGGCACCGCCGACCTGCGCGCCTCGGGCGGCATCGCGCTGCGCGACGACGGCAACGACTTCGTCGGCCCGGTGAGCCTGGAAGCGGGCGAGGGCGTGGCGCTGCGCGACGCCAACGACCTGACGGTCGCGAGCCTGTCCGCGGGCGCGGGCCACGGCGTGCACCTGGAGGCGGGCGGCGCGCTCACCCTGCCCGGGCAGGCCATCGATACCGGCGACGGCGCGCTGACCTTGGTCTCCGGCGGCACCCTGAGCACCACCGGTGCGCTGTCGGGCGGCGTGGTGACGCTGCGCGGCGGTGGCGGCGTGCGCCTCGGCCACGACGTGACCGCGCGCGACGCGCTGGCGCTGTCCAGCGCGCGCGGCGACGTCGCCCAGCGCGGCGGCCGCATCGTCGCGGTGGGCGCGACCACGGTGGAAGCGGGCGGCAGCATCGGCCTGCAGGGCGCCAACGACTTCCGGCAGGCGCTGGCGCTGTCGGCCGGCGGCGAGGTGCGCGTGCGCGACGTCGACGACCTGCGCGTGTCGAGCCTGTCGGCGGGCGCGGACCGCGACGTGCACCTGGAAGCCGGCGGCCGCCTGACGCTGCCGCAGCAGGCCATCGACACCGGCGACGGCGCGCTGACCCTGATCTCCGGCGCGACGCTGGCCACCGCCGGCGCGCTCTCGGGCGGCGCGGTCGAGCTGCGCGGCGGCGACGGCGTGGCGATCGGGCACGACGTGAGCGCCGGCGGCGCGCTCACGCTGTCGAGCGCGCGCGGCGACGTGGCGCAGACCGCCGGCCGCATCCTCGCCGGCGCCACCACGACGGTGGCGGCCGGCGGCGGCATCCGCCTGGCCGGCGAGGACAACGACTTCGCCGGCGCGGTGCACCTGCGCGGCGGCGACGCGTCGATCCGCGACGCCAGCGCGCTGACGCTGGGCGAGGTGGACGTGGCCGCACTGACCGCGACCGCCGGGGACGCGCTGGACCTCGGCGCCGGCCGCGTCGGCGGCACGCTGACCGCGACCAGCGAGCGTGGCGGCATCGGCCAGTCCGGCGCGCTGACGGTGGGCGGCGATGTCGCCCTGGACGCGGCAGGCGACGTGACCCTGCTGGCGGGCAATACCTTCGCCGGCACGGTGGACGTGCGCGGACGGACCGTGTCGCTGCACAGCGACATGCTGCGGCTGGACGACGTGCAGGCCGACAGCCTGCTGGCGCGCGGCGCGCGCATCGAGCTGGGCCGGGACATCGCCACGCGCGGCGCACAGACCTACGAGGGCGCGCTGGCGCTGACCGCCGACCGCGCGCTGTCGAGCGCGGCATCGGACCTGCGCTTCGCAGGCACCGTGGACGGCGCGCACGCGCTGGCCGCCACCGCCGGCGGTTCGGTGGTCTTCGCCGATACGATCGACGTGGCGGCGCTGACGGTGGAGGCGAACGCGTTCTCGGCCGCCTCGACGCTGGCCGCGCAGGACCTGCGGATCGAGGTGGTCGAGGGCGGGATCGGGCAGTCCGCCGCTTGGCGGGTCGCCGGGACGACGACGCTCGACGCCGGCACCGGCGGCATCGTGCTGGACCGCGCCGACAACGACTTCGGCACCGTGCACCTGCGCGGTGGCGAGGCCGCGATCCGCGACGCCAACGCGCTGACGCTGGGCGGGATCGACGTGGCCGCGCTGACCGCGACCGCCGGCGACGCGCTGGACCTCGGCACGGGCCGCGTCGGCGGCACGCTGACCGCGACCAGCGAGCGCGGGCGCATCGGCCAGTCCGGCGCGCTTGCCGTGGGCGGCGATGTCGCCCTGGACGCCGCCGGCGACGTGACCCTGCTGGCGGACAACAACTTCGCCGGCACGGTCGACGTGCGCGGTCGCGCGGTGTCGCTGCGCAGCGACACGCTGCGGCTGGACGACGTGCAGGCGGACAGCCTGCTGGCGCGTGGCGCGCGCATCGAACTGGGCCGCGACATCGCCACGCGCGGCGCACAGACCTACGAGGGCGCGCTGGCGCTGACCGCCGACCGCGCGCTGTCGAGCGCGGCATCGGACCTGCGCTTCGCAGGCACCGTGGACGGCGCGCACGCATTGACCGCCACCGCCGCAGGCACCGTCGCCTTCGACGGCACGGTGGGCGGTGCGACCGCGCTGGCCGCGTTGTCGGTGGACGGCGGCCGCGTCGCCCTGGCCTCGGGCCTCGGCATCTCCGGCGACCTGACGATCCGCGCCGCGCAGGGCGGCATCGTGCAGGCCGGCGGGACCGCCGCGGACGCGGGCGTCGGCGACGGCGCCTGGCACGTCGGCGGCACCACCCGGCTCGATGCCGGCGGCGAGGCCATCGTCGTCGCGCATGCGGGCAACGACTTCGCCGGTGCGGTGCACCTGCGTGGCGGCGAGGCCACGATCCGCGATGCCAGCGCGCTGACGCTGGGCGGGATCGACGTGGCCGCGCTGACCGCGACGGCCGGCGACGCACTGGACCTCGGCGCGGGCCGCGTCGGCGGCGCGCTGACCGCGACCAGCGAACGGGGCGGCATCGGCCAGTCGGGCGCGCTGATGGTGGGCGGCGATGTCGCCCTGGACGCCGCCGGCGACGTGACCCTGCTGGCGGACAATACCTTCGCCGGCACGGTGGACGTGCGCGGCCGCGTGGTGTCGCTGCGCAGCGACACGCTGCGGCTGGACGACGTGCAGGCCGACAGCTTGCTGGCGCGCGGCGCGCGCATCGAACTGGGCCGGGACATCGCCACGCGCGGCGCGCAGACCTACGAGGGCGCGCTGGCACTGACCGCCGACCGCGCGCTGTCGAGCGCGGAATCCGACCTGCGCTTCGCGGATACCGTGGACGGCGCGCACGCACTGACCGCTACCGCCGCGGGCACCGTGACCTTCGCCGACACGATCGACGTGGCGGCGCTGGCGGTGGACGCGAACGCGTTCTCGGCCGCCTCGACGCTGGACGCGCAGGACCTGCGGATCACGGTGGCCGAGGGCGGGATCGGGCAGTCCGCCGCGTGGCGGGTCGGGATCGCGGCACTCGACGCCGGCACCGGCGACATCGCGCTGGACCGCGCCGACAACGACTTCGGCACCATGCGCCTGCGCGGCGGCGCGGTCGCCGTGCGCGACGCCAACGACCTCGCGGTCGCGGCGCTGGCCTCCGGCGCCGATCGCGACGTGAGCCTGGTCGCCGGCGGCACGCTGTCGCTGCCGGCGCAGGCGATCGACACCGGCACCGGCGCGCTGGCGCTGGCCTCGCAGGGCGGTGCGCTCGCCACGGCGGGTGCGCTGGCGGGCGGCGACGTGACGCTCGTGGGCCGCGACGGCCTTGCGCTGGGCCACGAGGTGAACGCGCGCGGCGCGCTGGCGCTGGCCGCGCGCGATGCCGCGATCTCGCAAACCGGCGGCCGCATCCTCGCCGCGGGCCGCACGACGGTGGACGCGGGCGAGGGCGAGGCGACGCTGGCGCAGGCCGGCAACGACTTCGCCGGCCCGGTCGACCTGACCGCCGGCGCGGCCTCGATCCGCGACGCGAACGCGCTGGCGCTCGGCGCGGTGGACGTCGGCGGCGCGCTGACGGTCGCCGCCGCCGGCGACCTCGGCCTCGGCGCCGGCCGCATCGGCGGTGCGCTGTCGGCGACCAGCGGCGGCGGCGCCATCGGCCAGTCCGGCGCGCTGACGGTCGGCGGCGTCGCCGCGCTCGACGCCGGCGGCGGCGCCATCGCGCTGGACCAGGCCGGCAACGACTTCGCCGGCACGGTGCACCTGTCCGGCGGCGCGGTCTCGATCCGCGACGCGAACGCGCTGGCGCTCGGCACGCTGTCGGTCGAGGGCCTGCGCGCCGCCAGCGGGGGCGCGCTCTCGCTCGGCCAGGGCCGCATCGGCGGCGACCTGGACGCGAGCGCCGCCGGCGCCATCGGCCAGTCGGGCGCGCTGGCCGTGGCCGGCGCGAGCCGGATCGACGCCGGCGGCGGCGACATCCTCCTCGACCAGGCCGGCAACGACTTCGGCGGCGCGGTGTCGCTCGCCGGCGGCGCGGTGTCGGTGCGCGACGCCAACGACCTCACCGTCGCCGGCCTCGCGTCCGGCGCCGACCGCGACGTCGGCCTGGTGGCCGGCGGCACGCTGTCGCTGCCGGTGCAGGCGATCGACACCGGCGCGGGCAGGCTGCGCCTGGCCTCCCTCGGCGGCCGCCTCGACACCGCCGCTGCGCTGCGCGGCGCCGAGGTATCGCTGGCCGGTGCAGGTGGCCTCGGCCTCGGCCACGACGTAGAAGCGGCCGGCACGCTGTCGCTGTCGAGCGGCGGCGACATCGTGCAGACCGGCGGTGCGCTGGCGGCGGCCACGCTCACCGGCGGTTCCGCCGGGGCGACGCGGCTCGACGCGGCCAACCGCATCGACACGCTGGGCGCGTTCTCCGCGCAGGGCCTGAGCCTGTCCACCGCCGGCCCGCTGCGGATCGCGGGCCCGGTCGAGGGCGGCGCGCGCGCTGCGCTGACCGTGGCCGGCGACCTGGCGCTCGACGGCCGCCTCGCCGCCACCGACGTGCGCCTGCAGGCCGGCGGCGGCATCGCCGGCGGCGCGGGCGGCGCCATCGTCGCGCACACCCTGAGCGGCCGCGCCGGCGGCGCGGTCGTGCTGGGCGATGCCGGCCGCTACATGGACAACCAGGTCGACCTGCTCGGCGACTTCGTCGCCCACGCCGGCTTCAGCCTGACCAACGGCCGTTCGCTGACCCTGGCCTCGCTCGGCGGCAGCGCCTTCACCGTGGACGCCGGCACCGCCGCCACCTACCTGTGGGTGGACGGCGACCTGCTGCAGTCGGGCGAGGCCTTCCTGCACAACGGCGTCGGCACCTGGGCCGCGACCGGGCATATCGGCCTGCAGGACGCGCCGATCCGCGTGGTCGGCGTCGATCCGCAGTGGGTGGAGGCGATCGGCCTGCCGCCGGCGTACTTCTACGCGGTGCGCGCCGACGGCTCGCTGCTGCCGGTGATCGGCGCCTCGGCGGTGAACGTGCCGGCCTCGATCTGGGCCGGTCGCGCGCAGAGCGCGAGCCGGCGCGACGTCGG
This sequence comes from Alterluteimonas quercicellularis, assembly GCF_021191635.1. Taxonomy (GTDB): domain Bacteria; phylum Pseudomonadota; class Gammaproteobacteria; order Xanthomonadales; family Xanthomonadaceae; genus Luteimonas; species Luteimonas quercicellularis. The sequence goes on from NZ_JAIWPR010000032.1 coordinate 15,329, forward strand.
CTACGTCGACGTCGGCGCCGACGCCTCCAACTACCGGCCCTACGGCGTGGTCGGCCCGGGCATCCGCCTGCCGGAGGACCAGCAGCCCGAGTGCGATCCCGACTTCCCGACGCCCGAATGCATGCAGGTGCAGTGAGATGAGCCGCACGATCCCGGAGCCCCGCCCATGAACGCCGCCGTGGACATCGCCGCGCTGGCCGCGCCGCTCGACGACGCCGCGCCGGCCGGCCCCGACCTGGAGTACGACGCCGACTTCCTGGCCCTGGAGCGGGCCGCCGCCCCGCGCGAGGAACGGGTGTTCGGCGACAGCGTGGCCGCGGCCGAGGAACCGGACTGGGACAAGGTCGAGCTGTCGGCGCTGGCGCTGTTCGAGCGCACCCGCGACCTGCGCGTGGCGGTGAATCTGTGCACGGCCTGGCTGCGGCTGCGCGGCCTGCCCGGCTGGTGCGACGGCCTGGCGCTGGTGCGCGCGCTGCTGGAGGCGCTGTGGACGCCGGTGCACCCGCAGCTCGACGCCGAGGACGACGACGACCCGACCGCGCGCGTCAACGCGCTGATGCCGCTGGCCGACCCGCGCGGCGCGCTGGGCTACCTGCGCACCGCGCCGTTCGTGCAGTCGCCGCGGCTGGGGCCGTACTCGCTGCGCGACCTGCGCATCGCCGCCGGCACCCTGAAGCCGGCCGATGCCGAGGGCGCGGAAACGCCGTCGACGAGCGAGATCGAGGCCTGCTGCCTGGACTGCCCCGAGGAGCGCCTGGCGGCGTCGGTGCAGGCCGCGCATGAGGCGCTGGCGCACGCGCGCGCGATCGACGGCCTGCTCGGCGAGCGGCTGTCCACCCGCGCGCCCGAGCTCAAGCCGCTGCTGGCCGACCTGCACGAGCTGGACCGTTTCCTGCAGGCGCAGTGGCGCGTGCGCCCCGGCGCCGCGGACGACGCCGCGGACGCCGGGGACGGTGACGAGGCGGCGAACGCCGGCGGCGGCGCGGGGCCCGCCGTGCAGGCGCCCGGGCGCATCGCCGGCCCGGCCGACGTGGTCAAGCGCATCGACGAGCTGTGCGAGTACTACGCCCGCCAGGAACCGTCGAGCCCGGTGCCGATCCTGCTGCGTCGCGCGCAGCGCCTGGTCGGCCGCGGGTTCGAGGACCTGCTGCGCGACCTCGCCCCCGGCGGGCTGGGCGAGCTGCAGCAGATCGCCGGCCCGCCCGCGGAGTAGTGGGCCCTAGCGCCCGAGTTTCTCGGCGAGGACATCGAGATCGTTCTGCGCATTCGCGATGCGGCGCGCGTCGCCGCTCGCGTTCGCCAGGTCGAGCCGGCGCGTCATGAAGGCCTCGGCCTCGGCGACATCGCCGGTCTCGAAGGCGAGCACGCCCAGCTGGAACAGGCTGTCGTCCACCACGTCTTCGTGGCCCCACCGGGTGGCGATGTCGAGCCGGCGCTCGAGCAGGCTGCGGGCGGCATCCGGCCGATCGAGCGCGTGGGCGTTCTGCGCCAGATTGGCGATGACCACGAGCAGCTTGTCGCTGTCGGCGCCGAACAGGCGCTCGCCGCCTGCCAGCACCTCGCGGTTGATCTCCATGGCCTCGTCGTAGCGCTTCGCTTCGTGCAGGCAGTAGGCCAGCCGCTCACGCGTGCCCAGGCGCTGGTCCTCGGACACGGCGGGGTCGGCCTCGAACTGCGGGATCGCCATGCGATAGGCGTCGATGGCGGTCGCCCATTCGCCGAGCTCTTCCGCCTGCGTCGCCATGTTGTAAGCGAACCGCCCGTGCGCTTGCGGCGGCAGGAAAGGGACCCGATCCTGGATGCGCAGGGCTTCGAGCCCGGCCGGCAGCGACTCCCGGGGCCGCCCGGCCCGGTAGAGCACGAAGCCTCGCAGGTAGAGCAGCTGCCCGCGGGCCGCGATGTCGCCGGGAGGAAGCCGGGTCTCCATCGCGTCGAGCTCGGCGAGCGTCTCGCTGATGCTGAACATCCGCTGCGGGTCCATGACGAGCGCGTCGATCTCGGCCAGCCGGGCGACCGCATCGGCCGCCTCGGGCGCTTCGGCCTTCGAGGATTGCGCGGCCTTCCATGCGACGGCGGCCAGGGCCGCGACGAGCAGCACGATGAGCGCATGGATCACGCGGGACCTCCCCTGCACGGTGTTCTCCCAGGACGCGCAACAGTATAGAAATGCGGACGCCCGGCCGCGCGCCGCCGCTCAGCGGCGCGCCACGGCCCCGTGCAGGAACATCGCCACCGCGCGGCCGACCATGGCGCGGATGCGCGCCAGCGACAGCGGCGCGGGATCGCGCTGGTACACGCGCGCGTTGATCTCGGCGGTGATCAGCGCGAGGAACTGCAGCGCGCGCGCCTTGGGATCGGCCTTGTGCAGCCAGCCGCGCGCCATCGCCGCGGCGAACAGCCGCGCCAGCGCGGCGATGCCCTCGCTGGGGCCGGCGGCGTAGAACAGTTCGCCCAGTTCCGAGCGTCCGGCCTCGCCGACCACCATGCGGTAGACCGACAGCGCGCGGCGGTCGTTGGTCAGCACGAACAGCATGCGCTCGCCGAAGCGGTGCAGCGCCGCTTCCAGGCCGGCCGCGTCCTCGACCCCGCCCTGCAGCTCCGCGGCGGCCTCGGACATGTGCGAGGTGGCGTGCTGCCGCACAACCGCGCTGAACAGCGCTTCCTTCGACGGGAAGTAGCCGTAGAGGGTGGTCTTCGAGCCGCCCAGGCGCCGCGCCAGCTCGTTCATCGAGGCGGCCTGGTAGCCCAGCTCGCCGAACAGCTCGGCGGCCGCGTCGACGATCGCCTCCCGCCTGGCCTCGGTGCGGACCTTCATCGCGTCCCTCTCCCCAAAAGAGGACCGGACTGTACATTTTTATTGACGGCGGCGAAATGCCGCGCCAATAATGAACCGTACAGTACGGTTCTCTTTCGGCGCCCGTCGCCTTCTCCCCCGAGGTCAAAGCCCATGCCACACCTTCCCGCTCCCCTGGCGGCGCTCGGCGCCGCCGCCTGCCTCGCCCTGGCCGGCTGCGCGACGACGCAGCCGGTCCGCTACCAGGGCCTCGAATCCGCCGCGCTGATGCGGCCCAACGCCGCCGACGAGGCCGACCGCACGCCCTTCCTCTACCGCGCGCCCGGGGTGGACTGGGGCCGCTACTCGGGCGCGATCGTCGAGCCGGTCTCGATCTACGACCAGCCCGACCACCAGTTCGGCGACATGGATGCCGAACGCAGGCGGGAACTCGCCCTGCACATGCACGGGCGCTTCATCGACACCCTGCGCCGCCGCTACGACATCCCGCCGCCCGCCGGCGCCGACGCCCTGCTGGTGCGGCTCACGCTCACCGGGGCGAAGACCAACACGCGGGTGCTGAGCACCTTCACCAAGTTCGACCTGGGCGGCGCGCCCTACAACGCGGTGCAGGCCATCCGCGGGCGCGAAGGGCTGATGTCGGGCTCGGTCAGCTATGCGGTCGAAGTGCTCGACGCCTCCAGCGGACGCCTGCTCATGGCCTACGTGGAGAAGCAGTACCCCAACGCGATGAACGTCAAGGCCAGCCTGGGCGCGCTGGACGCGGCCAGGACCGGCATCGACAAGGGCGCGCAAGCGCTGCTCGAACGCCTGGAATGAGCGTCCGACGGCGCGTACCGGCGGCCCTGCTGGCGCTCGCGCTGCCGCTGGCGGCCGCCTCGGACGAACGCGCCGCCGAATCGGAGCCGCCGCGCCGGGGCCTGGGGCTGGCGATCGCGCATGCCGAACGGCCCTATCGCGGCGCGTCCGCGCGCACGCGATGGAGGCCGTTCGCGGTCTACGAAGGCCGGCGGCTGCGACTGCACGGCGACGCCGCCTCGTTCGACATCGCCGCCGGCGACGCGTTCGCGGTGGCGGCGGTGGCGTCGCTCGCGCAGGACGGCTACGAAGCGTCCGACGCGCCGGTCCTGGCCGGCATGGCCGAGCGCGGGTCTCCCGTGTGGGCGGGCGCCTCGCTGCGCTGGCGGCGCGGCGCGTTCGAGGCGGTACTGGAATGGACCGCCGACGTCTCCGGCCACAGCGGCGGCCGCCGCGCCGCGCTGCGCGTGGGCCGGGCGTTCGACCTGGGCCGCTGGCGGCTGGCGCCGCGCGCGAGCGCGACGCGGTTCGACGCGCGCGCCGCCGGCTACTACCACGGCGTGCGTGCGGAGGAAGCGCACGCGGGGCGGCCCGCCTACGCGCCGGGCGCGGCCGTGTCGCTGGGCGTCGGCCTGCACCTGGCCCGGCGGCTGGGGCGCCGCGATGCGGTCTTCCTGGATCTCGGCACGGAACGGGCCGGCGCCTCCGTGCGCGCCGGCCCGCTGGGCGGTGACGACGTGCGGACGCACGCCGTCGTCGGCTACCTGCGGATGTTCTGAGCGCGGTCCCGCGGTCAGCGCATCCGCTGCGCGGCGTCGAACTCGCGGCGGTCGAGGCGGCCGTTGCGGTCGCGGTCGGCCATCTCGAAGTGCGGCAGCAGCGGATGGTCGGCCGGCAGCTCGGCGCGCTGGACGAAGCCGTCGCGGTTGGCGTCGAGGCGCTCGAACTCGCCGGCGGCCGGTGCGGCCGCCGGTGCCGGGCCGTGGCCGGCGTGGTCGTGGCTTTGTGCGGTCGCCGGCGCGGCGGCGGCGATCAGCAGGGCGAGCGTGGCGAGAGTGGTGGAACGCATGGGTGTGTCTCCGGAAAGGATCGGGTGGGATCGGGAAGGGAAGTGCGGGGATACGTTCAGAACCACAGCCGGACACCGGCGACCACGCGGGTGTCGCGGGCATGGCCGCCCGCGGCCTCGGCGAGGTCGGCGGACTCGCCGAACGCGCGTTCGTGCACCAGGCCGACGTAGGGCGCGAAGCGGCGGCTGATCTCGTAGCGCAGGCGCAGGCCGGCCTCGATCTTGTTGAGGCCCGAGCCGATGCCGGCCTCGGGTTCGTCCTTCAGCGAGGCGGTGGCCTCCACCAGCGGCTGCAGGATCAGCCGGTTGGTGAAGCGCACGTCGTACTCGGCCTCCACCTTGGCCTGCACCTGGCCGCCGTCGCCGACGTAGGCGGTGGCCGAGACCTCGAACAGGTACGGCGCCAGGCCCTGCACGCCGAACGCCGCCCAGGTGCGCGAGTCCGGGCGGAAGTCGTGGCGCACGCCGGCCACCACGTCCCACCACGGGCTCACGCTGCGGCCGTACAGCGCCTCGAGGTCGGACGAGCCGGTGCGCCCGCCGCTGCGCTCGCCCTCGCTGCGCAGCCAGAGCCGGTGGATGTCGCCGCCGATCCAGGCCGTGGCCTCCCAGGCCTGGCCGGTGCCGTGGTCGGCGTCCCAGGCCTCCAGGCGGTCGAACAGCACCATCGTGGTGACGGGCGGGGCGTGTTCCATCGCGTCGTGGTCGAGCACCGGGAACCCGGAGGCGATGTCGGCCGCGGTCAGCGGCGGGATTGGCGTGCGCGGCTGCGCCGGCGCCGCGCCGTGGCCGGCGTGGGCGTCGTGCGCGCCGGCGTCCTGGCCACCATGACCGGCGTGGATGGCCGGCCCGGACTGGTCCGCGTGCGCGGCGTGTCCTGCGTGGTCTGCGTGCGGAGGCGTGCCGCCGTGCGCGTGGCCGCCGTGCCCCGCCGCCGCTGCGCCGCCCTGCGCACCTTGGGCGTGGCCCGCATGCGCATCGTGCGCGCCCGCGGCCGGGGTCGCCGCCTGGTGGCCGGCGTGCGCTGCGTGGCCGGCATCGCCTGCGGTCGCGGGAGCGGCATGGCGGCGATGCGCGTCGGCATCGTGCGCCTGCGCCTCGGGGGCGACCGCGGGCTGCGCCGCATGGCCGGCGTGCTGCGCCAGCGCGAACTGCGGGATCGCCAGCAGCACGGCGAGCGCCAGCGGCGCGGGGGACGCGGGGAACGCGAGGAAAGGGAGGGTCCGCATGTTCATGCCTCCACCCTCACTTCGCGCATCATCCCCGCTTCCATGTGGTACAGCAGGTGGCAGTGGAAGGCCCACCGGCCCACCGCGTCGGCGCGCACGCGGAAGCCGCGCCGGGTGCCGGGCGGCATGTCCACGGTGTGCTTGCGCACCATGAAGCGGCCGTCGGCGTCCTCCACGTCGCTCCACATGCCGTGCAGGTGGATGGGGTGGGTCATCATCGTGTCGTTGACCAGCACGATGCGCATGCGCTCGCCGTAGTTGAGCCGCAGCGGCTCGGCGCCCGAGAACGGGATGCCGTCGAACGACCACGAGAACTTCTCCATGTGCCCGGTCAGGTGCAGTTCCAACTCGCGGCCTGGGTCGCGGCCGTCCTCGTCGCCGGCCACGCTGCGCATGTCGGCGTAGGTCAGCACGCGGCGGCCGTTGCCGCGCAGGCCGATGCCGGGGTCGTCCAGCCGCGGCGCGGGCGTCATGGTCTGCATGTCCACCAGCGGGTTGCGCGTCTCGCTGGCCGGGTGGGCCTGCATGCCGCCGGCGCCGCCGTGCCCGGCGTGCGCGCCGTGGCCCATGCTCGCGCCGCAGCCGCCCTCCATGCCCATCGCCGCGCCGCAGCCGCCCTCGGCCGCGGCCGCGCCGCCGCCGTGCCCGGCGTGTCCGCCGTGGCCCATGTCGTCCATGGTCAGCAGCGGGCGCGGATCGGCCGCGGGCACCGGTGCCTCCAGCCCCGCGCGCACCGCCAGGGTGCCGCGCGCGTGGCCGGTGCGGCCCATGTCCTGGGCGAAGATGGTGTAGGCGTCCTGGCCCGAGGGCTCGACGATCACGTCGAAGGTCTCGGCCACCGCGATGCGGAACTCGTCCACGCTCACCGGGTGGATCGGCTGGCCGTCGGCGGCGACCACGGTCATCTTCAGGCCGGGAATGCGCACGTCGAAGTAGGTCATCGCCGAGCCGTTGATGAAGCGCAGCAGCACCTTCTCGCCGGAGCGGAACAGGCCGGTCCAGTTGCCCGCCGGCGCGGTGCCGTTCATGAGGTAGGTGTAGGTGTGCGCGTTGACGTCGGAGATGTCGGTCGGGGTCATCCGCATCCGGCCCCACGCGCGGCGGTCGGCCACCGTGGCGGCCCAGCCCTGCTGGCGCACGTCGCGGATGAAGTCGCCCACGGTCGGCTTGTAGTAGTTGTCGTACTCCGAGTACTGCTTCAGCCGGCGGAACAGCCGGCCCGGGTCGAGGTCGGTCCAGTCCGACAGCAGCACCACGTGCTCGCGGTCGTAGGCGTAGGGCAGCGGCTCGATCGGGTCCACGATCAGCGCGCCGTACAGGCCGGCCTGCTCCTGGAACAGCGAATGGCTGTGGTACCAGTAGGTGCCCGACTGCCGCAGCTGGAAGCGGTAGACGAAGGTCTCGCCCGGGTGGATGCCGTTGAAGCTCAGGCCGGGCGCGCCGTCCATGTCCGCCGGCAGCAGGATGCCGTGCCAGTGGAGCGAGGTGATCGCGTCGGGCATGCGGTTGGCCACGCGCAGGGTGACGGTATCGCCCTCGCGCCAGCGCAGGATCGGCGCCGGCAGGCTGCCGTTGACGGTGATCGCGGGACGGGTGCGGCCGGTGAAGTTGACCGGCGAGGCGCCGATCGACAGGTCGAACTCGGTGCCGCGCAGGACCTGCGGGCCGGAGCGCGCGTCGGTCTCGGCGGCGAACGCCGGCAGGCGCCAGCCGGCGGTGCCGAGGGCGACGCCGCCCAGGGCCAGGCCCTGGACGAAGCGCCGGCGCGACAGCGGCGCGTGCGCCCATCGCCCGGGACGGGAAGGATCGTGATGCATGGTGGACTCCTGACGGCGCGCCACCGGTGGGCGGCGGCCGTCGTCGACATCGAGGGACGCGCCGCTCGGGCGGCGCGCGCGAACGCGGGCGGGGCGCGGGCGCCCCGGGCGTCAGGCGGCGATGGGAGGCCGGGTCGGCGGGAACGGCGCCCGCGACGCGGGCGCGGTGCGGGCTTCCACCCGCGGCCTGGAGGCGTGCGGCAGCGGGCCGGCGCCGTCCACCGCGGGCTGCAGCGCGTGGGCGTGCTGCAGGCAGATGTGCAGGCACAGCTCGACGCAATCGACGTCGCCGCCCCCGGCATGGTGGCCGTGGTCGGCGGGATCGTCCGTGGACGCCGCCGCCGCGTGCGGGCAGTCGGCCTCGGCAGCGGCGTGCGGATCGGTACTGGCTGCGTGCTGCGCGGGCGCGCCCATCGCCAGGGCGACGTGCGCCGACGCCATCGCCGAGCCGATGCCGTTGATCAGCAGGCTGGCGCAGAGCAGCAGTCGGAGCAGGACCTGGGGCACGTGAGGGCGCGGGCCGGGCGGCGTGTGAAGGCCGCAGCATACCGCAATCGCGCCGGCGGGTTGCGCCCGCCGCTTCAGCCGCCGTTGCCGGTGCCTAGAGCGCCTCCGGGACCGGGATCTCATGGACGAGGCGGTTGCTGCCGCCGTCGAACATCAGCGCCCGGTCGCCGAGGTCGACCATGTAGAAATGGCCGCGATCGGTGAGGAAGTGCCAGGCCACCGTCTGCTGGCCGGCATGCGCGAACGCCGGGTCGCCCGCGGTGACGCGGTCGAGGGTCTGTCCGGTCGCCGCGCACAGCGCGCGGATCAGCTTGGCATAGCGCGGTTCGCCCGCCCGCGCCTCCGCCTCGCGCGCCTCGCGATCCGGCAAGGCCGCGGCGCGGCGCTCGACCTCGGCCTCCATCTGCTCGGGGGCCAGCACCGCCAGATGCGGCAGGCGCCGCAGCCATGCGGCGTTGAGCCGCACGAGGTCCTCGCGATCGGACAGGTCGTAGAAGGCGTCGCTCAAGGCGTCCAGGCCGTCGCGGGTCGCGTTGTCGCCGAAGTACTCGCTCGAGAAGAACGCCTGCAGGCCCTCGGCACCGAGCGCCTCCACCAGCGCCGCGCCGCGCTCGAACAGCGCGCGGTGCTCGCGCGCGCCCATCGCCTCCAGCCCGTCGCGCACGTCGGCCACGACCCGCCCGTCCCAGCCCGAGTTGTAGACGAACTGCGAGAACCCGCCGTTGTTGACCTGCGCCAGGTAGTAGTCGACGTAGTAGCTGCGCAGCGCGTCGGACGACAGCTCGTCGCGGCGCAGATGGCGCGCGATCAGCGCATTGACGAAGGCGATGCCGGAGCCGACGAGATCGTAGGGATCGTCGCTGTCGAGGGCGTCGCGGGAGACGACCACGGCGTCCTGGGACGGGGGAGCTGACATGCGGTCGGCCTCAGTCCACGCAGATCGCGACGACCGTGCCCTGGCTCACGTGCTGCCGGCAGCCGAAGACGTCGTTGTCCACGCTGCAGGTGCCGGTGGCGCGCGCGCCGTCCGCGGCGCCCTCGGGCGCCATGCAGACGCCTTCGCACTGGGCGTTGTCGGTGCAGGCCTTGCCGCCGTCCGCGGTCGGCAGCATGCACTGCTCGATGCCCGCCATGCCCAGCGCCTTCCATTCGCCGCCGCGCTCGCGGCAGGCGGACTCGGTGGCGACCCCGGACGAGGCGGAGGCGGTGCGTTCGGCCGGTGCGCAACCGGCCAGCAGGACGACCAGGCACAGGGCGGGCGCGAGGAATCTGGACATGCGGGCGCTCATGGGTTCGGGGGAACCGCAAGTCTAGCGGGCGCGCTGCCGGTCCCCGATGAATCTGCGGCGGATCGCCGGGTGCCTGCGCCGGGCCGCAACGAATACGATCGCTCCGCTCTCGTAGGAGCGGGCGCGCGCCCCCCGGGGCCGGACCACCGGCAGGGGGGCGCGGGCCCGCGCCCCC
>NZ_JAIWPR010000033.1 GCF_021191635.1 Alterluteimonas quercicellularis
GCGCCGGTGTTTTAGGGGCGCGCGCGCGGGCGAGGGGATTTTCCCGGATCCCGGGTCGCGCGCGAGCGCGCTCCTACATGCAGCACGTCGACGTCAGGCCAGCGGCCGCGCGGTGAGCGCGCCGGTCTCCTCGTCGTGCAGCGCGCGGATGCGATCGGCGACCGGGTCGATGCGCGTGGTGTCGCCGAGCGCTCGAAGGAAGCGGCAGGCGGCGAAGCGCGAGGCGGCGCGCTCGTAGCGGTCGATCCAGGCGAGCCGGTCGGGGCGGTTCGCCTGTTCCGGCGACCAGGCGGCCACGGGCGGGCGGATGCGCCGGCGGACGCCCGCCCGCCACGGCTTGGCGGTGAGCCGCGCGCGGAAGCAGCGCTGCGCCTTGCACAGCATCGCGTACAGCGGGTCCGTGCCCAGCGCCTGGAAACACGCGGCGACTTCCGCGTCCAGCGGATCGAAGGTGCGGTGCAGCGCCATCGCCCGCAGCCCGCCGGGCGAGCGGTAGACGCGCAGGTGCCAGTCCGGGTGGGCGGTGGAGAACGCTTCCACCCGCTGCAGCGCGCGCGCCTCCGCGCCGCCTTCGTGCATGTGGCGCCTGCGCGCGCGTTCCCCCAGCCAGATCGCCAGGGGCAGCACGACGACGGCGGTGCCGAGCGGCCAGATCCAGTGCTGGAACCAGACTCCCGCCGCCAGCCCGAGGGCCATCGCGATGGCGACGACCGCGGTCGGGGGCCCGAAACGCCGCGGCGCGAAATCGATGTCGGCGAACAGCACGTCGGGCGAGTTCAGGCACCGCGCGCCATAGCTGTTGCGGGTGACGATCGCGCCGTCGGGGTGGCGCGCGACGATCTGCTCGCGGATCGGCACGCCGTGCACGCCGTAGTTCGAGCGCCGCTCGCGGCGCGGCAGCGTCTCGCCCGCGAGGATGCGGTCCAGCGCCGCCTGCGCGCGCGCTTGCGCATGCGCCTCTGCCGCCGCCTGGCCCTCGTCGGACCAGCCGAAGCGACGCACGGTCACGCGGCGCTTGCCGGCGCGGGACTGCAGCCGCGCCTCGGCCCAGTAGGCCGGCACGATCATCGGCGATGCGGGGCGGTTCTCCATGCTCACCTCCTGTCCGGCGTCGTTCCGCGCCCGGGTCGGCGGCCGGCAAGGACGGGTCGTCCGGCGGGCCGGGGCAGCAGGGCCGGGTCCGTATCCGGCCTCTCCAGCGTCCGGCCCGGGGCGACGTCGGAGTCCTTCGACAGCGCGAAGTCCAGCGCGGGCACGAAGGGGCGGACGTCGAGGATGTCGAGGGTGGTCACGGGGTTTCCGGGGTGGACGGTCGGTGCGCAGGCTATCCAAGCGGCGGCGCGTTGCCAATCGCGGACGCCGCGGTCACCGCTTCGTCATGAAGCGCCTCTATGGTGCCGCGCACTCCAGGGGCGGACCGACGCATTGGCCGAGCAGGCAAAACGGCGCTTTGCGCGCATGTTCGCGGAACACCGTCCGGTGCTGCGCGGATTCTTCGCGCGGCGCGGTGCGCACGACGAAGCCGACGACCTGGTGCAGGAGACCTACCTGCGCCTGCTCCGCGCCCACGAGGCGCGGGGCGAGGCGATCGCCAACCCGGAGGCCTACCTCTTCACCGTGGCGCTGAACCTGGCGCGCGAGCAGGCCGCGCGCCGGCGCCGGGTGCTGGTGCCGATCGAGGAACTGGAGCACGTGGCCGCGCAGCTGTCCGACGAGGACGGCGCCGAGCGCGCGGCCGAGCGCGCGCAGCGGCGCCGGCGCCTGCAGGCGGTGCTGGCCACGCTGCCCGAGCGCACGCGCGCGGTGCTGGTGATGCAGCACCGCGACGGGCTGAGCTACCGGCAGATCGCCGAGCGTCTCGGCGTCTCCCCGCACATGGTCAAGAAGCACGTGGTCCGCGGCCTGTTCCTGTGCCGCCAGGCGCAGCAAGACGACGCGGAGGCGGAATGAGGCGGCACGATCGCACGGACGCGGACGCCACGCTGGCGGCGGCGCAGTGGCACGCGCGGCAGCGCGAGGGCGCCCTGGGCGCGGCCGAGCAGGCCCGCTTCATGGACTGGCTGACGGCCTCGTCCGCGCACCTGCGCGAGTACCTGGCGATCGCGCGGATCGCCGGCGAGCTGGGCGAGGCGATTCGCGCGATGCCGGCCGACGCCGGCGCCCGGGACGCGGCGCCGCGCGGCAACGTGGTCGCGCTGCCGCTGCCCAGGCCGAAGGCGCCCGCCGCGCCGGTGCGGCGGCCGCGCATGCGTGCGGCCCGGTTCGCGACCGCCGCGGTCCTGGTGCTGGGACTGGGCCTGGCGACGCACCTGGCCTGGCCGCGCACGATGGAGTACGCCGCCGCGCACGGTGCGCCGCGCCGCATCGAGCTGCCCGACCGCACGATCGTCCACCTCAACGCGGAGAGCGCGCTGACCGCGCGCTTCAACGCCTTCGCCCGCCGGATCGAGCTGACCCGCGGGCAGGCGAGTTTCGTCGTGGCCGCGGAACGCCGCCCGTTCGCGGTGGAGGCGGCCGGCCTGCGCATCCGCGACATCGGCACCACCTTCGACGTCTCGCTGCGCCGCGGCCAGGCGCGCGTCGACGTGGCCGAGGGCCGCGTGCACGTGGTCGCCGACGGCCGGCTGCTGGCCGACCTCGGCGCGGGGCAGCGCGCCCGCATCGCCCATCGCGACCGCAGCGTCATCGTGAGCCGCGAGGATGTCGCCGCGATGACGGCCTGGTGGCATCGCCGCATCGTGTTCCGCGACGAGACGCTGCAGGAGGTCGCCGACCAGTTCAACCGCCTCAACCGCGTCCGCATCCAGGTGGACGATGCGGACGCGGGCCGGCTGCGCCTCACCGGCAGCCTGCGCGGCGACGACGTGGACTCGCTGCGCGCGTTCCTCGACCGGCAGCCGGCGCTCGCCACGACCGTCGCCGGCGATCGCATCCACGTTGCCACGCGGCGCTGAGCGCGGTCCGCAACCGGCGGTGTCAAAAAAAATTCATCAAAAAACGGTGCCCGATCCCCGCCCCGCGCACTCGTAGGTCCGGTACGCGTGCGCAGCAGCACGTGCCCAGCCACCCCACCGGACCCCACGATGCGCCGACTCCTGGTTCTCTCGATCGCCCTCGCCCTGCAGGCGACCGTCCCCGTCATCGCGCAGGACGCCGCCGCGGCGGCCGCCGCCACCCCCGCGATTCCGGCGCAGCCGCTGGACCGCGCGCTCGACGCGCTGTCGCGGCAGACCGGCCTGCAGTTCATCTACAACGCGGAAACCGCCGGCAACCCGCGCACTCGCGCCATCGACGCCGGCCTGCCGATCGAGGAAGGGCTGGCGCGGATGCTCGCCGGCACCGGCCTGCGCCACCGCCGCCTCAACGCCGGCACCGTGACCATCGAGCCCGACGTCGACGCCGCCGCGCCGCCGGCCCCGGCCGGCGCGCCCGCGGCCGCGCCGGCGGCGCCCGTGCCCGCGGTCGCCGTCGCGAGCGCTCGAGCCCCGCTGGAGCTGGAGACGGTCGAGGTGGTCGGCAGCTACAGCCGCAGCCTGGAGCGCGCGGTCGACATCAAGCGCGCCAACCTCGCGTTCTCCGATTCGATCGTCGCCACCGACGTCGCCGACTTCCCGGAGCAGAACCTGGCCGAGGCGCTGCAGCGCATGCCCGGCGTCACCATCGAGCGCAACAAGGGCCTGGGCAGCCGGGTCAACATCCGCGGCCTGCCGTCGGAATACACCCACGTCGCGATCAACGACCTGGCCACCGCCTCGGGCAGCGGCGGGCGCGACGTCGAGTTCGACATCTTCGCCTCGGAGATCATCCAGCAGGTCACCGTGCAGAAGTCGCCGACCGCCGCCGACGAGGAAGGCGGCATCGCCGGCTCCGTGCAGATCTCCACCGCGCGGCCGTTCGACTACGCCGGGCGCAAGCTGGTCGCTTCCGCCGAGGGCGCGCACAACTCCATCTCCGGCGAGAACGACCCGAAGTTCTCGTTCCTGGCCAGCGACACCTGGGGCGACTGGGGCGCGCTGGCGTCGTTCTCGCACGCCAGGCGGACCAACCGCACCGACTCGACCTCCGGCATCAACTTCCGCCCGATGTCGCGCTTCCTGGGCGCCTCGGGCACGCGCGGCGAGCAGGCCGAGGCGGTGCTGGAGCGCGACGCCGGCCTGGTCATCGACGACCGCACCGACACCGGCGAGAGCGACCTGATCGTGTTCCAGGACAAGGTCGGCGACCGCGTCTACCTCAACGAGCAGGAGAAGTGGGGCGCCACCGCCTCGCTGCAGTACCGGCCCAGCACTGACTTCAGCCTGACCTTCGACGCCATGCTCGGCGGCTACGACACCACCGAGGACGAGTACGACGCCGCGGCCTACTCCGCCTCCAGCCGCAGCACGCTGGAGACCATCCACGACTACGATGCGTCCACGCTGGCCCAGCACGGCATCGTGGTGCTGCGCGACGTTTCCTACACCGCCACCCAGCACGAGTTCCTGAGCAAGGAACGCATCTCCGAGACCGACTACCGGCAGTACAGCATGGCGATGGACTGGCGCCCGGGCGACTGGAAGATCGACGCGATGGCCGGCTACTCGGGCGCGGAGAAGACGCTCGACTACTCGAACCTCAAGCATGTCGCGTATGCGCCCTCGCGCACGCGCTGGACCGGTCGCAGCGGCGAGACGATCCCCAGCGACAATCCCGACACCATCGACATGTACGACGCGCCGGACCGCTACCTGTTCGAAGCCTACGAGACCACGCTCGAGCGGGTAAGCGACGACAAGTACGCCGCCCAGGTGAACTTCGCCCGTACCCTGGACCTCGGCTTCCTGCCCGCGCTGCACACCGTGCGCTTCGGCGCGCGCCGCACCGACAAGTCGAAGGAACGGGAGTACGGCGAGGCCAAGATCACCGGCCCCGCCGCCGGCGACAGCTCCTGGGTGAACACCCGCACCCTGGCCGACAGCCCGCTGGAGTGGATCGGCGACATCGTGCCCGGCGGCGCCTACCGCACCAAGGACCTGGCCTGGCGGCAGGTCTCCAACGAGTACGCCCGTGGGGCGTTCCGCTATCCCGGCTTCTCCACCCCGTTCGAGGACGGCCAGTACTACCGCGTCGACGAGGACGTGACCAGCCTGTACGCGATGGCCGAACTGGCCTTCGACGTGGGCCGGGTGCCGGTCTCGGCCAACGCCGGCGCACGCTGGGTCGATACCTCGGTCAACTCCTACGGCTACCATCCGGTGCAGCACGAGGACGGCAGCACCGGCTACACCGACGATCCGGTCTCGAAGGAAGGCGGCTACACCGACGTGCTGCCCAGCTTCAACGCCACCGCCGAGCTGGCCGACGGCCTGCTGCTGCGCGCGGCCGCCTCGGAGACGCTGATCCGCCCGGCGCTGACCGACGTGGCCTACAAGCGCACCGCCAGCTGGAGCTCCTTCCGCTTCACCGACGGCAACCCCGACCTCCAGCCGACCTACGCCCGGCAGTGGGAGATCGGCCTGGAGAAGTACCTCGACAACGGCGGCCTGCTGGCCGCGTCCTACTTCCGCAAGACCATCGACGGCGTGGTGATCAACGCGCTGACCGGGGTCGTCGAGGACGTCGCGGTCTACAACGCCAACGGCACCCTCAACGGCATCTACGACTTCGACGTCTACCAGCCGGTCAACGCCGACGGCAGCTACGAGGTCGACGGCATCGAGCTGATCGCGCAGCTGCCGTTCTCGATGCTGCACCCGGCCCTCGAAGGCTTCGGCATCAACGCCAACTACACCATGCTCGACAGCTCGCTGGCCGGCGAGTCCGACCTTGGCATCGCCACGCCGATGCCCGGGCTGTCGGAGAAGACCTACAACCTCACCCTCTACTACGAGAACGACCGCTTCGACGCCCGCCTGTCCTACAACCACAAGGACGAGTACGTCGAGAGCATCGGCTACAACTTGTACCCGATCTGGCGCGACGCCTACGGCCAGCTGGACGTGTCGATCGGCTACCGCCTGAGCGACCGGGTGAAGATCAGCCTGAAGGGCATCAACCTCACCGACGAGGCCACCACCGGCTACACCATGGACCCGGCGTTCCCGACGATGTACGAACTGTCGGGCAAGCGCATCAGCCTCGGCCTGCGCGCCGACTTCTGAGCGCACGCCGCGCCCCCGCGCGCCGTGCAGCCGCCATCGCCTGCCTGCCGCGTCCCCAGCACGAAGGATTCCCGATGCACCACCGCACCCCCTGCGCACTGCTCGCGCTGGCCCTCGCCTGCGCCGGCCCCGCCCGCGCGGCCGGTCCCGACGCCGGCCGCGACTGGCAGGCCGGCGACCACCACGTCCACAGCGAGTGGAGCGTGGACTGGGACCGCTCGGTCTCGCCGCCGCGCCCGATCCCCGGCGGCGACTCGCCCTATACCCGCACCCGCAACGCGCGGCAGGCGCTGGCCCATGGCCTGCGCTGGATCGTGCACACCGATCACGGCGGCCCCGGCCACTCCGCGGTCACCCGCGACCACGCCTGGCCGGCGCTGCTGCAGGCCCGGCGCGAGGTGCCCGCGCTGATCCAGTTCAACGGCATGGAGTTCGACGTGCCCGCCGCCGAGCACGCCTCGCTGATCGTCGCGCCGGGACCGGACGAGCGCGACCAGCTGGTGGAGATCGAGCGGCGCTACGGCCGCAGCGAGCCGCTCGAGGAGGGCGCCCGCGACGACGAATCGCTGATGCTGGAAGCGCTGGCGCACATGCGCGCGCTGCCCGCGCCGCCGCTGCTCATCGTCAACCATCCCTCGCGCACCGCCACCGGCGTGGGCGAGTGGGGCAGGGTCGAGCCCCGCGAGCTGCGCGCCTGGCACGACGCCGCGCCCGGCGTCGTGGTGGGCATGGAGGGCGCGCCCGGGCACCAGGCCACGCGCAGCGAGCGCGGCCTGTACCGCAACGCCGGCGCGCCGACCTTCGGCGGCTTCGACCAGATGACCGCCACCGTCGGCGGCGTGTGGGACGCGATGCTGGCCGAGGGCCGCCGTTTCTGGATCACCGCCACCTCCGACTCCCACGTCAACGAACGCGACGGCGGGCGCGACTTCGACCCCGGCGAGTACAGCAAGACCTGGGTCTGGGCGCGGCCGGAGGCCGCGGACATCCTCGACGGCCTGCGCGAAGGGCGCATGTTCGCGGCGACCGGCGACCTGATCGACGCGCTGGAACTGACCGTGCGCAGCGCCGGCGACGAGGCGCGGTCCGCGACGATGGGCGGGCGGCTGGCCGCGCGGCCGGGCGAGCCGCTGCGCATCGACCTGCGCGTCCGCCAGCCCTCGGCGCCCAACGCCCGCGGCCAGCGCCCGCGGCTGGAACAGGTGGCGCTGATCGTGGGCGAAGCGGGCGCCGACGGCGACGCGCGGATGCGGACGCACCGCTTCGGCCGCGACCGCATGCGCCGCGACGGCGACGGGTGGTCGGTCTCGCTGGAACTCCCGATGCCCGCGCACGGCGGCTTCGTCCGCGCGCGCGGCAGCAGCACCACCGAGCCCGAGCCGCTCGCCGACGTGCCCGGCGAGGACCCCTGGCGGGACCTGTGGTTCTATTCCAACCCGGTGTTCTTCGAGGCGGCACCCCGGTGAAGCCCCGGCGGCTTCGCGCCGCATGGTGGCGATCCCGGACGCGACCGGCGCTTCAGCGTTGCGCGTCCGCGTACAGTCGCAGCGCTTCCTCCCGATCCCCGAGCGGCCTCAGGAAGACGCCGGGCTTGATCCCCTCGAAGTGCGCGCCTTTCAGCATGACGAGGCGGACCTGGGTGTCTCCGGCATGCGCCTGCCGGATCTGGCCCAGGCTGTAGTGCAGGTGGGACGCCAGCGGAACGGGCAGCACCTCGGGCACCACGGCGGCGTTGGTGACGAGCACTTCGTCGACCTGGATGTGCAGGCGAATGGTGTTCCTCGACCCCGGGCCGGTGCGTCGCATCTCATCCGAGACCTGCCTGCCGGCACCGTCGATCATGTCCACGCCGACCACGCGCCCGATCAGGATATGGTCGGCCTGCTGCGCCATCTCTTCCAGCGTCGCTTCGAACGGAAGCCCGGCGAGGGCGATCAACGGGATCAGCGTCGCGATCAGGCCGAGCAAGCGTGCCGAGCATCGTTTGACCGTCATCGGAAGGGGTTCCCATCTTCGTCTCGCGCCTCACTGTAGTGCATGGAGCGGAGCGGGATTCAGCAGCGCCGGCCGCGCGGCGTGATCTGCATACTATGGACATTGCCGCCGCCGGCGTCGTATCGCGTCGGATCGTCGCCGGCCCCACTCCCACCTTCTCCGATGTGAACGCGCCCATGACCGGACTTCGCCTCCCCGCCCCGTTCCGTCCGCTCGTCGCGCTCGGCGTCCTGGCGCTCGCGGCCTGCGGCCCCGGCGCGCCCGCGGCGGTCGCCCCCGAGACGTCGCCCGATACGCCCCCGCCGTCTTCAGCGCAGCCGCAAGGCCTGGCGGAACAACTCGGCGCACGCTGCGCGGATGCCGCCACCGGACGCGACTGCGTCATCGGCAACCTGGAGGCCGGCGACTACTACGACATCGAGCTGTCCCCGCGCTGCGACGCCGAAGGCTTCTTCGCCGGCGTGTCCGCGCCCGAGGCGGTCGCGCTCGATGCGTTGCCCGTCACCGGCAGCGACGCCCGGCCCAACGCGGCGCTGTCCGAGGGCCAGTTCCTGTGCGTGCAGGCCATCGCCCGCAGCGGCCAGCAGCCGGCCTACTACTACGCGATCGCGATCGCACCCGGGGACGTGGCCGCCTGCCGAGGCGCGCCGGTCTGCGCGCGCTACGGCGAGCGCCCGGTGCGGTGGCAGGCGCAGGTGCGGACCGGCACCGCCTGCACCGTGGACGCTCGCTGGCAGGGCGACTGCGCCCGCGGCTGGATCGCGGCCGACGCCCTCGACGTGTTCTCCAACGGGCTGGCCGAGTAGCGCGCCCCGGCCCGGTCGCGGCCTTCGGGCGCGCGCCGTGCTACGCCAGCGGCAGCTTCAGCCCCACCGGGAATGACGATTTCGGATCGTGGCAGCCAGTCCGCCGGCAAAGGTGCAACGCACCGGCCTGGCTGGATGACGGCCTTCCTGCTGGCGAGGGCATCCAGCGCCGTTCATCCTGATGTTCCGCACTGCCGCGCCGAGCCGACCACAGCCCCGCCGAGGGCGATCCGAAGCCGTTCCGGGGTATAATCCCAACCATGAAAGCGCCCAGCCGTCCCGCCGCCAAGCGCCCCTCCGGCCAGCGCCTCAAGGCGGCCATCGTGCGATCTGTGGCCAGTTCCACCGCCATCGAGACGGGCCAGCGCATCGACACGCTTGAGCGCACGCTGCGCGCCGGCAGCAGCAAGTACAGCCGTTTGAAGCTGGCCCGCTGAGCCCACGGTCCCGTATCACTCTCCCTGCTCGCTTCTCCATGCCTGCGTCACATGACGCCGCATGGGCGCATAGTCGCCCGCAAGCCCCGCGTGGATCGCGGCGATGTACCCGGCCTTGTCCTCGTCCCATCCGCTGTAATCCAGCGGCTCGTACCCTGCCTGCATGGCCATCACGTCGGCCAGCAAGCGGGAGAGGCGCCCGTTTCCCTCGCGGAACGGATGGATGAGGATGAACTCCACGTGCGTTTCGGCGATCGCCGCGATGGCAGTGGTCTCGTCCATATGGCAGGGGGTGTAGCGGGCAAGACAACCGCGATCGAACGCCTCCAGCAGCCGCGGCACCTGCGCCGCGGCCGCAAAGTGGAAACCCCCCTTGCCCAGATTGACCGAGCGTTCGCGGCCAGCCCATTCGTACACGTTACCCAGCCACAGTCGATGCCAGTGCTTGAGGTCGGTCACGGTGATGCGCCGGTCCGGAAATTCCTCCTCAAGTACCGCTTCATAAAGCTTGTGCAGCAGGGCGAGTTCGGCCTCGTCCATTTCCGACGGATCGGTGATGCCGAGCGTATTGCGTAGCACCCGCTGGCCCGAGCCAGCCTGGAACTCGCCCTCGACACCAGTGGCGTAGCGATCGCTCACGACGTCCGTCGCTCAGGTGCGAACGGAGCTGTGCATACATCGATCGCGTTGAAGATACTCGCATCCGAGAACGCGGACCTGCCCGAGCTTCTGTCGCCACTCTTCATAAGTGCGTATCAGCGCCTTGACCGGCTCCAGGCTAACCCTAACGCCGGCTCGGCGCAGCGACTCGATTGCCATACCCACGCTCGCCGAGCGTTCAAGTCCGGCTCGCCTCTTCGGGTCGTATGGCTCCGCCGCCTTCTTCAGGCAGTCTTCGGTCAGCCAGCCCGGCGCTTTGCGCAGGCGCCGATCGCCGGCGCCGCCTTCGAGCGAACGTAGCGTATCGATGAACTTCCGTTCCTGCTGGGTCATCGAGGCTTCCGGGTGAGTTCCGGGATCAGAGCATCGGCAGCTTCAGCCCCTGCTCGCGCGCGCAGTCCTGCGCGATCTCGTAGCCGGCGTCGGCATGCCGCATCACGCCGGTGGCGGGATCGTTCCACAGCACGCGGCGGATGCGGCGGTCGGCGGCCTCGCTGCCGTCGCACACGATCACCACGCCCGAGTGCTGGCTGTAGCCCATGCCGACGCCGCCGCCGTGGTGCAGGCTGACCCAGGTGGCGCCGCCGGCGACGTTGAGCATGGCGTTGAGCAGCGGCCAGTCGCTGACGGCGTCGCTGCCGTCGCGCATGGCCTCGGTCTCGCGGTTGGGCGAGGCGACGCTGCCCGAATCCAGGTGGTCGCGGCCGATCACGACCGGCGCCTTCAGCTCGCCGTTGCGCACCATCTCGTTGAAGGCCAGGCCCAGCCGGTGGCGCTGCCCCAGGCCCACCCAGCAGATGCGCGCGGGCAGGCCCTGGAAGGCGATGCGCTCGCCGGCCATGTCCAGCCAGCGGTGCAGGTGCGGGTCGTCCGGGATCAGTGCCTTGACCTTGGCGTCGGTCCTGGCGATGTCCTCCGGGTCGCCGGAGAGCGCCACCCAGCGGAACGGGCCGACGCCGCGGCAGAACAGCGGGCGCACGTAGGCGGGCACGAAGCCGGGGAAGTCGAAGGCGTTCTCCAGCCCCTCGTCCTTGGCCATCTGGCGGATGTTGTTGCCGTAGTCGACGGTCGGCACGCCCTGCGCGTGGAAGGCCAGCATCGCCTCCACGTGCACGCGCATCGAGGCCTTGGCGGCGTCGCGCACCTTCTCCGGGTGCGCCTGCTGCCCGGCCAGCCAGTCCTCGACGGTCCAGCCGATCGGCAGGTAGCCGTGCACCGGATCGTGGGCGCTGGTCTGGTCGGTGACGGCGTCGGGGCGCACGCCGCGCTTCACCAGTTCCGGCAGCACCTCGGCGGCATTGCCGAGCAACGCGATGGACTTCGCCTCGCCGCCGCGGGTGTAGCGCGCGATGCGCGCCAGCGCATCGTCGAGGTCGTCGGCCTGCTCGTCGACGTAGCGGGTCTTGAGGCGGAAGTCGATCCGGCTCTGCTGGCACTCGACGGTCAGGCTGCTGGCGCCGGCGAGCGAGGCCGCCAGCGGCTGCGCGCCACCCATGCCGCCCAGGCCGGCGGTCAGGATCCAGCGGCCGGTCAGGTCGCCGCCGTAGTGCTGCCGGCCCATCTCCACGAAGGTCTCGTAGGTGCCCTGCACGATGCCCTGCGAGCCGATGTAGATCCAAGAGCCGGCGGTCATCTGGCCGTACATCATCAGGCCCTTGCGGTCGAGCGTGTCGAAGTGCTCCCAGGTCGCCCAGTGCGGCACCAGGTTGGAGTTGGCGATCAGCACGCGCGGCGCATCGGGATGGCTGGGGAACACGCCGACCGGCTTGCCGGACTGCACCAGCAGCGTCTCGTCGTCGCCCAGGGTCTTCAAGGTCTCGAGGATGGCGTCGTAGCAGGCCCAGTCGCGCGCGGCGCGGCCGATGCCGCCGTAGACCACCAGGTCCTCGGGACGCTCGGCGACCTCCGGGTCGAGGTTGTTCTGCAGCATCCGGAACGGCGCTTCGGTCAGCCAGGACTTGCAGGTCAGCGCATCGCCGCGCGGGGCGCGGATGCGGCGGGCGGGGTCGTGTCGGGTCATCGGGGCGTCCTGGGAGAGGTCAGTCGTCGAGGCCGGGCAGCGGCAGGCCGGCCGCCGCCACCGCGCCGCCGCCGGTCACCAGCGCGGTGGCGGCCTGCAGGTCGGGGTGCACGTAGCGGTCCTCGTCCATCGCCGGCACCGCGTCGCGCAGCCGCGCGCGCACGGTCTCCAGCGCATCGCTGGAGCGCAGCGGCGCGTGGAAGTCGCAGCCCTGCGCGGCGGCCAGCAGCTCGATGCCGACCACGTGCGCGGCGTTGGCGGCCATGCGCCGCAGCCGGCGCGCGCCGTGCGCGGCCATGGACACGTGGTCCTCCTGGTTGGCCGAGGTGGGGATGGAGTCCACGCTCGCCGGGAACGCGCGCTGCTTGTTCTCCGACACCAGCGCCGCGGCGGTGACCTGCGGGATCATGAAGCCGGAGTTGAGGCCGGGGCGGGGCACCAGGAACGCCGGCAGGCCGGACAGCGCCGGGTCCACCAGCATGGCGACGCGGCGCTCGGAGATGGAGCCGATCTCGCAGACCGCCATCGCCAGCATGTCGGCGGCGAAGGCCACCGGCTCGGCGTGGAAGTTGCCGCCCGACAGCGCCTCGCCGGTGTCGGTGAACACCAGCGGGTTGTCGGAGACGCCGTTGGCCTCGTCGGCCAGGGTGTGCGCGGCCTGGCGCATCACGTCGAGCGCGGCGCCCATGACCTGCGGCTGGCAGCGCAGGCAGTACGGGTCCTGCACGCGCTCGTCGTGCTCCAGGTGCGAGGCGCGGATCGCCGAGCCGCGCATCAGCGCGCGCAGCGCGGCCGCCACTTCCTGCTGGCCGCGGTGGCGGCGCAGGGCGTGGATGCGCGGATCGAACGGGGTGTCGGCGCCGCGCGCGGCCTCGGTGGACAGCGCGCCGGTCACCAGCGCGGTGCGGAACACGTCCTCGATCGCAAACAGCCCGGCCAGCGCGCAGGCGGTGGAGAACTGGGTGCCGTTGAGCAGGGCCAGGCCCTCCTTGGCCGCCAGTTCCACCGGCGCGAGGCCGGCGCGGCGCAGCGCATCGGCGGCGGGCATGCGCTCGCCGGCGTGGAAGGCCTCGCCCACGCCCAGCATCGTCGCGGCCATGTGCGCCAGCGGCGCGAGGTCGCCGGAGGCGCCGACCGAGCCCTGCGCCGGCACCAGCGGCAGCACGTCGCGCTGCAGCATGGCCTCCAGCAGGGCGAGCGTCTCCGGGCGGACGCCCGAGGCGCCGTGGGCGAGGCTGGCGAGCTTCAGCGCCAGCATCAGCCGCACCTCCGGCGCCGGCAGCGGCTCGCCCACGCCGGCGGCGTGCGAGAGCACGATGTTGCGCTGGAGCGTGGCCAGGTCGGCGGCCTCGATGCGCACGCTGGCGAGCTTGCCGAAGCCGGTGTTGATGCCGTAGACCGGCGCGCCGCGCGCGACGATCGCCTCCACGGTCTCGGCGCTGCGGCGCACGGCCTCGGCGGTGGCGGGATCGATCGCGACGGAGGCGCCGCCGAGGACGGCGCGCCAGTGCGCCAGCGGCACGGCGCCGGGGCGGAGAAGCAGCGGTGCGGTCAAGACGATCTCCCTGGCGTCCGATTTATGTCTATACAATAATGGGGCGACCTCGCCGTCGTCCAGACGGTCCCGGCCCGGCGCCGTGGACACCACGGTTCCCCCCTACCTTCGGAGCCTCCCTCGCATGGAGACCGCGGTTGCCGTTCCCCTCAACCAGCGCATCCGCGAGGACATCGAACGGCGCATCCGCAGCGGCGAGTGGCCGCCCGGGCATCGCGTCCCGCCCGAGCACGAGCTGATGGAGGACTACGGCTGCTCGCGGATGACGGTCAACCGCGCGCTCACCACGCTGGCGCAGGCGGGGCTCGTCGTGCGGCGGCGCAAGTCGGGCAGCTTCGTGCGCGCGCCCGACCCGCAGATCGAATCGGTGGCGCTGCAAATCCCGGACATCCCGGTGGAGGTGGCGCAGCGCGGGCACGCCTACCGCTTCCGCCTGCTGTCGCGGCGCCGGCGTACGGCCAGGCGGCGCACGCCGCACGAGATGGAACTGGCCGACGCGCAGGGCCGCGTGCTGGAACTGCGCGGCGTGCACCTGGCCGACGGCCGGCCGTTCGCGCTGGAGACGCGGCTGCTCAATCCGGACGCGGTGCCGGGCGCGCTGACGATGGACTTCTCCGACACCGCGCCGGGCAGCTGGCTGCTGCGCTCGATCCCGTGGACGCGCGCGCGCCACCGCATCGGCGCGGTGGCCGCCGACGAGGACCAGGCCGGGACGCTGCAGGCGCCGGCCGGGACCGCCTGCCTGCTGATCGAGCGGCAGACCTGGCGCGGCGCGGAATGCGTGACCTTCGTGCGGCAGCTGTTCCTCGGCGGGCGCTACGAACTGGTCGCGGGCGCGGGCCCCGCCTGAACGGGCGCGCGTGCAGGTCTTCCGTGAAGAAAGCGTTGACACCGGCGCGACACGCGTGATAACTGTGACGGCGTTGGTATATACAAATAGCCGCGGCCCCATTCAGCGTCCGAAATGCACGCCAAGCCCCTCCTCCTGCGCGTCTTGCTGAGCCTGATGCTCTGCCTCAACGGCAGCACGGCGCTGTGGGCGTCCGCAGGCATGGCGCTGGAGCCCGGGCACCTGGCGGACCACGCCGGCGCGGACGGCACGACCGACGATCGTCACGGCGATGGCATCCCGGTCGACGATCGCCACGGCGATCATCGCGGCCTCCCCGGCGCCTGCACCGACGCCGGCGACCCGGCCGCCTGCGTCGCGTCCGCCGGGGAGCGTATGGCCTCCGACGACCATCGCCACGCCGACGGCGAACGCTGCGACTGCGGCGCCGGCATGATCGCCGGCTGCGCCTGCAACTGCGCCTATCCCGCGGGCGCCATCGACGTGACGGTGCCGTTCGCCGGCCGCCACGCCCTGCGCAGCGAACCGCCGCTGCACGTCGAGATCCTCGCCCCGCAACGGGCCAGCAGCAAGATCTTCCGACCTCCGATCAGCTGATCCGCGTCGCTATCACGGCATGCCTGCCGCGACGCGCGCGTCGCGCGCCTCGCCCATGCCCGCCACGCCAGATCGATTCCAGCTGCCTTCCGGAGAACCTCCCATGCCGTTCCACCGCCATCATCTCGCCCTGGCGATCAGCGCACTGCTGGCCGCCGGGCCCGCCGCCGCGCAGTCGAGCGCGGCGCAGGACGAATCCGCCACCAACCTCGACGCGGTCACCGTCACCGGCACCCACATCAAGGGCGCGCAACTGTCGGGCGTGGGCCCGGTCAGCGTGGTCGACGCCGAGACCATCGCGCGCTCGGGCGCCACCTCGGTCGAATCGCTGCTGCAGCGCCTGCCGGCCTCGGCCGGCTTCGCCGGCAACCAGGGCAACGCCTACTGGACCGGCAACGGCTACGGCACCACCCAGGTCAACCTGCGC
Source organism: Alterluteimonas quercicellularis (assembly GCF_021191635.1). Taxonomy (GTDB): domain Bacteria; phylum Pseudomonadota; class Gammaproteobacteria; order Xanthomonadales; family Xanthomonadaceae; genus Luteimonas; species Luteimonas quercicellularis. Next base: position 15,488 of record NZ_JAIWPR010000033.1, read on the forward strand.
GGCATCGGCATCAACCGCACCCTGGTGCTGCTCAACGGCCGCCGCATCGTCAACGGCGGCACCGGCGCCAACAGCTCGGTCGACCTCAACGTCGTCCCGGTGGCGATCATCGAGCGCATCGAGGTGCTCAAGGACGGCGCGTCGGCCATCTACGGCGCCGACGCCGTCGCCGGCGTGGTCAACATCATCACCAAGCGCGGCATCGAAGGCGCCGAACTGGGCCTGCGCTACGGCGAGACCTTCCAGGGCGACGGCGCCGACCAGGCCGCCGACCTCGTCTGGGGCACCACCGGCGAGCGCGGCTCGCTGATGGCGGCGCTGAGCTACTCCGAGGGCAAGGCGGTCAACATGGCCAGCCGCGCGCCCTGCGGCCTGGGCGAGGTGAACGGCGAGCTGCAGTGCGTGGGCAGCTCGGCCACGATCGGCGGCCGCGCGCTGCTGGCCGACGGCCGCATGGTGAACTTCAACCAGGAGCCGGGCGGCGACGGCGACTTCTACGAGCCCTACGCCAGCCGCCACAACTACAACGGCAACCCCACGCTCAACGCGGTCAATCCGATCAAGCGCACCAGCTTCAGCGTGTTCGGCGACCTGGCGTTGAACGACAGCGTCGACCTGTTCACCGAGCTGATGTTCACCAACCGCCGCTCCAACCAGCTGGCCACGGCCGGCTCGGTCGGGCAGTACCGGCCGATCCGCATCGCCGCCGACCACCCCACCAATCCGACCGGCCAGGACCTGACCCTGGTGCGGCGCCGGCTGGAGGAAGCGGGCCCGCGCGAGTTCTACCAGGACGTCGACACCTGGCGCGTGGTGGCCGGGCTCGACGGGCAGTTCGCCGACGGCTGGAACTGGAGCGCGGCGATCAACTACGGCCGCAACACCGGCATCGACGGCTCCACCAACGTCGCCAACCTCGACCGCGTCGCGCAGACGCTCGACACCGCGGTGTGCAGCGACGCGCCCGGCGCGGCGATCCCCTGCGGCGACTACCTGGGCTACGGCGACCTCACCCCCGCCGTGCTCGACTACATCATGTTCACCACCCGCGACAGCGGCGGCAACGAGCAGCGCAGCTTCACCGCCAACGTCAGCGGCCAGCCGTTCGAGCTGCCGGCCGGCTGGATGGGCTTCGCCGCCGGCATCGAGCTGCGCAACGACCGCGGCTGGCGCGACCCGGACATCCTGACCCAGCTGGGCATCGCCAACAGCAACGCGCAGCAGCGCATCGACGGCGAGTACGACGCGCGCGAGGCGTTCGCGGAAGTCTCGGTGCCGCTGCTGGAGGGCCGCCCGGGCGCCGAGCTGCTCACCTTCAACGCCGCGGTGCGCTATTCCGACTACGACCTGTTCGGCGGCGACACCAACTACAAGCTGGGCCTCGACTGGCAGGCCACGTCCGCGCTGAAGATGCGCGCCACCTACGCCACCGCGTTCCGCATCCCGAACATCCCGGAGCTGTTCGGCGGCGTCAGCGAGGGCAACCTCACCACCACCGACCCGTGCAGCGGCTGGAGCGCCGCGGACCCGTCCTCCAACGTCTACCGCAACTGCCAGGCCGACGGCCTGCCGGTCGGCTACACCCAGCTCGGCAACACCGTGCTGACCCGCACCGGCGGCAACATCGAGCTGCAGCCCGAGGACGCCAAGACCTTCACCATCGGCACGGTGTGGACCCCCGCCTTCGCGCCCGGCCTGACCTTCACCGCGGACTGGTTCGACATCCGCATCGAGAACGCCATCCAGAGCGTGGCCGGCTCCACCAAGCTGTCGCTTTGCTACAACAGCGACGGCCTGTCGCACCCGTTCTGCAGCGACAGCAACTTCACCCGCAACCCGGTCACCGGCGAGATCGATTTCCTGTCCGCGCAGCCGGTCAACGCCGCCAGCGAACGGATCTCGGGCATCGACCTGGGGCTGCTGTACGAGTTCGCGTTCGCCGGGCTCGACGCCACCTTCGACCTCGACGTCTCCTACCTGGACCGCTACGACCTGACCCCGTTCCCGGGCGGCAACACCATCGAGTACGCCGGCAAGATCACCGGCGGCCGCGGCAGCTTCGCCAAGTGGCGCTCGTTCGGCTCGCTGGTGCTGGCGCAGGGGCCGTGGTCGGGCTCGTGGAGCGTGCAGTACATCGGCGGCGCCGACGACATCAACGCCTCGCCAGGCGACATCGGCGACCACGCGGGCAGCCTGACCTACCACAACCTGCAGCTGCAGTACGCGGTGAACCAGGCCTTCGACATCGCCCTGGGCGTGGACAACCTGTTCGACAAGCAGGCGCCCTTCATCCAGAGCTACACCGACGCCAACACCGACACGATGACCTACGACCTGCTCGGCCGGCGCTGGAACGCCAAGCTGAGCTATCGCTGGTGACGCGGGCGGGGGGCCGGCCGCGCCGTCCCCCCGCGCATGTCCGACATCGCATCGGGGGGTTCGCATGAAACCTGCGTTCTGGGCGCGCCGCGCCCACAAGTGGATCGGCCTGGTCGTGGGCGTCCAGGCCTTGCTGTGGACGGTGAGCGGCGTCTACATGACGGTGATCTCGCTCGACATCATCCACGGCGACCATCTCGCCCATGCCCATCGCGAGCCGCTGGCGCGCGATGGCGAGTACATCGCCCAGGACGCGCTGCTGGCGCGCTACCCCGGCGCCCGCGGCATCGCGCTCAAGCGGCTGCTCGACCGCGACGTGTTCGAGCTGCGCACCGGCGAAGGCACGCTGCTGGCCGATGCGCGCAGCGGCGAGCGGCTGACGCCGCTGCCCGAGGCCGACGCGATCGCGCTGGCGCGCTCGCTGTACCAGGGCGAGGCCGAGGTGGAGCGCGCCGAGTGGGTGACCCGGGCGCCGCAGGAGGTCTCCACCCGGCCGGTGCCGATGTGGGCGGTGCACTTCGCCGACCGCGGCGCCACCACGCTGTACTTCTCGCCCGACACCGGCGAGCTGCTCGCCCGCCGCCACAGCCTGTGGCGCTGGTTCGACTTCCTGTGGATGTTCCACATCATGGACTACGACACCCGCAGCGACGTCAACAACACCCTGCTGCGCGTGGCCTCCGCGGTCGGCCTGCTGTTCGCGCTCAGCGGCGTCTGGCTGCTGTTCTACGGCTTCCGGCGGAGGACGCCGGCATGACGCCCTGGATGCGCAGGCTGCACAAGTGGATCGGGCTGCTGGTCGCCGCCCAGTTCGTGCTGTGGATGGCCAGCGGGCTGATGATGGCCTGGCTGGACCACGATCGCGTGCAGGGCCACACCTGGCGCGCGCACCCGGCCGAGCCGGACGCGTGGCCGCGCGATGCGCTGCCGGCGGCGCAGGTGCTGGCCGCCGCCGGCGGCGAGGTGGGTGGCGTGGCCTCGGCCTGGCTCGGCGCCACCCCCGTGTACGAGGTGAGCGATGCCGCCGGCACGCGGCTGGTCGACGCGCGCAGCGGGCTGCCGCTGGCGCTCGACCCCGAGCGCGTGGCGCGGCTGGCGCAGGCCTCCTACGCCGGCCCCGGGCTGCCGGCCACGCCGCGGCTGGTCGAGCGCACGCTCGAGGCGCGCGGACATCAGGGGCCGTTCTGGCGCGTGGACTTCAGCGACGCCGAGGACACCACCGTCTACTTGTCCGCGCAGACCGGGCGGGTGCTGGTGCACCGCAACCGCACGTGGCGGCTGTTCGACATCTTCTGGATGCTGCACATCATGGACTACACCGGCCGCAGCGACTTCAACAACCCGCTGGTGGTGATGGCCGGCATCGGCGGGCTGTGGATGTCGCTCAGCGGCGTCTGGCTGCTGGTGGCGAGCTTCCGGCTGTCGGAGTTCGTGCCGCGGCGCTGGCGCCCGCGGCGCGCGCTGTCGGTGTTCGCGCCCGACGGCGCGCTGCTGCGCACGGTGCCGGCGGCCGCCGGCGAGACCGCCTACGTCGCCCTGGCCCGCCACGGCCTGCAGCTGCCGTCCAACTGCGGGGGCGGGCAGAGCTGCGGCCTGTGCGAGGTGCGGGTGCGCGGCCGCGCGCCCGAGCCGAGCGCCGCCGACCGCGCGCACCTGCCGGCCAACCGCCTGCGCATGGGCTACCGCCTGGCCTGCAACCTGCCGCTGGGCGCGGATGCCGAGGTGGAGGTGGCCGGCGGCGCCGGGCTGTGGACCGAGTCGGCCGCCACCGTCGAGCGCGTGGAGGCGGTGACGCCGTTCCTGCGCGAGATCGTGCTCAGGCCCGACGTCGCGCCCGGGCCGGACTACCAGCCCGGCGCCTACCTGCAGGTGCACGTGCCGGTCTACGACCTGCCGCGCGAGGCGATCGCGCACCCGGACGCCCATCGCGCCGACTTCGACGCGCTCGCGCTGCCGGCCGCGCTGCGCAACCGCGAGCCGGTGCGGCGGGCCTACTCGCTGTCGCTGGCGCCCGCCGCCGACGGCGGCCGCCTCGGCCTGCTGGTGCGCTTCAGCCCCGGCGGCGCGCGCGGTGGCCGGCACCCGCCCGGCAAGGGCTCGGCCTGGATGTACACGCTCAAGCCCGGCGACCGCGTGCGCTACAGCGGGCCGTTCGGCGACTTCGCGCTCAAGCCCGGCGGCCGCGAGAAGGTCTTCATCGGCGGCGGCGCGGGCATGGCGCCGCTGCGGGCGATGATCCGCGCGCTGCTGGCCTCGGGGGCGAGCGAGCGCATCCACTTCTGGTACGGCGCGCGCGACCTGCGCGAAGCCCCCTACGTGGACGAGATGCGCCGGCTCGCGCAGGCGCACCCGAACTTCAACTGGCAGCTGGTGCTGTCGGAGGCGGCCGAGTGCGGCGACGGCCTGCTGCGCGGCCTCGTCCACGAGGCGGCCGGCGCCGGTTTGCTCGCGCTGCATCCGGCATTGCACGATTGCGACTTCTACCTCTGCGGCCCGCCGGCGATGCTGGCCGCCACCCGCCAGTTGCTGCAGCGGCTGGAGGTGGCCGAGGACCGGATCGCCTTCGACGACTTCAAGATCTGAACGCGGCCTGCGCCGCACAGGAGCTGTCCATGACCCGATGGTGTGTTTCCCTGCTCGCCGGCCTCGCGCCGATCGCGCTGGCCGCGTGCGCGGAACCGGCGGCGACGCCCGCGGCCGGGCCGGTCCCGGCGCCCGTGGCCGCGCCGCAGGCCGCGCCCGCCCCGTCCGCCGCACCCGGCGCCGCGCAGGCGCCGTTGCCGCGGATGGTCGTGCACAAGACCGCCACCTGCGGCTGCTGCGGCGCCTGGGTCGAGCACGTGCGCGACGCCGGCTTCGAGGTCGAGACGATCGACCACGAGGAGCTGGGCGAGGTGAAGTCGCGCCTGGGCATCCCCTACGGCAAGGGCTCGTGCCACACCGCGGAGATCGGCGGCTACTTCATCGAGGGCCACGTGCCGGCCGGGGACATCCGCCGGCTGCTGGCCGAGCGCCCCGACGCGCGCGGCCTGACGCTGCCCGGCATGCCGATGGGCTCGCCCGGCATGGAGATGCCCGACGGCAGCCGCCAGGCCTTCACCGTCGAGCTGGTCGGCGCCGACGGCGGCACCGCGCCGTTCGCGCAGCACCCCGCGCAGCCGCCCACCGCCGCGTCTCCGTAGGAGCGCGCTCGCGCGTGCGAGGCGCCCTCTCTCCGGCGTCGCGACACATCGCGCGCGAGCGCGCTCCTACAGGGATGGGCGCGCGCCCGCAGGCTTCGCTCTGCGGGCGGCGGCTCAGGCCCGCTCGATGCGGTCGCGCCCCGCGGCCTTGGCCCGGTACAGCGCCGCGTCCGCGGCGCTCATCCACTGCTCCAGCGTGTGCACGTCGTCGGTCAGCTCGGCGATGCCGATGCTCAGCGAGCAGCACAGGTCCGGGTGATCGTCGAAGCGCATCCCGCGCACGAGGTCGCGCGCGCGTTCGGCGATCCGGGCCGCGTCCTCGCCGCCGGTGTCCACCAGCAGCATCGCGAACTCGTCGCCGCCGTAGCGCGCCGGCATGTCGATGTCGCGCACCGTCCGCTCCAGGATGCGGGCCACGCGCTCCAGCACGCGGTCGCCCATGCCGTGGCCGTAGCGGTCGTTGACCTCCTTGAAGCGGTCCACGTCGATCAGCACCAGGGTGATCGGCCGCCCGGTGCGGCGGTAGCGCAGGAACTCGTGCTGCGCGCGCGACTCGAAATGGCGGCGGTTGGGCAGCTGGATGAGGGAGTCCGTGCGGTTGAGCCGTTCCAGCGCGCGGTTCTGGTCGGCGATCCGCCGGCCCAGCCGGTGGTTGAGCATGCTCAGCGCCACCGAGTAGAGGAACAGGAACGGCAGCGTCGCCACCAGCGTGCGCTGCGAGGCGACGGGCTCGAAGGGAAAGCCCAGCGCCCACCACGTGGCGGCGAAGCCGATCAGCAGCACCAGGCTCGCGCGGCCCAGCAGCAGGGCGCCGCCGGCGGCGATCTTGTCGGCGCTCAGCGCCGTGAGCAGTACCGCGGACGGCCCGGCGCTGACCGCCATGGCCGCGATCCACGCACCGCCGAAGCCGGAGTCGAGCATCAGGCAGCGGAACTCCGTCGCCACCGGGCGGCGCGCGCGACGGCCCAGCCGCACCGCCACCTGCGGCCACGCGAAGGCGTTGAGCAGCAGCAGGGCCCACGCCCAGGCGGGCGCCGAGCGCTCCTCCAGCACCGAGGCGATGGGCAGCATGGACAGCGCCGTGCCGAGCATGCGCATCCGGTAGATGCGCTCGACGAACTTCAGTTCGCTCGCTCGGCGCTCCTCTGCGATCGCGTAGTGGGGCACGGCACGGGTCCTTGATGCGCATGTCGGGCACCGTCGATCCCGGCACGAGCGTTCGGAGAGCATCCGCACGCGCGTCCGTGCCGGCCGGTCCAGAGGCGGTCGGGCGGCGGCGCGACGCCGGGAACGGCGCGCACCGACGAGAGTGGCCCGGGCATTTCCGTCCGGGCCGGATCAAGTCCATGTGAAGCCGCGGTGCGGGCCGTGCCCGGACCGGATCCGCCATGCGGTGGCGGGTCGCGCCGGGCGCGCGTGCGACGGGAGGAGATGGCGCTTCGTCCAGGGGTACATTTCGCCTTCCGTACTAGTATAGGACCGCTGCCTGGCGCCGGCTACGTCCTGCGCTGAGGTGCCGCCGGTCCCATAAAGGCGAAGGTTGGCCAAAGCCGGAACGTCGAGTATGAAACGGGATCGACTCCGAGCGGCCGCTCGGCTCGCGGGCGAGGTTGTGACGCTGGCTATGGATGAATCGCATGAACTTCGGACGGTTTCGACGACGCGGGTCCGGCCCGGCGACGCGTGGCACGTGATGCCGGTCGACGAACAGAGGTCCGCTCGCGACGCGGGAAGGCACCGTCCATCGCGCCTCCGAAAGTCCGACCGTGCGGAGGCCACCGCGTTCGAGGCGCGGCTTCGCAGCGATGGCGAACAGCCCTGGAGACCGGCATGAGCCCAACCCGGCGTGGATTCATCGCGACTGCGGCATGTCTTGGCCTTGGCGCGCAGGTGCATCGCGCTTTCCCGTCCACACGCGCTGGGATGACCGCCCAATCCTGGCGGCAAGATCTGGCTTTTCTGTATGCCCAACTGCAAGAGAATCACCGAAGTCTGTTCCACCACACTCCGGAGGAACGATTCCTGTCGGCCATCGCCGAACTGGATCGACGGATTCCGCGTCTGCGCCCGCTCGAGATCGTTGCGGGCTTCCAGTCCATCGTCGCGCTGGCGGGCGACGGGCACACATTCCTGTCGACCGCCGATCTCTATCGATCCTTTCCCTTCGAAACCGCCTGGTTCGACGATGGCGTCAGGGTGGTGCGGACAACGCCTGAGACGCAGCAGCTTCTCGGACTGCGCATCGAGTACATCGATGGTCGACCGATCGCCGAAGTAAGCGAACGTTTGGATACCGTCATACCAGGGGCAGAGAATGTCTGGTACGTGTTGTCGCAACGCCCCGACAGGCTGCGGCGCGCCGAACTCCTGGCGGCGCTCGGCATCATAGGATCGCCTGATCATATGCGTGTAAGAGGCGTCGACATGGCGGGTCGGCCCGCGGCGTTCGACATCGCACCCCTGTCGGCCGGCCAGCCCGATGGGCAACTGACGGCCGCGCTCGCGCCCGCGAAGCCCGCCACGCCCGACCCCTCGTTCGGATGGGCGAGGCTCTACGACGGAGCGGCAGTGCATCTTCAGTTCCGCAGATACGACGATCTGCCACGCAGAGCGGCCGCATTGTTCGATGATCTGCGGGCGGCGCCGCCGCATACCCTCCTGATCGACCTGCGCGACAACCGCGGGGGCAACTACACGCTCCCCCGCGAGCATGTCATCGAACCGCTGCAGAACATGCCCGCGCTCAACCGGACAGGCCGGCTCTACGTGCTGATCGGCCGCCATACCTTCTCGGCGGCCATGACGAACGCGTCGGATTTCCGAAGGGAAACCGAGGCCCTCCTGGTCGGCGAACCGACGGGCGCCAGGCCGAACGGGTATCAGGAGCTGCATACCTTCGTGCTGCCGCATTCCCGGATTCGGGCCGCGTGCTCGATCAGGCGATACCGGTTCGACGACGCAAGCAGGGATGCGATCTACCCCGATCTGGACGCGGCTCCGGACTGGCCATCGCTCATGCAAGGCCGGGACAATGCGATCGATGCCGCACTCGCTCATGCGCGGACTACCGGGTAACGATCGACCGCTTTCGGGATCGGCGAGTCATCGGACGGTCGACAAGTTGCCGACAGGCAGCCGGTACCCGTAGCTGCCCAGCGTCTCCTGGGGCATTTTCCGGACGCGCGGTCAGAAACGGCTGTTCGCCGACTTAGCGGCCGTAAAAGGCGAAGGTCGAGGCGGCAGCCCCCATCGAGACAGCGCGCCGCGGGCTTCGAGGCCGGGGATCGCGCTCCGGAACGACATTCCGGGCGACTTCTTCGCGCAGGCGCGGCCGCTTCCGCCGGCCTGAAGACCGGGGCGCCGCCAGCCGGGCTGCGCGGGGGCTTTCGCGTCGTACGAGGCGGCGGACGGCGGGAACTGGCGCGCCTGGAGGGATTCGAACCCCCGACCAACGGCTTCGGAAGCCGCTACTCTATCCGGCTGAGCTACAGGCGCGTAGCGGGGTATTGTCCATCATCGCGGCGTTTCGCGCGAGCCCGCACCGGTCACCGACGCGCGCCCGGCGCCCCTGCGCAGGATCGAGGCCGTTGAACACCGAACACGCACGCCATGCCCCGCCCGCCTCGCCGCCCTGGCGCGAGCGCATCCGCCAGTACTGGAAGCTGACCCGCGGCGACCGCCCGATCGGCTGGCTGCTGCTGCTGTGGCCGACCTGGTGGGCGCTGTGGCTGGCCGCCGGCGGGCTGCCGCCGGCGTGGATCCTGTTCGTGTTCACCGCCGGCGTCTGGCTCACGCGCGCCGCCGGCTGCGTCATCAACGACTACGCCGACCGCTGGCTCGACCCGCAGGTCGAGCGCACCCGGGACCGCCCGCTGGCCAGCGGGCGGGTGTCGGGGCGCGAGGCGCTCGCGCTGTTCGCGGCGCTGATGCTGGCCGCGTTCGCGCTGGTGCTGACGCTGAACTGCCTGACCGTGCTGCTGAGCTTCATCGGCGTGGCGCTCGCGGCGACCTATCCCTACCTCAAGCGCTACACCCACCTGCCGCAGGTGTACCTGGGCCTGGCCTTCGGCTGGGGCATCCCGATGGCCTTCGCCGCCGTGGAGGGCACGGTGCCGCCGGTCGCCTGGCTGCTCTACGCCGCGAACCTGTTCTGGACCACCGCCTACGACACCTGGTACGCCATGGTCGACCGCGAGGACGACCTGCGTGCCGGCTCGAAGTCCACCGCGATCCTGTTCGGCCGCTTCGACCTGGCGATCCAGGCCCTGCTCTACGCGCTGTTCTTCGCCGGCCTGGCCGCGGTCGGCCGTCTCGCCGCGCTCGGCGGCGGGTACTGGGCCGGCCTCGCGGTTGCCGCGGCGCTGGTGGCCTGGGAGTTCGCCATCGCGCGCCGGCGCGAGCGCGCGGCCTGCTTCCGCGCCTTCCTGCACAACCACTGGGTCGGCACCGCGGTGTTCGCCGGCCTCGCGGTCGACCTGGCGCTGCGCTAGCCGCTTTCGCGCGCCCGGCCCCGATGGGGAGTGCGCTCGCGCGCGAAGCGTCGCTTCGGCACCCGGTGGACGGCGCCTGGCGTGGTTCGTCGCCGTCCGCGCGCCGGGACGCGCTCTGCGTCGCTGCGGGTCCGGTGGCTTTGGCCCGGCCGCGCGCGAGCGCGCTCCTACAGGGGCGCGTCGCCCGCGATGTTCCAGCAGATGCGGTTCTTCGCAGGAGCGCGCTTGCGCGCGACCGCTTCCGCCGGACCGCGAAAGACCGTGGCGGCCGCCGTCCGCGCGCGGGGCGCGTGCTTTTCGTACCGTGGGTCCGCTGGCTTTGGCCGGTCGCGCGCGAGCGCGCCCCGCGCCCCTACGGCCCGGACGGGAGCGCGCGGCTCACAGCGGCCGGCTGCGCTTGCGCAGACGCAGCGCCACCGCGACCTGCAGCGCGCCGTAGACCAGCGCGCCGATCGCGATCCACACCGCGATGGTGATCAGCCCGATGCCGGGCCGGGCGAAGAACAGGATGCCCAGCGCGATCGCCAGCACGCCGCTCAGCGCCAGCAGCCATTCGCCTTCCACCAGCTTGCGCACCTGGATCGCGAACACGATGCGGGCCACGCCGGCCAGGATCAGCCACAGCGCCAGCACCCACAGCAGCGCCGCGGCCATTTCCGCCGGCCGCAGCAGCGCCAGCGCGCCGAAGCCGATCGACACCAGCGCGTAGAGCGCCAGCAGCCAGCGCGGCAGCGCCAGGTCGCGGCGGGAGATGCTGAGCAGGCTGACCACGCCGTCGGCCAGCGACAGCACACCGAAGGTCAGCACCAGCGCGATCACCGAGCGATCCGGCCACAGCAGCATGGCGGCGCCGAAGGCGATGGCGACCAGACCGTACAGCAGGAACACCCACCAGCTGCGGTGCAGCGCGTGGACGGGGGGCGGGGCGGCGGCCATGTGCGGCTCCTTGCACGCGGGATGTCCATGGATACGCCGGGCCCGCCGCGCGGTCAAGGCACGCGGGCGCAGACCCAGACGTCCACGCGGGCCGCGCCGGCGCGCTTCAGCGCGCGCGCCGCCTCGGCCAGGGTGGCGCCGGTGGTCATCACGTCGTCCACCAGCGCAACATGGCGCGGCGCGCCGGCCGCGCCGCGGAAGGCGCCGCGCACGTTGCGCCGCCGCGCCGCGGCGTCCAGCCGCGACTGCGGCGCGGTCGCGCGCACGCGCTGCAGCAGGTCGGTGCGCAAGGGCAGGCCGAGGCCGCGGGCCAGCGGGCGGGCGAGCTCCAGCGCCTGGTCGTAGCCGCGCTCGCGCAGGCGCGCCGGGTGCAGCGGCAGCGGCACCAGCGCGCCCGGGCGCGCGGCGTCGGCGCAGGCGGCCAGCATCCAGCGCGCCAGCAGGCGGCCGCAGGCCAGATCGCGATGGAACTTGAAGCGCGGCAGCAGGCGGTCGAGCGGGAAGCCGTAGCGGAACGCGGCCCGCGCGCGCTCGAAGGGCGGCGGGCGCCGCAGGCAGTCGCCGCAGGTCGCGTCCGCGCCGTCGGCCCCCGCCAGCGGCGCGGCGCAGCGCGCGCAGGCCGGGCCCAGCCAGGGCAGGGCGCGCGCGCAGGGCTCGCACAGGCCGTCTTCCGCCGGCTCGCGGCAGACCGGGCAGCGCGCCGGCCACAGCCGCCGCGCCAGCCGGACGGCCCAGCCGTCAACCTGCAGCGCGGCGATCTGGTTGACAGGTCCGGGCATGGTTTCCAGACTGCCGGGTCCGCTTCCCAGCGTCTGTCGGAAAACGCCCATGTCCGCCGTCAGCCCAACCCGGCCCCTGGCCGATGCCGCGGCCCACGCCCCCCGCCACGACTGGAGCCGCCGCGAGGTCGAAGCGCTGTTCGCGCTGCCCTTCCCGGAGCTGCTGCACCGCGCGGCCGGCGTGCACCGCGCGCACTTCGATCCCGCCGAGGTGCAGGTCAGCACGCTGCTGTCGGTCAAGACCGGCGGCTGCCCGGAGGACTGCGCCTACTGCCCGCAGGCGCAGCGCTACCACACCGGCGTGCAGGCGACCAAGCTGATGTCCACCGAGGCGGTGCTGGAGAAGGCCCGCCAGGCCAAGGCCGCCGGCGCCTCGCGCTTCTGCATGGGCGCGGCCTGGCGTTCGCCCAAGGACCGGGACATTCCCAAGGTCGCGGCGATGATCCGCGAGGTCAAGGCGCTGGGCCTGGAGACCTGCGCCACCCTGGGCATGCTCAGCGGCGGCCAGGCGCAGGCGCTGAAGGCGGCCGGCCTGGACTACTACAACCACAACATCGACACCGATCCCGAGTTCTACGGCTCGATCGTGCGCACCCGCGAGATCCAGGACCGGCTCGACACCCTGGCCCACGTGCGCGACGCCGGCATGAAGACCTGCTGCGGCGGCATCGTCGGCATGGGCGAATCGCGTCGCCAGCGGGCGGGCTTCCTGCACACCCTGGCCACGCTGCCGGCGCATCCGGATTCGGTGCCGATCAACCGGCTGGTGCAGGTCGAGGGCACGCCGCTCGCGGAGAAGAACACCGCCGCCGGGCTGGACCCGTTCGAGTTCGTGCGCACCATCGCGGTGGCGCGCATCCTGATGCCGGCCTCGATGGTGCGGCTGTCGGCCGGGCGCGAGGAGATGAGCGACGAGCTGCAGGCGCTGTGCTTCCTCGCCGGCGCCAACTCGATCTTCTACGGCGAGAAGCTGCTGACGACCGGCAACCCCGACACCGAGCGCGACCTGGCCCTGTTCGCGCGCCTGGGCCTGCGGCCGATGCAGGTGACGGTGGATGCCGACGGCCACGACCACGGCGGCACCGTGCACGCCGACATCGCCGAATGCGCGAGGAGCCGCGCGGCGTGATGCCGTGGGGCGCCTGGCTGTACCTGCTGCTGGTCGCGGCGGTCGGCGCGGCCCACTTCGCGGTCGAGTGGCGCGCGGGCGGCAACCGGTCGCGGGCGGCGCTGCGGCTCGCCGCGGTCGCGGTGATCGGCGCCGGCGTGGTGCTGTTCTACCGCGGCAGCGGCGCCGGCACGCTGTACATGCTGGCGCTGTTCCTGTCCGCGCTGCTGATCGCGCGCAAGTCGGTCGAGGATGCGCAGGCCGCCCGCGAGCGCGCGCCGGAGACCCCGGCGCCCCCGCCGTGGCTGGGCCTGACCCGCCTGCTGCTGCTGCCGGCGATCGGCTGGGGCGCGATGGCGGTCTGGACCCAGCAGCATGCCTGAGCGGGAGTCCCTGGGCGCGCGCGTCGCCGCGCAGCGCGAGCGGCTGCGCGCGCAGTCGCGGCTGCGCACGCGCCGCACCGTCGCCCGCCGCGACGGCGTGCGCGCCGAGGTCGACGGCCGCTGGCTGCTGAACTTCTGCGGCAACGACTACCTCGGCCTGGCCCAGCACTTCCAGGTCGGCAACGCGCTGCAGGACGCCGCCGCGCGCGAGGGCGTGGGCGGCGTCGCCTCGCACCTGGTCTGCGGCCACCACGCCCACCACGCCGCGCTCGAGCGCGAGATCGCCGACTGGCTGCAGGTGCCGCGCGCGCTGCTGCTGGGCAGCGGCTACGCCGCCAACCTCGCCGTGCTGCAGGCGCTGCTGGGCGAGGGCGACGTGTGCGTGCAGGACCGGCTCGACCACGCCAGCCTGATCGACGCCGCGCGCCTGGCCGGGTGCCGCCTGCGCCGCTACCCGCACGCCGATCCCGAGGGCGCGATGCGCCAGCTGCGCGCCGCGCCCGGCGGCGCCGCGGTGCTGGCCACCGACGGCGTCTTCAGCATGGACGGCGACCTCGCCCCGCTGCGCGCGCTGGCGCTGGCCGCGCATGCGCAGCGCGCCCTGCTCTACGTCGACGACGCCCACGGCATCGGCGTGCACGGCCCGGAAGGGCGCGGCAGCGTGGCGGCCGCGCGGCTGGACCGCGTCGCGCGCCCATTGCAACTGGTCACCCTGGGCAAGGCGCTGGGCACCTATGGCGCGGTCGTCGCCGGCGACGAGGACCTGATCGAGCACCTCGCCGGCGTCGCCCGGCCCTACGTCTACACCACCGCGCTCCCGCCGGCGCTGGCGGCCGCCTCGCTCGCCGCGGTGCGGCTGGCGCGGCGCGAGCACTGGCGGCGCGAGCGCCTGCAGGCGCTCATCGCGCGCCTGCGCACCGGTGCCGCCCGCCACGGCTTCGCGCTGCTGCCCTCCGACACCCCGATCCAGCCGTTGCTGTGCGGCGACGACGCCACCGCGCTGGCCTGGTCGCAGGCGCTGGAGGCGGCCGGCTTCTGGGTCGCCGCGATCCGCCCGCCGACCGTGCCGGAGGGCCGCGCGCGCCTGCGCATCACCCTGAGCGCGGCGCACGGCGACGCCGAGGTGGACGCGCTGGTCGACGCCCTGGCCGCCGCGCGCGACCGCATCGCGCCCGCCGCCGGCGCCCGCGCATGAGCGCGCCCCCGCGCAACGGCCGCCTCGCGCTGGCGGCGGTGGGCATCGCGCTGCTGTCGGCGCTGTTCTTCACCATGACCTACGTGCTCAACCGCGCCAGCGCCTCCGAGGGCGGGCACTGGGCGTGGATGGCCTCGCTGCGCTACCTGATCACCCTGCCGCTGCTGCTGCCGCTGATGCGCTTCCAGGGCGGCGCGCGCCCGGTGCTGCGCGCGATCGCGGCGCACCCCTGGGCGTGGCTGCGCTGCGCGGGGATCGGCTTCGTGCTGTTCTACTGCATGCTGAGCTACGCCGCGGCCAGCGGGCCGTCGTGGCTGGTGGCGGGCTCGTTCCAGTTCACCGTGATCGCCGGCATGCTGTGCGCGCCGCTGCTCTACCGCGACGCGCGCCGGCGCGTCCCGCCGGCCGGGCTGGCGGTGGCGGCGACGATCCTGGCCGGCGTGCTGCTGATGCAGTTCGGCCACGCCCAGGCGCAGCAGGCCGGCGGCGGGCTCGGCCGCGCCGGCTGGATCGCGCTGGGCTGCGTGCTGGTGGCGGCGGTCAGCTACCCGCTCGGCAACCGCCTGCTGCTGCTGCACCTGGAGCGCAGCGGCGAGCCGCTCAACGCGACCCAGCGCGTGTTCGGCCTGACCCTGGCCAGCCAGCCGCTGTGGCTGCTGGTGGCCCTGTACGCGGGCGCGACCGCCGGGGCGCCGGCGATGGCCCACGTCTGGCTGGCGGCCGGCGTGGCGCTGTTCGCGGGGGTGATCGCGACCATCCTGTTCTTCCAGGCCACCGGCATGGTGCGCGACCAGCCGCTGGCACTGGGCGCGGCCGAGGCGATGCAGGGCGCCGAGGTGGTGTTCGCGGTGGCGCTCGGCGTGCTGCTGCTGGGCGAGGCCTGGCCGACCGGCCGGGCGCTGGCGGGCGCGGGCGTGGTGATCGCGGGCATCGTCGCCTTCGCCTGGGTGGTGGCGCGCCCGGCCGCCGGCAGCGAGACCAAGACCCGTGCATTGCGGACGGACAAGGGCGCATGAGCGGACTGCACGTCGAGACCGTGGGGCAGGGCCCCGACCTGGTGCTGCTGCACGGCTGGGCCATGCACGGCGGTGTGTTCGCACCGCTGGTCGAGGCGCTGCGCGCCGACCACACCCTGCACCTGGTCGACCTGCCCGGCCACGGCCACAGCCGCGGATCGGCGCTGCCGCTCGCGCTGGCGCCGGTGGCCGACGCGCTGGCCGCCCGGCTGCCGCGCGCGCTGTGGCTCGGCTGGTCGCTGGGCGGCCTGTTCGCGCTGCAGGCCGCCGCCGCCCACCCCGGCCGCGTGCGCGGGCTGGCGATGCTGGCGGCCAGCCCGCGCTTCGTGCACGACGGCGACTGGCCGCACGGCATGGCGCCGCAGGTCTTCCGCGACTTCGCCCGCGGCCTGCGCGAGGACTACCGCGGCACCCTGGACCGCTTCGTCGCGCTGGAGGCCTTCGGCTCCGACGCCGCCCGCGACGAGATGCGCACCCTGCGCGCGGCGCTGTTCGCGCGCGGCGAGCCGGCGCCGCGCGTGCTCGCCGACGGGCTCGACCTGCTCGAGCGCGGCGACCTGCGCGCCGCGCTGCCGACGCTGGCGATGCCGAGCCTGTGGCTGGGCGGGCGCCGCGACCGCCTGGTCGATCCGCGCGCATTGCAGGCCGCCGCCGCGCTCGCGCCGCGCACACGGGCCGAGGTGCTCGCGCATGCCGGGCACGCCCCGTTCCTGACCCATGCGGCCGAGGTGGCCGCGGCGCTGCGCGCGTTCGAGGCGGCGCTGCCGGACGCCGGAGGCGCGGCGTGAGCGGCGTGTTCGATCCGCGGCACGTCCGCCAGGCCTTCGGCCGCGCCGCGGCCGGCTACGCCGACGCATCCGCGCTGCAGCGCGAGGTCGAGGACTGGCTGCTGGAATCGCTGATGTACCTCGACGAACGCGTGCCGGCCACCGTGGTCGACCTGGGCAGCGGGCCGGGCCGCGCCGCGCAGGCGATGCGCGCGCGCTGGCCGCGCGCGCGCGTGCTCGCGCTCGACCTCGCCCTGCCGATGCTGCGGGCGCAGGCGCCGCGCGGCCGGGGCCTGCGCGCGGGCCTGGGGCTGCGGCGCCCGGTCGATCGCGTCTGCGCCGACGCCCGCGCGCTGCCGCTGGCCGACGACAGCGTCGACCTGCTGTTCTCCAACCTGTGCCTGCAGTGGGTGGACGACCTGCCGGCGGTCTTCGCCGGCTTCCGCCGCGTGCTGCGGCCCGGCGGCCTGCTGCTGCTGTCCACCTTCGGCGAGGGCACCCTCGCCGAACTGCGCAAGGCCTTCGCCGAGGCCGACGAGCGGCCGCACGTCAGCCCCTTCATCGGCATCGCCGGGCTCGGCGACGCGCTGGTGCAGGCCGGCTTCCGCGACCCGGTGCTCGACCGCGAGGCGCTGCGCCAGGACCAGGCCGACCTGCCGGCGCTGATGCGCGCGCTGCGGGCGATGGGCGCGACCAACGCGCTCGCCGCGCGCCGCCGCACCCTCACCGGGCGCGGCCGCTTCGCCCGCGCCGCGCGCGCCTACGACGCCCTGCGGACCGCGCCCGGGGCGCCGCTGCCGGTCACCTGGGAGGTCCTCACCGCGCTGGCCTGGGCGCCGGAGCACGGCGCGCCGATCCGCGAGGGCGGCGCGGAGGTCGCGCGCTTCCCCGCCCACGGCATCCCGGTCCGGCGGCGCGCCGGCTGACTGTCGCCAGCCCCCCGTCGGCGCGTTCCCTGGTGCGATGGGCGCGCACGCGGGATTCAGGCCGCCTCGCCTAGACTCGCCGGCGATCGTCCCGGAGCCGCGCCGATGCCCAGCCGCCCCTTCCGTTCCTCCGCCTGGCTGCTCGCCGCCTGCCTGGCCGTTCCGGCCGCGCCGCTGGCCGCGCAGCAGGGCCCGACCATCGACCTGTCCGCGATCGATCCCGCGCTGGTGATCCAGGGCGTCGGCGACGTGATCCTGCGCGCCCCCGACCGCGACATCGACGGCGTCTACCAGGCCGTGCACGCCGCCTCGCGCGACGAGCGCGAGGCCGAGGCGCTGTGCGCGCTGTTCGATTCCGACGCCGACCGCAGCCTGTTCGGGCTGCAGCGCGCCGCCAACGCGCTGGGTCCGGACAGCCGCCAGCGCTTCGTCGACGCGGTGCTGGCGCTGGCCGTGGCCGGCAGCCAGGGCGTGCCGCGGCCCTACGACGTGGCCGCGGCCGAACAGGTGCTGCGACAGGCCGGCGTGAGCGCCATGCTGCTGCACGACGGCTTCATGATCGGGATGTCGGCCACCGGCGACGATCCCGCCAGCCGCACCGCCCGCTGCCGCTCGTTCCGGCAGCTGGTCGACGTGATGCAGGACTTCCCGCTGGAGCAGCGCGCGCTCGCCACGCGCTACCTGCTGCGCGAGGGCCTGGACCGCTACGGCCGGGACCTGTAGGAGCGCGCTCGCGCGCGATTGCTTTGTTTCCTGCGGCGTCGGGTGGGAAGAGCTTCGCGCGCGAGCGCGCCCCTACGGGTTCCGGTCCGAGACCTGCGCGATCCAGTCCTGCAGGTTGTAGTAGTTGGTGACCCGCGCGATGCGCTCGCCGCGCAGGTCGAAGAAGGCGCCGCCCGGCAGCACGTAGCGCTGCCCGCTCGCCTCGGGCAGCCCGGCGTCGGTGCTGCGGTACTCGCCGTGGACCACGTACTCCGCGGCCGCGCGCGTGCCGTCGGCCGACGCGACCACGACGATGTCGCGCAGCTGCTCGGCGTAGTGCGCGTCCATCCGCGCCATGAAGTCCGCGAACGCCGCGCGCCCGCGCTCGCGCTCGCCCTGGTTGAGGTCGTGGGCGACGTCGTCGGCCAGCAGCGCGAGCATGGCGTCGCGGTCGCCGCGGTTGAAGGCCGCGTAGTACGCGCTCACCAGCGCGATCGCGCGGTCCTGGGGGGAGGCTTCGGTGCTCATCGGGGGCTCTCTTGCGGCGGCGTCAGGGCAGCGCGCGGCTGCCGGTCAGCTGCGACCAGTGGTCGCGGTGGAAGAAGTACACCTCGCGGGCGAGGAAGCGCCAGCTGGCGTTCCAGGTGCGGAAGCGAGTGGTCGGCGTCGCCGATCCCAGCGCGTCGATGCCCTCCTGCTTGGCCAGCCGCAGCGCCCGCGCCATGTGCAGCGGGTCGCTGACCAGGATCGCGCGGCGCAGCCCGTGCTCGCGCATCAGCCGGTGGGCCTCGTGCAGGTTCTCGCGCGTGGTCCGCGACGCGCTCTCGATCAGGATCGCGTCCGCGGGCACCCCGTTGCGCAGCGCGTAGCGGCGCGCGACCTGCGATTCGGAGAAGCGCGCACCGGTGCCGCCGTAGCCGCCGGTGAAGATCAGCCGCGGCGCCAGCCCGCGCTCGTGCAGGTCCATGCCGTGGCGGATGCGCTCCTCGAACACGGGCGACGGGCGCGCGTCGTAGGCGGCCGCGCCGAGCACGATGATGGCGTCGGCCGGCGCCGCATCGTCGCGGCCGCCGATCCACAGGATGTAGCCGGCCACGCCCGCCAGCCACAGCAGTGCCAGCGCCAGCAGCCGCAGCGTCCAGCGCAGCAGCCGTCGGGGCCCGCCGCGGCTCACGGCCAGTGCCCGCCCCGGACCAGCGCCGGCACGTCGGCGTTGCCGCCGCTGAGGATCACCCCCACGCGCAGGCCGGCGAAGCGCTCCGGCGCGGCCAGCACCGCGGCCAGCGCCACCGCCGAGGACGGCTCCACCAGCTGCTTCATGCGCTGCCAGATCAGGCGCATCGCGGCCAGCGTCGCCGCGTCGTCGACGACGATCGTTTCGGCACCGGCGCGTTGCAGGATCTCGAAGTTGGGCGCGCCCAGCAGGGTCCGCAGGCCGTCGCACACGGTGTCGGGCGTCTGCGCTTCCACCCGCACGCCGGTGCGCAGGCTGCGCGCGGCGTCGTCGGCCCCGGCGGGCTCGGCCAGCACCAGGCGCGTGCCGGGCGCGAGCCCGCCGAGGGCGATAGCGGTGCCGGCCGCCAGGCCGCCGCCGCCGACCGGCACCACCACCGCGTCCAGCGGCCCCGCGGCGCCGATCAGTTCCAGCGCCGCCGTGCCCTGGCCCGCCATCACCCGCGGGTCGCGGTAGGGGTGCACCAGCGTCGCGCCGCTGCGCCGCTGCAACGCGGTGCAGGCGGCCTCGCGCGCGGCCAGCGTCGGCTCGCTGCGGTGCAGCGCGGCGCCGTAGCCGGCGATCGCCGCCAGCTTGGCGGGCACCGCATCGGTGGGCGTGACCACGTGGCAGGCGATGCCGCGGCCGGCGGCCGCCAGCGCGAGCGCCGCGCCGTGGTTGCCCGAGGAATGGGTGACTACGCCGCGCGCGGCCTCGGCGTCGCTCAGCGACCACACCGTGCTGCAGGCGCCGCGGAACTTGAACGCGCCCGTGCGCTGCAGGTGCTCGGCCTTGAAGTGCAGCGTGCAGCCGGCCATCGCGTCGATCGCACGCGAGCGCAGCACGGGGGTGGCGTGGGCGTGCGGCGCGATGCGCGCCGCTGCGTCGAGCACGTCGTCGAGAGTGGGCGAGGCGGAAGCGGCATGGTGCATCGCGCCAAGCCTACCGAAGCCGGCCGGGATCGGCCACGCGGACGCACCACCTGTACGCCGGTTCGCCGCGGCTTGCCGAATCGGGCAGGATTAAGCACGGATTCAATGGCCCGCCACGAAGCTGGAGGCCGATCAGACAGGGGCGGTCACATGAAACTCCGCACGTTGGCCATCGGTGCCGCCGCCCTCGCCGCGGCCCTGCTGAGCGGCTGCGTCAGCTACGGTTACCGTGGCGGCAGCGGCGACTACTACTACGGCCGCGGTGGCGGCGCCTATCCCGGCTACTACGGCACGCCCTACGGCAGCGTCGGCTACAGCCGCTACGGCGGCTGGTGGGGAGGCGGCGGCTATCGCTACGGCTACGGCCAGCCCTACTACTACGGCCGGCCCGGCTACGGCTACTACCCGGGGGGCTACTACCGCCCGCCGCCGGTGCGCCCGCGTCCGCCCGGCCACAACCATCCGCCGCCGCAGCGTCCGCCGCACGGCGGCTCGAACCGGCCGCCGTGGCGCGATCTCGGCAACGCCGTGCAGCGCGTCGAGCACCGCGAGCGCCCGCAGCGGGTCACTTCCCCGCCGGCGGTCGGTGCGCCGCGGCCGCAGGCCCCGCGCCCGCAGTCGGCGCCCGGGCGTGGCGGCGGCCAGATGGGCGCGCCGCGTCCGGCCGGCCAGGAAGCCCGCCCGGTCCGCTCGCCCACGCGGCCGATGGCGCCGCGGGCGCCCGAGCGCCCGGTGCGCGTGCCGAACGGAGACTCCAGTCGCAGTGTCGAGCGATAAAAGCCGCCAGGGGACTTGCGCTGGCGTCCGGGGCGACGCAAGCTAGACGCAACTGACGGCCAGCGTCGTATTGCGACCCTCAGCGAACGTTTCTGAGTCGATTCCCGGTGGGGGACTTCCGGATCCCCCCTGTTCCGCTCCCGCCGGGAGTCGGCGCCCCTTCGCCCGGGCCGCGATGCGGCGCTGCGGCAGAAAATGGCCGGGAGCCATTTTCGACGTCGGCTTCAGCCGACGGCCCACAGGGTGGCCGCCAGGGATGGCGGTCCACAAAAAAACGGGGCCGGATGTCCCCCGACATCCGGCCCCTTCGCTTCCCCGGTTTGCGCTTGGCCGGCCCTGTTCCACTCCAGCCACGCCCCCCTTGGCGTTGCCGCGCCGGGTGCACGTGAACCGTTCGCAGGAAGCGTGCCAACCCTGGCGCCGCGGATGCGACAATCCGCCGCCGGCCCTCCGCCTCCGCCCGCTCCCGCCATGCGCGACGCCTTCCATCGCTACGACGTGATCGTGATCGGCGGCGGCCACGCCGGCACCGAGGCCGCGCTCGCGGCCGCGCGCGCCGGCGCCCGCACCCTGCTGCTCACCCACAGCATCGAGACCGTGGGCGCGATGAGCTGCAATCCGGCCATCGGGGGCATCGGCAAGGGCCACCTGGTGCGCGAGATCGACGCGCTCGGCGGCCTGATGGCCCGCGCCGCCGACGCCGCCGGCATCCAGTGGCGGCGGCTCAACGCCTCCAAGGGCCCGGCGGTGCGGGCCACCCGCTGCCAGGCCGACCGCGCGCTCTACCGCGCCTTCGTGCGCCGCGCGGTGGAATCGCAGCCAGGGCTGTCGGTGTTCCAGGCCGCGGTCGACGACCTGGTCGTCGAGGGCGATGCGGTCCGCGGCGCGATCACCCAGACCGGCCTGCGCTTCGAGGCGCCCGCGGTGGTGCTGACCGCCGGCACCTTCCTCGGCGGCCGCATCCACGTCGGCGAGACCCAGTACGCCGCCGGCCGCGCCGGCGATCCCCCGGCGACGACGCTGGCCGCGCGCCTGCGCGAGCGGCCCTTCGCGGTCGGCCGGCTCAAGACCGGCACCCCGCCGCGCCTGGACGGCCGCAGCCTGGACTACGCGGCGATGACCCCGCAGCCGGGCGACGACCCGCGTCCGGTGTTCTCCTTCCTCGGGTCGCAAAGCGACCATCCGCGTCAGGTGCCGTGCTGGATCACCCACACCACCGCCCGCACCCACGAGATCATCGGCGCCGCGCTGCACCGTTCGCCGCTCTACTCCGGGCAGATCGAGGGCACCGGCCCGCGCTACTGCCCGTCGATCGAGGACAAGGTGGTCCGCTTCGCCGAGAAGGCCAGCCACCAGATCTTCGTCGAGCCGGAGGGCCTCGACGTCGCCGAGATCTATCCCAACGGCATCTCCACCTCGCTGCCGTTCGACGTGCAGCTCGAGCTGGTGCGCTCGATCGTCGGCTTCGAGCGTGCCCACGTCACCCGGCCCGGCTACGCGATCGAGTACGACTACTTCGATCCGCGCGGGCTCAAGGCCACGCTGGAGACGCGGCAGGTCGCCGGGCTGTTCTTCGCCGGCCAGATCAACGGCACCACCGGCTACGAGGAAGCGGCCGCGCAGGGGCTGGTGGCCGGCCTCAACGCCGCGCGCGCCGCGCGCGGGCTGGCCGGCTGGTCGCCGCGCCGCGACCAGGCCTACATCGGGGTGCTGATCGACGACCTGATCACCCACGGCACCCGCGAGCCCTACCGCATGTTCACCAGCCGCGCCGAGTACCGGTTGCAGCTGCGCGAGGACAACGCCGACCTGCGCCTGACCGGCGCCGGCCGCGAGCTGGGGCTCGTGGACGACGTGCGCTGGGCCCGCTTCGAGGCCAAGCGCGAGGCGATCGAGCGCGAGGCCGCGCGCCTGCGCGGGCTGTGGGCGGCGCCGGGCAACGCCGCCGGCCGCGAGGCGGTCGAGCGGCTGGGCGTCGAGCTGCGGCGCGAGGCCAGCGCGCTCGACCTGCTGCGCCGGCCGGAACTCGACCACGCCGCGCTGGTCGCGCTGCCGGCCTTCGCGCCCGCCGTGCCGGTCGCGGCGGAGGCCGCCGAGCAGGTGGAGATCGAGGCCAAGTACGCCGGCTACCTGGACCGACAGCGGGCCGAGATCGAGCGCCGCCAGCGCCACGAGGACACGGCCATCCCGGCCGGCTTCGACTACGCCGGCGTGCGCGGCCTGTCGGCCGAGGCGCTGCAGAAGCTGGAGGCGGTGCGCCCGCTCACCCTCGGCCAGGCGCAGCGCATTCCCGGCATGACCCCCGCGGCGATCTCGCTGCTGCTGGTGCACCTGGAACGCGCGCGCCGCGGCCGCGCGGCCTGAGCTGCGAACCGATCGGCAAACGCCGATGCCTCTGTGAGCCGATGCTCCCGGCTCATGCCCGTCCGCTCAACAGCCGGCCGCTGGCGTAGTCCATTGATACGTTTACAGGCACTAATCTTCCTGCAGCCAATCTTCCCTGCTGTGGCGGACTCGCAAGATCAGGAGATCGCCGCTTTCGTCGACCTTGTAAAGCACGATGTGCGATTCGACCGGGTGCATGCGCACCGCCGGCGTGATTTCGGTGCGTTCGCGTCCTGCTTCGGGATTGTCCGCAAGAAACCCGAACGCCCTATCGAGCAAGTCGTGGTAGCGCTCTGCCTGGTGGAGGCCGAATTGCCTGGCGCCGTGGACGAAGATGGCGATGACGTCTTCTTCCGCCTTGCGGCTCAGCGTGTATCGCCTCACGTCGGGGACGTGTCCGAATCCGCGATCTTGCGGGCGATCGCCCTCAGCTCGTTCATGGAGCGCTTGCCAACGCCGCTCTCGATCCCTTCGGTCACCAGCGCCTGGATGTGCGCGATCTTCGCTACGCGCTCCTGATCACGTCGGATCAGGCTACGCACGTAGTCGCTGGCGTTGGCATATCGGCCGGAATCGGCCTGCTTCTCGACCCACCGTTTCATGGCATCGGGAAGCGAGACGTTCATGGTGCTCATGGCGACACCTCCACGAACGATCCTCTCGCATCTTGGCAATCTTTGTCAATCCGCATGGAGTGTCATCACTATGCCGACGCTTGCGGCGTCATGGGCCCAGTCATCTGTACGCGACCGCCAACCCGCGCCGGCAGCCCGAACAGCGGCCGCAGCCAGGGCGTGCGCCGGATCGGCAACTCGTACAGCAGGGCGCAGCCGGCCACGGTGATCGCCAGCACCAGCAGCGGTTCCCACAGCGGGCCGAGGCCGAACGGGATCAGCCAGTAGGCGGCCAGCACGATCAGGCTCTGGTGCAGGATGTACCACGGGTACACCGCCTCGCTGGCGTAGGCCAGGCCGGGCCACGGCCGGTTCAGCGCGTGGAATCCCCAGGCCAGCAGCGACAGCAGCGCGGTCCACCAGTAGACGGTCTGGACGACGCGCACCAGCGCCCGCCAGCCCTCGGCCGGCATCAGCGCGAGCGCGTCGGCATCGGGCGTCCAGCGGCCCAGGGCGCGCAGCGCCAGGTAGAGGCCGCCGGTGGCCAGGGCGATCGCCAGCAGCGTCCGCCGCCGCGCGCGCAGCGCCTCCCACACGGGCTCGCTGCCGGCGACCAGCACGCCGAAGACGAACGCCACGAGGTAGCGGGCGTGGTTGAACCAGTCGTCGACCAGGGCATGCGTCGACGGGAAGCGCGGGTCGAGCACGACCAGTGCGAACAGGTACCAGGCCGGCGGCAGCAGCCACAGCAGCCAGCGCCCGCGCGCGGTCAGCCAGTCGCGCAGCCGGGCGCCGCCCAGCCGGCGCAGCAGCGGCAGGGCCGCCAGCACCAGCATCGTGTAGGCCCACAGGTAGGGCAGGTACCACAGGTGGTTCCAGGTGAGGCCGTACTCGGCGCCGGCGAAGGTGCCGGCCGGCCAGGGGCGGAACTGCAGGTAGCGCAGCAGGAACGTGCCGAAGCCGGCATCGTAGGTGCCGAGCATCCGCGCCTCGCACCAGGCCTGCACCGGCACGATGGCGACGATGCCGAAGGCCAGCGGCAGCAGCAGGCGCCAGCTTCGCTTCGCGGCGAGCCTGCCGGGCGCCTGCCGCGCCAGCACCAGGCCCAGCGCCAGGCCCGAGATCAGGAACAGCAGCGACATCCGCCAGCGGTTGACCAGCACCATCGGCCATTCGACCCAGGGCAGCAGGCTGGGGCTCTTGATGTGGAAGCCCCAGTCGACCACGTAGACCATGCCCACGTGGTAGAGGATCAGCAGGCCGAAGGCGATCACTCGCAGGGCGTCGATGTCGTGGCGTCGGGGCATGGGCGCGCGGCGAGGGAAAGGAGCGGCCATGTTCGGGCAGGCTGCGGCGCCGCGGCGCGGCGCAGGGACGAGGCGACCCGCCGCGGGGACGAACGGCGGGCCCGGGTGACGGCCCGGCGGCGCGGCTGCCTACAATGCCGCGATGTCCGCAAGCCCACCCGCCGCGCCCTCCGCGGCCGAGCGCTACCTGGCCGCCCGCCGCCCGTTCGAGGTCGGCTACTGGCTCGTCACCTGCCTGCTGTCGGCCGCGGGCAACAGCACCACGGTGTGGATGGACGTGCAGCGCGCCGGGCTCGGCTACGAGCGCTGGGAAGTGGTGAGCTGGGAGGCCAGCAGCGCGATCGCGCTGCTGGCGCTGGTCCCGGCCACGGCATGGTTCACCGCGCGCTGGCCGGTGCACCTGGACAACTGGCGGCGGCGCCTGCCGCTGTACGCGCTGGCGAGCGTGGCCTGGTCGCTGCTGCACGTGGGCCTGATGGTCGCCATGCGCACCGTGGTCTACCGGCTGCACGGCTTCGAGTACGCCTTCGGCGACGACTACGTCTACGAGTACCTCAAGGACGCGCGCACCTTCCTCGGCATCGTGATCCTGATGCACGGCTACCGGCTCCTGGTCCGGCGCCTGCAGGGCGAGGCCTCGCTGCTGTCGGCGCCCGACGACGCCCCGCCGCTGGAGCCGGTGGAGCGGCCCGAGTGCTTCCTGGTGCGCAAGCTCGGCCGCGAGTTCCTGGTCGCCGCCGACGACATCGAGTGGGTGCAGGCGGCCGGAAACTACGCCAACCTGCACGTGCGCGGCAAGGTCTACCCGTTGCGCAGCACGCTGGCCGACCTGCACGCGCGGCTGGCCCCGGCACGCTTCGTGCGCGTGCATCGCAGCCACCTGGTGAACCTGTCGCGGATCGCCTCGATCGAGCCGCTGGACAGCGGCGACGCGCGCATCCACCTGCAGGACGGCACCGTGGTGCCCTGCAGCCGGCGCTACCGCGAGCCGCTGCGCGCGCTGGGCGGCTGAGCCCTCACGACGCGGGCGCGTCGTCCAGCTCGACCGTCGCCACCACCGACATGCCCGGGCGCAGGCCCGCGGCCAGCGGCTGGTCCGGGTCGATCGCGATGCGCACCGGCAGCCGCTGCACGACCTTGGTGAAGTTGCCGCTGGCGTTGTCCGCGCGCAGCAGGCTGAACTCGGAACCGGTGGCCGGGGCCAGGCGCTCGACGTGGCCGCGCAGCACGCGGCCGCCGAACGCGTCCACCCTCAGCGTCGCCGGCTGGCCGGGGTGCATGCCCCAGGTCTGGTGCTCCTTGAAGTTGGCGGTCACCCACAGTGCGTCGGGCACCAGGAACATCAGCTGGCTGCCGGCGTCCACGTACTGCCCCGCGCGCACCGAGGCTTCGCCGATGCGGCCCGCGCGCGGGGCGAGGATCACGGTGTTCTCCAGGTCGATGCGCGCCAGCGCCAGCTGCGCCTGCGCCATCTCCACCTCGGCGGCCAGTCCGTCGCGGGCGACGCGGGTGCCGGCCGCGGCCTCCCGGGCCATGCGGATCGCCGCGTCCGCCTGCTGCACTGCGGCCTGCGCGGTCCCGGCGACGGTGCGCATGCGATCGCGGTCGCTGGCGGCGACCAGCTGGCGCGCGGCCAGCCGCTCGTAGCGCGACCGCTCGGCCTGCGCCCGGGCCGCTTCCTGCGCCGCCGCGGCGCGGTCGGCGCGCGCCGAGGCCACCGCGGCCAGGTTCTGCGCCTCGGCCTGGCGCGAGCCGGCCAGGCGCGCGCGCGCCTGCGCCAGCGCCGCCTCGGCCTCCTGCACGCGGCTGCGGTAGATGCGGTCGTCCAGGCGCAGCAGCGGCTGGCCGGCGCGGACCGTGTCGAAGTCGGACACCAGCACCTCGGCCACGTAGCCGCCGACCCGCGGCGCGAGCGCGGTGACCTGGCCGCGCACGTAGGCGTCCTCGGTCGAGGCGACCGCCTGCTGGAACGGCCACAGGTTCCAGGCCCACAGGATCAGGCCGATGCCGGCGGCGGCGACCAGCGCCATCAGCGCGAGCGTGCGACGGCGCGGCCGGATCTTCTTCGGCGGCGGCGCGGGGGCGGCGGCGCGGCCGTCGTTGTCGGCGTCGGCGGGGCGGTCGAGGACGGGAGCGGGAGCGTTCATGGGGTACCTCTTGGCGCGTCGGCGGGCGCGGGCCCGAAGACGGCGCGATGGAGACGGCGCGCGAGCGCCAGCAGGAGCGCGGCGCCGAGCGCGGACGCGGCGATCGCGCCGGTCAGCGCGAAGACGTCGTCGAAGGCGCGCACCTGCGCTTCGCGGCGGGTGTCGGCGGCGAGCCGGGCGGCGGCCAGCGTCCGCCGCTGCGCGGGATCGGTCACCGCCGGCGCGAGCCCGGCGCCCAGTACGCGCAGGCGCTCGACGGTGCGCGCATCGGTCGGCGAGAGCTGCGCGGTCAGCGCGGCCGAGTGCACGTGCTCGCGGTGCTGCTGCCAGGTCGACAGCGCGGCGTTGCCGAGCAGGCTGCCGAAGGTCTGGGTGAGCGCGAAGGCGACGACGAAGGTGACGATGTGGTCGGTGCCGCGCTTCAACGCCTGCTGGATGCCGGTCATCACCAGCGGCCCGACGAACATGCCCAGGCCCATCGACAGCAGGAACTGGCTGGCGGCGAAGTCGAGCGGGCGGTCGAGGCTGGTGTGGCCGGCATCGAGCCAGCCGGCCAGCGCGAACAGCGCGACCGCCGCGGTCAGCTGCCGCGGCGCGCTGCGCGGGCCGAAGGTCGCCGCGCACAGCAGCAGACCGGCCAGGGTGCCGGCCAGCACCACCGCGAACAGCGGCTGCATCTGCTCGCCGCCCATGCCCAGGGTGCGCAGCAGGCTCACCACGCCGTAGCTCTGCTCGGTGGTCAGCAGCCGCAGCAGCAGCGCGCCGGCGAGGAAGGCCAGCGTCGCCGGCTGCAGCAGCCAGCGGGTGCGCAGCAGCGGGTTGCGGCGGTGGTGCTCGATCGCGAACGCGGCCGCCAGCAGCGCCACCGCCAGCGCCAGCATCGCGCCCAGCCACGGCGCGTCGGTCCACCAGCGCAGCGGCCCCTGCACCGCGGCGCCGACCAGCAGCGCCACGGCCGGCGCGACCAGGGCGAAGGTCAGGAAATCCAGCGGTTCGAAGGCGCGGATGTGGATGCCCGGGGGCAGCTTCAGCGACACCACGGCCGCGAACGCCAGCAGCGCCAGCCCGGCCTCGAACGCGGCCAGGCGGTGCCACTGGCCGAGATCGAGCAGCGAGGGCGAGAGCAGCCAGGCCAGCGGCGCGGCCAGCGAGGCGATGCCCAGGCCCAGCACCAGCGCCTGGCCGATGCGTGCGCGCGGGAAGGCCTGGATCATGTACAGGATCGCCAGGCTCGACGCGGCGGCGCCGGCGAAGCCGCTGGCCGCGCGCAGCAGCAGCAGCGTCTGCGGCGTGTCCGCCAGCAGGTGCAGCAGCGCGAGCACGGCGTAGGCGCCCAGCCCGATCTCGGCGAACAGGCGCAGGCCGAACTGCTGGCGGAACTTGAACAGCACCAGGTTGGCGGTGACGTTGGTCATCGCGTAGGCGGCCGACAGCCACGCGGCCTCGGCCGGCTCCAGGCCCAGCGCGCCCTGCAGCGCCGGCAGGTTGGCGGTCATCAGCGCGGTGCCGAGGCCGCCGGTGAGGCCGGCCAGCACCGCGACGGCGGCGTAGGCGACGCGCTCGGCCGGGCGATGCGCGGGCATCGACGCCGAACCGGGCAGGGCGGGCTTCTCGTGCTCCGCCCAGTCCGGGGTCGGCCTGAGCAGCGGGGCGTTCATGGCGCCGCCGGCGCCAGGCCGTGGCGCAGCAGGGCCAGCGCGCGCAGCGCCAGGCGGCGGCGCTCGGCCGCGCTGCCGCCGCGCAGGCAGGCGCCGAACATGGCCAGGATCAGCGGCACGTCGGCCGCGGCCACGTCGTCGCGCACGCGGCCGGCCGCGCGCGCCTGCGCCAGCGGCGCCTCGGCCAGCGCGACCAGCCGCCGCCGCGTGGCGAGCACGCCGGGGCTGCGCAGGTCCACCGCGCGCCAGTAGTCGACCAGCGGCGCCGACTCCGCCACGTGCAGCGCGAGCACCTCGAGCAACGCGTCGAAGGCGTCCGCGCCCTGCGCGCCGGTGCGCGCGAAGCGTTCGGCGATGCGGTCCACGCCGCGGTCGATCAGCGCCTCGATCAGCGCGGCGCGGTCGGGGAAGTTGCGGTAGAGCGTGGCGCGGCCGAGCCCGGCGCGCTCGATCACCAGTTCCAGCGGCGCGGTCACGCCCTGCTCGCTGAAGACCGCGTTGGCGGCGTCGAGCAGGCGTTCGCGGCGCAGGGCGGCGTCCTGGCGCTGGGGCGGGGCATGGGTCATGCCGGCCATGATCGGACAAATATGTCCGCTTATGAAGCGGCCGGCGGACCGCCGTTGCGCGGCGGTTCAAGAAGCGGACGAAATCGTCCGCCGAGGCCGCCGCTTCAGCCGCGCTTGGCGCGGGCGAAGGCGTCGGCCAGGGCGTTGCCGGCCGGCGGCGCGTCCTGCCGGCCGCTGCCGCCGCGGCCCGGGCCGCCGTCGCGGGGCGGCCTGCCCTCGCGCCGCCCCGGCTCGCGGCCGTCGCG
>NZ_JAIWPR010000001.1 GCF_021191635.1 Alterluteimonas quercicellularis
GCCCCGGCGGACGCTGCGGCCGAGGCCGGCGCCGAGAGCGAGCCGGCGCCGCGCGGTCCCGGCCTGTGCGCCGAGGGCGAGGCGGACTTCGTCGCGCTGGTCTCGGTCCAGGAGGGCGAGCGCACCGTGGTCCGCCTGGTCGGCCTGCAGGGCAAGTCCACGCCCGCCGCCGGCGCCGAGGACGTGCGCGCGTGCGACACGCTGGAGTACGAATCGCGCCGCTGACGGCGCGCAACGCACCTGCGATCGAACCCGCTCCGCCGCGCCTCGGGCGCGGCGGCGCTTCCGCATGGACATGGAGGAGTGCCGGCCGTCGACGCTCGCTCGCACCGACCGCGTGGTGCGCGAAGGGTTCGCGACGCGTGCCGAAGATGTGGGCCCGATCGCAGAAGTTCGTCCAACCGCTTACGAAACGTGAACATTCTGCGCGCTTCTTTGCGGATAATCGTGGCTCCTTCAGCTTCGTCGATGACATGCCTGTGACTGCCATTCGCGCCGCCACTCTGCTTGCCCTGTCCGTCTCGCTCCTGGCCGCCTGCGGCAAGGCGCCCGAAGCGCCCGCCCGCCAGCCTGCGACCTCCGCGCCGCCGATGGTCTCGTCGGCGCCCGCGCCGGCTGGCGTGCCCAACCACGATCCCAGCGAGCGCCCGGGCAACCGCGCGTCGCCGCCGATGCTGCACCCGGTGGCGCTGGGCCTGTTCGAGACCGGCAACCCGGTGGCGGAGTCGGTCACCGGCCGCATCCGCATCGAGGGCGACACCATCCACGGCGAGAACGGCGCGGAGTTCGTCACCGAGCGCATCGCGATCCTGCGCGGCGGCGACGAGTTCCTGCCCGGCCAGCGCTATGCCGACGCGCTGATGATCGGTGCCGAGCACCCGGTGGAACTGCGCCGCGTGGTCGCCGAGACCTGGCCCACGCGCACGCCCGGCAGCGCCTTCTGCCGCGATACCCAGACCGGCTACCTCGCGATCACCAAGGTCGCCGAGGGCGAGAACGACGTGGTCCGGGTCATGGGCCTGCGCGGCAACGACATGCCCGCGCCCAGCGCCCAGGACGTGGTGGTCTGCGCGTCCTCGTCCTACTACGCGCGGCGCTGACGCCCCGCCCGCGGCGTCCGCGGGGCTCTCCCTCCTGCCGTCTCGGGGCCCGCTCGCCGGGCCCCGAGGGCGTCTTCACGCCGGATCAGGGCGCCAGGAGGTCCCGGTAGTGCGCTTCCAGCGCGCTGTGCAGCGTCCAGAAGCCGGGCGGCGGCGCATCGCGCAGGCGCTCGCGCAGGATCGCCAGGTGCGCGTGCCAGCCGCTGGCCACGCTGACCATGTCGTCGCGCCGCAGGCGCCGG
This sequence comes from Alterluteimonas quercicellularis, assembly GCF_021191635.1. Classification (GTDB taxonomy): domain Bacteria; phylum Pseudomonadota; class Gammaproteobacteria; order Xanthomonadales; family Xanthomonadaceae; genus Luteimonas; species Luteimonas quercicellularis. Next base: position 1,343 of record NZ_JAIWPR010000001.1, read on the forward strand.
TGGACCAGCAGGAGCCGCACCCGGTCGCCCTGCGGTGACAGTTCGAAGCCGACCTCCGATGCCGCGTCGCCGTCGCCGCCCCAGGTGAAGGCGAGCCGGTGCGGCGGTTCGCACACGGTGACGCGCCCGTGCAGCACGTGGCCGTGCGCGTGCATGTCGCGGTAGCGCTCCGGCACCGGCGCCTCGTCCGGCGACAGTTCGGCATGCCGGAACCGCAGTTCGACGGCGCCTCCGTCCCGCAGGTCCATCGGGCCGCCGGCGAGCCATTGGCGGCGCAGGTCGGGATCGGTCAGCCAGGTCCAGACCCGTTCGACCGGGCCCGGCAGCAGCCGTTCGATGCGCACCGCGTCCTCGGCGATGCGCTCGGCGTCGGGCTCGGTCATGGCGCGCTCCCCGCGGCCGGCGGCTGCCACAGCCCGTGGTCGTTGCCGCCGCGCAGATGGATGGCGCAGGTGCCGTGGCCGGGGATGTCCATCGGCGGGAGGGCGACTTCGCCGCCGCCCGCCGCGATCGTCGCGACCGCGGCGGCGATGTCGCCGACCCGCCAGTAGGGCCGCACCACCGGCGCCTCCGTGTCGCGCAGGGGCGCGCGCACGCCCACGAGCCCGCCGCCGGCCAGCGGCGCGGTGCGGGCGTTGCCGAGCGCCGGATCGGGGGCGCCGAAGCGCACGCCGTGCACGGCGGCGTACTCCGCGCAGACCGCGTCCATGTCCAGGCTCACGATTTCCAGATACTCGATTCTCATGCCGTGTCCTCGCCTGCTTGGGTTCCGGCCTCGCCGCCGAGGAGGGCGGCCATCACCCGACCTCCCGGGCCGAGGCGCGCACCAGCGGGCGGAAGCCGCCGGCCGCCATCCGCGCCATGTCGAAGGGCGGGTTCGACGGATCGATCAGGCCGGCCACGGCCGGATCGGCGGCGATCTTCGCGTTGGCCGCGTCGCGCGCCTCGCGCGAGGCGAACAGCGCCCAGGCGAAGACCACGGTCTCCCGATCGGACGCGCCGACCAGGTCGGCGAAGCTGCGGGTGCCGTCGATCCACAGGTCGTCGCCGACGCACTCCCAGTATTCGAGCGCGCCGTGCGCCCTCCAGATCTGCGCCGCGGCCTCGGCGATGCGCCGGTAGTCGTCGACGCGGTCGCGGGGCAGGGGCAGGACGAAACCGTCGATGTAGCCGGACATGCGGATCTCCTCAGCGGGTGGGCGGTGCGGACGGGGCGGCGCGCCGCAGGCGGGCCGTCCCGGGGTTCGGAGCCCGGCGCCGTACCGGACCGGTCATGGGCGGCCGCCCGGCGGGCGCCGCCGCGCCGGCGATGCAGGCGGAGACGGGCCCCCGGCTTCCAGCAGCGCGGCCAGCGCATCCAGGCGACGGGTCCAGAAGCGTTCGTAGTGGCGCAGCCACTCCGCGCCGGCGTGCAGCGGCATCGGGTCCAGGCGCACGCGGTGGGTGCGGCCGTCCACCTCGCGGCGGACCAGGCCGGCGCGCTCCAGCACGCGGATGTGCTTGGAGGCGGCGGCGAGCGACATCGCCAGCGGGCGGGCCAGTTCGCCCACCGTGCGCTCGCCGGCGCCCAGGCGGTGCAGCATCGAGCGCCGGGTCGGATCGGCCAGGGCGCGGAACAACGCATCGAGGTGCGCGTCGTCGGGACCGGCGGGGGCGTCATGTTCAACCATGGGGTTGAATATCTCCCTGTTTCGGGAATCCGTCAACCGGATGGTTGAATATCGTGACCAACGGCACCCGGCCTGCCGTGACGGTTTCGTTAAGGTCGGGAACGCCCCCCGCGTCCCTTCGTCCCGCCTTTCCCGGAGTCCGCATGTCCCGACCGATCCCGCCGCAGCGCTGGCTGCTGGCGTTCCTGCTCGCCTGCCTCGCGCTGCCCGCCGCCGCCCAGCGCGAGATCCGCTTCGACGACTACGCCGTGCCGCAGGGCGGCACCGTGGCCGTGGCCATGCGCGGCGACGGGCCGCAGTCCGGCGCATTCGCCGCGGTCGATGCCGCCGCCGCGGGCGCGCTGTCGCGCGCGGTCGCCGCCGCCGGCTTCAAGGGCCGCGCGGACACCCGGCTCGACCTGCCGGGCCTGGCGCCGTTCGACCGCGTGCTGGTGGTCGGCGCCGGCACCTCGCCGCTCGACGCCCGCGCGCTGGAGGACATCGGCGGGCGCGTCGGCCAGTTCGCCGCCGGCAGCACCGCGCCGCGGATCGAGCTGCTGTGGGCCGGCGACGAGCCGGGCGCCGCTTCGCACCTGGCGTTCGGCGCCGCGCTCGGCGGCTATCGCTTCGACAAGTACCGCACCGCGCGTAGCGCGGACGCGGAGGGAGCGGAGGCGCCGCAGGCCGGCCGCGGCGACCTGGTCGTGCGCACCGCCGCCGGCGCGGCGGCGGCGCAGGCCTACGCGCGCGACTGGCAGCCCGTCGCGGAGGGCGTGCGCTTCGCCCGCGACCTGGTCACCGAGCCCGCCAACGCGGTGTGGCCGGAGGAGTTCGTGCGCCGCACCCGCGAGGCCTTCGCCGGCATGCCGAACGTGAGCATCGAGGTGCTGGACGTCCCGGCGATGGAGCGCCTGGGGATGGGCTCGCTGCTGGCCGTGGGCCAGGGCAGCGTGCGCCCGCCGCGGCTGCTGGCGGTGCGCTACGACGGCGGTGCGCGCGGCGAGGCGCCGGTGGCCTTCGTCGGCAAGGGCATCACCTTCGATACTGGCGGCATCTCGATCAAGGGCAACGACGGGATGTGGCGGATGAAGTACGACATGACCGGCGCGGCGTCGGCCACCGGCGCGCTGCTGGCCCTGGCCGGGCGCCGGGCGCCGGTCAACGCGGTGGCGGTGGCGGCGCTGGCCGAGAACATGCCCTCCGGCGGCGCCGTGCGCCCCGGCGACGTGATCCGCACCGCGGCCGGCCGCACCTACGAGGTCATGAGCACCGACGCCGAGGGGCGCATGGTGCTGGTCGACGCGCTCTGGTACGTGCAGGACCGCCACCGCCCGCGCGCGATCGTCGACATCGCCACCCTGACCGGCGCCATCGTGACCGCGCTGGGCAACGACTACGCCGGGCTTTTCAGCCGCGACGATGCGCTCGCCGGGCAGCTGCTGTCGGCGGGCGAGACCTCGGGCGAGGCGCTGTGGCGCATGCCCATGCATCGCGGCTACGGCAAGATGCTGGAATCGCCGATCGCCGACCTGCGCAACGGCGGCGGGCGGCCCGGCTCCGGCACCGCCGCGCACTTCATCGGCGAGTGGGTGGACCGCGACACCCCGTGGGCGCACCTGGACATCGCCGGCATGGCCTGGAACGAGACCGCCGGCACCGCCACCTCGCCGTCGGGTGCCACCGCCTTCGGCGTGCGCCTGTTCGACCGCTGGGTGCGCGACCACGTGGAGGCGCCCTGAGAACCTGTCCACGATCCTGCTGCGCTTGCCAGCCGGCGCGCGTGCGGTGCTCGAAAGAACCGCCTGGAGCGGTTCTTGACATCGCGCCGGCGATGGCCCGCAGGGTGGCCGCCAGGGATGGCGGCCACCCATGCTCATGGACCGCTCGTACACTGCGCTCCGCCACGCGCCATCCGGCGGCGCTCGCGACGGATCGTGAACAGGTTCTGAGACGCGCTCACCGCCCGACGACGGCGGCCCTGGGAGGCTTCTCGGGTCGCCTCCGTCGGTGGATTCCCATGCCCACGCGCCGCGTGTTCAACGACCCCAAGTCGGCTCCGAAGCCCTGGCAGCGCGACAACCCGAAGCCGAAGGCGGCGCGGACCCGCCTGACCGCGGCCCAGCGCGAGGCCGCCCAGGCGCGCGCCCGCGAGGCCGGGCGCCGCTACCCGAACCTGGTCGACAACATGTGGGCCGCCTCCGCGCTGGACGCGCAGGGCCGGCCGCGGGGTTAGGGGCGCACGGCAACCCCGGCGCCGGCCGTGGGTAGAATGCCCCGCATGCACACCAGCATCGCCGCCTACCGCTTCGTGCCCGTCGCCGATCCGCGCGCGCTGGCCGATGCCGTCGAGGCCGCCGCCCGCGACCGCGGGCTGCTGGGCAGCGTGCTGGTGGCCGGCGAGGGCATGAACCTGTTCCTGGCCGGCGACGCCGCCGGCATCGACGGCTTCCTCGACTGGCTGCGCGCCGATGCGCGCTTCGCCGCGCTGGAGGCCAGGCGCAGCGTCAGCGCGCAGCGGCCGTTCGCCCGCCTCAAGGTCAAGGTCAAGCGCGAGATCATCGCCTTCCGCCGCGAGGGCGCTTCGCCGCTGGCCGGCCGCGCGCCGGCGGTCGCGCCGCGGACGCTGGCGCGCTGGCTGGCCCGGGGCACGGACGACGACGGGCGCCGCGTGGTCCTGCTCGACACCCGCAACCGCGAGGAGGTCGGCTACGGCACCTTCGCCGGCGCGCAGACGCTGCCGATCGACAACTTCACCGACCTGCCCGAGGCCGTCCTGGCGCGGCGCGAGGCGCTCGCCGGCGCCACGGTGGTGAGCTTCTGCACCGGCGGCATCCGCTGCGAGAAGGCGGCGCTGTGGATGCGCGCGCAGGGCATGGGCCACGTGCTGCAGCTCGACGGCGGCATCCTCGGCTACTTCGAGGCGGTGGGCGGCGCCGGCTACGACGGCGGCTGCTTCGTCTTCGACGAGCGGGTCGCGCTCGGCCCGGACCTGGCGGCGCTGGCCGACGCCCGGAGCGCGGCATGAGCTGGCTCGCGATCCTCGCCGCGGCGATCGGCCTGTACCTGGCCTACAAGCTGATCGGCACCGTGGTGAAGATCGGCCTGTGGGTGGCGGTGCTGGTCGGCGCATACTGGTTCTTCGCGCCGATGGCCGGCTGGCCCGGGCTGGGCGAGGTGGTCGGTTCCATCCTCCGGTAGCGCCCCGTCCGCCGTTCCGCCGCGCATCGGCTTGCCTTCCTCAGCAGGAGCCCGTCATGACCGGACCGGACCGCAGCGAGCTCGTCGAGCGCCTCGCCGAGCTGATCGACGACGTCGAGATCGCCATGCTCACCACCCGCACCGCCGACGGCCGGCTCGTCAGCCGGCCGCTGCGCACGCAGCGCGTCGAGCCCGACGGCAGCCTCTGGTTCGCGACCTCGGCCGACAGCGGCAAGGTGGCCGAGATCGGGCAGGACCCGCGGGTCTGCCTGGCCTACGAGAGCCCGAGCAAGAACACCTACGTCTCGGTCTCCGGCCGCGCCAGCGTGGTCGACGACCGCGCCCGCATCGAGGCGCTGTGGTCGGCGCCGATGAGGATCTTCTTCCCCGAGGGCAAGGACGATCCCCGGCTGCGGCTGATCCGGGTCGAGCCGGAGACGGTGGAGTACTGGGACAGCCCGGGCAGCGTGCTGGGCAAGGTGCTGTACCTGGCCACCGCCGCGGCCACCGGCAACCCGGACGCGCTGTCGGAGCACGAGCGGGTGGATCTGCGCTAGCCGGCCGTTCTTGCCGCGCCTTGCTCGCGCGCGACCGCGCCAGGTGTCGCCCGACACCGTAGCGAAGACGAACGCGTCGCCACGCGCGGACGGCGGCAAACGACGGCCGGAACCGCTTTTCCGGAGCGCCGGCGAAAGCGGTCGCGCGCGAGCGCGCTCCTACAGGGGCGGCGAGTCGTGGGAGCGCGTTTTGCGCGATGGGTCAGCGCGGCTCAGCCGAACTCGCGGCTGGGCAGCACGATGCGCCGCTGCGGGCGGCCGACCAGGTCCAGGAAGCGGTTGAACACCTCGTCGGCCTGCGCCTGCATGCGGGCGATGTGGGCGCCGGTGGCGGCGCGGATGGACTGGGCGTCGTGCGGCAGGCCGGAGGCCGCCAGTTCCTCGCGGTAGGCCGGGGTGTCCAGCCAGCGCTCCACCAGCGGCCGGTCCATCTCCAGGTGGAACTGGAAGCCGTAGGCGCGGTCGCCCCAGCGGAACGCCTGCTGCTCGCAGTCGGCGCTGCGCGCCAGGTGCACCGCCTCGCGCGGGATGTCGAAGTGGTAGCGGTGCCACTGGAACACCCGCGCGACCTCGCCCAGCGGCGCCAGCACCGGGTCCTGCCGGCCGGCCCGGGTGGCGTGCAGGTCGTACCAGCCGATCTCCGGTGCCTCGCGCCGGCGCACGTCCGCGCCCAGCACGTGCGCCAGCAGCTGCGCGCCCAGGCAGATGCCCAGCACCGGCTTGCCCTGCTGCAGCATGCGCTCGATCGCGTGCAGCTCGGTGCGCAGGTGCGGGCGCCGCGCCTGCTCGTCGACGTTCATCGGCCCGCCCAGCACCACCAGCCCGCGGTAGCGGTCCACGTTCGGCCGCGCGTGCGGGTCGCGCTCGAAGTTGACGAAGCGGATGCGGTGGCCGCGGCTGCGGATCAGCGGGTCGAGCGTGCCGAGCGGCTCGGCGGCGACGTGCTGGAAGACCAGGATGCGGGGCATGGCCGGATTCTAGGGCCTAGGACCTGTCATGCCCCTGGGCGTGCCGTGCCCGCCTCACTTGCCGGGGCGGGGCTTGCGCGGGCCCTTGAAGCCGCCGGGGCGGGGCGGGCGGCGGCCGGCCGGGGCGGCGCCGCGGTCGTCGCCGGCCTCGGCACGGCGCATGCGCAGCGGCTGGCCGGCCACGCGCACCCGCTTGAGGTGTTCCAGCAGCTCGCGCGGCATGCCCTCGGGCAGGTCGACCAGGCTGTGGTCGTCGCGGATGTCGATGCGGCCGATGTAGCGGCTCTCCAGGTCGGCCTCGTTGGCGATGGCGCCGACGATGTTGCCCGGCTGCACGCCGTGGCGGTGGCCGACCTCGATGCGGAAGGTCTCCATGCCGGCCTCGGGCGCTTGCTCGCGCGGCGCGCGCGGGCGCGGCGGGGCGTCCTCGCGGGCCGGCCGCTCGCCCTGCCGCGAACCGGGGTCGGAGTCGACTTTCCGGTGGCGGGCGCGGGCGGCCTTCGGGGCGTCGGGGGGAAAGTCGGCTCTGACCCCGGTTTCGGCCTTCGGGCGCTCGCGCGGCGGCTCGAGCAGCAGCGGCGTCTCGCCCTGCAGCAGCGCGGCCAGCGCGGCGGCGATCTCGATCGCCGGCACGTTGCGCTCGCGCTCGTAGCCTTCGACCAGCTCGCGGAACATGCCGTGCTGCGGGTGCTCCAGCGCCTGGCCGATGCGGTCGAGGAACTTCGCCACCCGGCGCTCGTTGACGGTCTCCACGCTCGGCAGTTCCATCGCCTCGATCGGCTGCCGGGTGGCGCGCTCGATGGCGCGCAGCATGCCGCGCTCGCGCGGGCTGACGAACAGGATCGCCTCGCCGGCGCGCCCCGCGCGGCCGGTGCGGCCGATGCGGTGCACGTAGCTCTCGGTGTCGTAGGGAATGTCGTAGTTCAGCACATGGCTGATGCGCTCGACGTCCAGCCCGCGGGCGGCGACGTCGGTGGCCACCAGCACGTCGATGCGGCCGTCCTTGAGCTGCTGGATGATGCGCTCGCGCTGCTTCTGCTCCAGGTCGCCGTTGATGGCGGCCGCCGCCAGGCCGCGCGCGGCGAGCTTCTCGGCCAGTTCCTCGGTGGCGATCTTGGTGCGCGCGAAGACGATCATCGCCTCGAACGGCTCGGCCTCCAGGATGCGGGTCATCGCGTCGAGCTTGTGCACGCCGCTGACCATCCAGTAGCGCTGGCGGATGTTCTTGGCGGTGGTGGTGCTGGCCTTGATCGCGATCTCCACCGGCTCGCGCAGGTAGGTCTGGGCGATGCGCCGGATCGGCGCGGGCATGGTGGCCGAGAACAGCGCCACCTGGCGCGAGGCGGGCGTGCGCTTGAGCACCGCCTCGACATCGTCGATGAAGCCCATGCGCAGCATCTCGTCGGCCTCGTCGAGCACCATCGCGCGCAGCTCGGACAGGTCCAGCGAGCCGCGCTCGAGGTGGTCGACCACGCGGCCGGGGGTGCCGACCACGACGTGCACGCCGCGCTTGAGCGCGCTCAGCTGCTGGGCGTAGCCCTGTCCGCCGTAGATCGGCAGCACGTGGAAGCCGGGAATGTGCTGGGCGTACTTCTGGAACGCCTCGGCGACCTGGAGCGCCAGTTCGCGCGTCGGCGCCAGCACCAGCGCCTGCGGCTTGCCCGCCTTCGCGTCCAGCTGCGACAGCACCGGCAGCGCGAACGCCGCGGTCTTGCCGGTGCCGGTCTGGGCCTGGCCCAGCACGTCGCGGCCGGCGAGCAGCGGCGGGATGGTCGCCGCCTGGATCGGCGAGGGCGTCTCGTAGCCGACCGCGGCCAGCGCGCGCAGCAGCGGCTCGGGCAGGCCGAGCTCGACGAAGGAGGGGGCGGTGGGCGGTACGGGGTCGGCGCTCATCTCGGTCTCTCGCACCGGTCAGGCGCAGATCGTGGGGAACCGCATAGTGTACGCGAGACCCGGCCGCCGCTCAGGCCGCCGCCGGCGCGCGTTCAGTGCGGCGACGGCCGCGTCCCGCCGGCACGCCGCCTGCGCGCCGGCCCGCGTACCCTGTGCGCATGCCGCTGTCCGCCGGCCCGCGTACCCTGTGCGCATGCCGCTGTCCGCCCTCCGCTTCGACAACGCCTTCCTGCGCGACCTGCCCGGCGATCCCTCCACCGCGCCCGGGGTGCGCCAGGTGCCGGGCGCGGCCTGGTCGCGGGTCGCGCCGGCCCGGGTGCGCGCGCCGCGGCTGCTGGCGTGGTCGCCGGAGGTGGCCGAGGCGGTCGGCTTCTCGCCGGGCGATGTGCTGGCGCCGGAATTCGCCGAGGTCTTCGCCGGCAACGCGCTGCTGCCGGGCATGGACCCGTACGCGGCCAGCTACGGCGGCCACCAGTTCGGCCACTGGGCCGGGCAGCTCGGCGACGGCCGCGCGATCGTGTTGGGCGAGGCGCTGGGCGCCGACGGGCGCCGCCACGAACTGCAGCTCAAGGGCGCCGGGCCGACGCCGTACTCGCGCAGCGCCGACGGCCGCGCGGTGCTGCGCTCCTCGCTGCGCGAGTTCGTCTGCAGCGAGGCCATGCACCACCTGGGCGTGCCGACCACGCGCGCGCTGAGCCTGGTCGGCACCGGCGAGACGGTGGTGCGCGACATGTTCTACGACGGCCGCCCGGAGGCCGAGCCGGGCGCGGTGGTGTGCCGGGTCGCGCCCTCGTTCCTGCGCTTCGGCAGCTACGAGCTGCCCGCCGCGCGCGGCGACGCGGGCCTGCTGCGGCGGCTGGTCGACTTCACCCTGGCGCGCGACTTCCCGCACCTGGCCGGGCGCGCCCACGCCGACGGCGACTGGTTCGCCGAGGTCTGCGTGCGCACCGCGCGGCTGATGGCCGAGTGGATGCGGGTGGGCTTCGTGCACGGGGTCATGAACACCGACAACATGTCGATCCTGGGCCTGACCATCGACTACGGCCCCTACGGCTGGATCGAGCCCTACGACCCGGACTGGACGCCGAACACCACCGATGCGCAGGGCCGGCGCTACCGCTACGGCTGGCAGCCGCGCATCGCGCACTGGAACCTCGGCCGGCTGGCGCAGGCGCTGTCGCCGCTGTTCGAGGACGCCGCGCCGCTGCAGGCCGGGCTCGACGCCTACGGCGAGGCCTTCGCCGCCGCCGACCGCGAGGCCTGCGCGCGCAAGCTGGGCCTGGAGGCGCTGCGCGACGAGGACCTGCCGCTGCTGCAGGACCTGTTCGGGCTGCTGCACGAGGGCGAGGCCGACATGACCCTGTTCTTCCGCGCCCTCGGCGAGGCCGATCCCGCGCAGGGACTCGCCCCGGCGCTGCGCGCGACGTTCTACGACGAGGCCCGCCTCGACGCCGCGCGGCCGGCCTTCGAGGACTGGCTGCGCCGCTACGCGCAGCGCGTCGCCGCCGATCCGCTGCCGGACGAGGCGCGACGCGCCCGCATGCGCGCAGCCAACCCGCGCTACGTGCCGCGCAACTGGCTGCTGCAGGAGGCCATCGACGCCGCCGCGCAGGACGACCTCGGCCCGCTGCAGGCCCTGCAGGCGGTGCTGCGGCGGCCCTGCGACGACCAGCCGGGCCGCGACCACTACGCGCAGCGCCGCCCGGACTGGGCGCGCGACCGCGCCGGCTGCTCGATGCTGTCCTGCAGTTCGTAGCGGGGCTGGGTAGGAGCGCGCTCGCGCGCGAGGCTCTTTTCCGTCGGGGCCACCAGCCGTTCGGGCTGCGCGAGAAAAGCATCGCGCGCGAGCGCGCTCCTACGGGGGCGCGGGCGCGCCGCTACAATGCGCCGATGCCCCTGATCACCCTCAACGCCGTCGACGTGGGCGTCGGCGGACCGCCGCTGCTCGAACGCGCCGAACTGGCCATCGAGCCCGGCGAGCGCATCGCCCTGATCGGCCGCAACGGCGCCGGCAAATCCACCCTGCTGCGGGTGCTGGCCGGCGAGCTGGAGCCCGACGACGGCGCGATCCGCCGCCAGGACGGCCTGCGGGTGTCGCGGCTGGAGCAGGAAGTGCCGGCGGGCGCGGCCGGCAGCGTGTTCGACGTGGTGGCCGGCGGCCTCGGCGCGCAGGGCGCGCTGCTGGCCGAGTACCACCGGCTCGCCCATGCGTCGCCCGTGGACACCGCCGCGCTGGCCGCGGTGCAGGCGCGGATCGAGCGCGAGGGCGCGTGGGAGACCGAGCGCCGGGTCGGCGAGACCCTGGAACGGCTGGGCCTGGACGGCGAGGCCGCGTTCGCCGCGCTGTCGGGCGGGCTGAAGCGGCGCGTGCTGCTGGCGCGCGCGCTGGTGTCGGCGCCGGACCTGCTGCTGCTCGACGAGCCCACCAACCACCTCGACATCGCCGCCATCGACTGGCTGGAGGGCTTCCTGCGCGAGTGGCGCGGGGCGCTGGTGTTCGTCACCCACGACCGCCGCTTCCTGCGCGCGCTGGCGACGCGGATCGTCGAGATCGACCGTGGCCAGGTGACCTCCTGGCCCGGCGACTGGGAGAACTACCTGCGCCGGCGCGAGGAGCGCCTGAACGCGCAGGCGCAGGAACAGGCCCGCTTCGACAAGCTGCTGGCGCAGGAGGAAGCGTGGATCCGCCAGGGCATCAAGGCCCGCCGCACCCGCGACGAGGGCCGCGTGCGGCGGCTGAAGGCCATGCGCAGCGAGCGCGCGGCGCGGCGCGAGCAGACCGGCAACGTGCGCATGCAGGCAGCGCAGTCGTCGGCCTCCGGGCGCAAGGTGATCGAGGCCCGCGACGTCGCCTTCGCGTTCGCCGACGGCCGCCCGCTGCTGCGCGACGTCTCCACCACGGTGCTGCGCGGCGACCGCATCGGCCTGGTCGGCCCCAACGGCAGCGGCAAGACCACGCTGCTGCGCCTGCTGCTGGGCGAACTGGCGCCGCAGTCCGGCAGCGTGCGCCTGGGCACCCAGCTCGAGGTGGCCTACTTCGACCAGTACCGCGCCACCCTGCGCGAGGACTGGAACGCGCTGGAGAACGTCGCCGAGGGGCGCGAGTTCGTCGAGGTCGGCGGCGCGCGCAAGCACGCGATCGGCTACCTGCAGGACTTCCTGTTCACCCCCGAGCGCGCGCGGGCGCCGATCGCGCGGCTGTCGGGCGGCGAGCGCAACCGCCTGCTGCTGGCCAAGCTGTTCGCGCAGCCCTCGAACCTGCTGGTGATGGACGAACCGACCAACGACCTCGACGTGGAGACGCTGGAACTGCTGGAGGAACTGCTGGGCGACTACCCCGGCACCCTGCTGCTGGTCAGCCACGACCGCGACTTCCTCGACAACGTGGTGACCTCGACCCTGGTGATGGAAGGCGAGGGGCGGGTGGGGGAGTACGTCGGCGGCTACTCGGACTGGCTGCGGCAGCGGCCCGAACCCGCGGCACCGGCGCGCGCCACGCGCGCGGCGCCCTCGGCACCGGAGCCCGCGCCCGTGCCCGCGCCCGCGCCGCAGCGGCGCAAGCTCAGCTACAAGGACGCGCGCGAGCTGGAGGCGCTGCCGGCTCGCATCGAGGCGCTGGAGGCCGCGGTCGCGGCATCGACCGAGGCCATGCACGCGCCGGGCTTCTTCCAGCAGGGCGCGGACGCCATCGCCCGCCACAACACCGAGCTGGCCGCGGCCCAGGCCGAGCTGGATGAGGCCTACCGGCGCTGGGAGGCGCTGGAGGGCTGAGAACCTGTTCACGATCCTGCTGCGCTTGCCAGCTGGCGGCGCTCGCGACGGATCGCGGACGTGTTCTGAGCGGCGCTGGCGGGTTCGTCACCGCCCCGCTGCGTAGAATCCGGCCCCGTCCCCGCGGCAGGCCGTGCCCATGATCGTCGTCCACCACCTGGAGAAATCGCGCTCCCATCGCATCGTCTGGCTGCTGGAGGAGCTGGGGCTGGACTACGAGGTGGTGCGCTACCGCCGCGACCCCGACACGCTGCTGGCGCCGCCGGAGCTGCGCGCGGTGCACCCGCTCGGGCGCTCGCCGGTGGTGGTCGACGGCGGCGAGGCGCTCGCCGAGTCCGGCGCGATCGTGGAGACGCTGCTGGAGCGCTACGATGCGCAGTCGCGCCTGGCGCCGGCCGTGGGCGCGCCCGAGCGCGTGCGCTGGCACTACTGGATGCACTTCGCCGAGGGCAGCGCGATGCCGCCGCTGCTGGTGTCGCTCATCCTCAAGCGGGTGCGCGAGGCGCGCATGCCGTTCTTCGCCCGTCCCGTGGCGCGCACGATCGCCGACCGGGTGACCGCCAGCCTGGTGGCGCCGCAGCTGCGGGCGAACGGGCAGTACATGGACGACGCGCTGGCGGCGCACCCGTGGTTCGCCGGCGCCTCGTTCAGCGCGGCCGACATCCAGATGAGCTTCGCGGTGCAGGCGCTGGCCGCGCGCAGCGGCATCGAAGCCTGGCCGCACCTGCAGGACTGGCTGCGGCGCGCGCAGGCGCGCGAGGCCTGGCGGCGCACGGTGGCGCGGGTCGGTCCGCTGGAACTGGCGACCTGAGCGCCGGACGCGATGCGCGCGCGTGCGCTCGTTCCCATCCGTAGGAGCGCGCTCGCGCGCGATGCTCTGACCGTCCGGCGCCGACAGATAAGGCATCGCGCGCGAGCGCGCTCCT